>CAZOQH010000065.1:0-11753 GCA_964581855.1 uncultured Flavobacterium sp.
AAGGAATTGAAAGGCGTTTTTCGTACAAAATAAAAACAGATGATTTGGTTTTGATAGATGATTATGCGCATCATCCGACCGAAATAAATGCAGTATATCAAGCGGTTAAAGAACTGTATCCTAGCAAAAAAAATATAGCCATTTTTCAACCGCATCTATTTAGCCGCACCAGAGATTTCTTTGACGGATTTGCAGAAAGTCTATCGCAATTTGATGAAGTCATTTTATTGGACATCTACCCTGCTCGTGAACTCCCGATTGAAGGAGTAACCTCAGAGGTTTTGCTCAATAAAATAAAAAGTAACAACAAAAAGCTGGTCGCAAAAGCAAACCTAAATGAAGCTGTATTAAACACTGATGCTCAAATTATTATAATGATAGGAGCTGGAGATATTGGCGAGATGGTAATGCCTTTGAAAAATATTTTAGAAAATAAAATAATTAGAAAAAGATTCTCAGAGTAAACTCAGGGAAAACAGAAAAAAATAAACTTTTAAACGAAATATAAAGCAATTTTATAAATAAAACTTTGAGGCTCTCAGAGACAACTCTGAGAAGCTCGGTGAAACAAAAAAAAAATGAAAAAACTAAACTGGAATAACATACGACTTGTGCTAATGCTTATAGCAGTAGTATTCTTGTACGCTTTCGGTTTAGAGCGAAACAAAAAACGTATAATTACAGAACCAGAAATAGAATTTCACGGAGAAAGTAGGCTGTTTATAACAGAAGAAACGGTTAATAAGTTGTTAATAGAAAAAATAGGCCGAGACCGAACCATTGTTAAAGATGAATTAATTTTGAGAGCGTTGGAAAGTGTGCTTACGAATAACCAAACTATAGAAAGAGCGGAAGTGTACGTAACCATAGACGGTAAACTAAAAGCTGAAGTAAAACAAAAAACTCCTATTGCCAGAATCTATAAAGAGAATCATTCGTTTTACATTGATTATCAAGGGACTCAGATGCCTATTTCAGATAATTTTTCGGCTCGAGTGCCTCTGGTTTCCGGACGTTTTTCTGAAGACAACAAAGCAGAATTAACTGGGCTGTTAAGATATATTTATGATGATGAATTTTTGAAAAAAAACATTATTTCGATAGAAGTAAAAGACAACAAAGACATCATTATGAAAAACCGAAACTATAGCTATGATATAATTTTCGGGAAACCAACGGATATGGAACAGAAGTTTAATAATTATAAGGCATTTTTTCAGAAGGCATCCCAAGATGATTTAATAGAAGAATATAGCCAAATTAATTTAAAGTTTACAAAGCAGGTGGTTTGCACCAAAAAGTAAGATGATTATGGAAAAAGAAAACATTGCAGTAGGATTAGATATTGGTACGACCAAAATCGTAGCAATGATTGGTAAAAAGAATGAATACGGAAAACTCGAAATTATTGGAGTCGGAAAAGCCAAAAGCTTAGGAGTTGCAAGAGGTGTCGTAAACAACATTACACAAACCATTCAATCTATTCAACAAGCTGTTGCAGAAGCTGAAAATGACTCTGGATATAAAATAAATGATGTAGTAGTCGGAATCGCAGGACAACACATCCGCAGTATTCAGCACAGCGACTACATCAGCCGACCAAATGCTGAAGAAGTTATCAATGAAGATGATATCGAATTACTTATCAACCAAGTTCATAAGCTCACCATGCATCCTGGAGAAGAAATTATTCATGTTCTACCTCAGGAATATAAAATAAACGGCTACGAAACAACAGACCAACCTATCGGAATGTACGGAAGCCGTTTAGAAAGCAACTTTCATGTAGTAGTAGGACAAGCTTCTTCTATACGAAATGTGGCAAGATGTATCAAAAGTGCAGGATTAGATTTATCAGGATTAACCCTTGAACCTCTTGCCTCGTCTGATGCAGTATTGTCGCAAGAAGAAAAAGAAGCTGGAGTAGCCTTGATTGACATAGGAGGTGGTACTACTGATTTAGCGATATTTAAAGATGGAATCATTCGTCATACAGCTGTAATTCCGTTCGGAGGAAACGTAATCACCGAAGATATTAAAGAAGGTTGTTCGATTATCGAAAAACAAGCGGAACTCTTGAAAATTAAATTCGGTTCGGCTTGGCCGGGAGAAAACAAAGACAACGAAATCGTTTCAATTCCGGGACTTAGAGGCAGAGACCCAAAAGAAATATCGCTTAAAAATTTATCAAAAATTATCCATGCCAGAGTAGTTGAAATTATTGAACAGGTTTTTAACGAAATAAAAGCATACGGATATGACGATCCAAAAAAGAAACTAATTGCAGGTATAGTTCTTACAGGAGGAGGAGCTGAATTAAAACACATCAAGCAATTAGTAGAATATATCACAGGAATGGACACCAGAATAGGCTTTCCGAATGAGCATTTGGCAGGAAATTCTCCAGAAGATTTGTCAAGCCCGATTTATTCAACGGCTGTAGGACTGGTGATGAACAGTATAGAAAACAACACTCGTAGTGCAACACCTGAAGTGCCTGAAATAAAAACAGAAGAACCTGTTTTTGAACCAAGTACGTCAGAAGACATAAAAGAAGAAGAAGAAATAATTTCTGAGAAACCTAAAAAAGCAGAAAGAAAAACCTTTTTCGAAAAATATATTGAAAAGATTAAAAATTTTTTAGAAAACGCAGAATAAAAATATAGAGTTATGGTAGAAAACACAGATTTCGGAGGTATCACATTTGATTTGCCAAAAAACCAATCAAATGTAATCAAAGTTATTGGAGTTGGTGGTGGAGGAAGCAATGCTATCAACCATATGTTTAAACAAGGAATCAAAGGAGTAGATTTTGTGGTTTGCAATACCGATGCTCAAGCTTTGCAAAATAGCCCTGTTCCCAATAAGATTCAACTTGGAGTAAACTTGACAGAAGGATTAGGAGCAGGTGCAAATCCTGATGTAGGACAACAATCTGCTATCGAAAGTATTTCGGATATTGAAAAAATGCTGGATACACAAACCAAAATGGTTTTTATAACTGCCGGAATGGGAGGAGGAACCGGAACAGGAGCAGCTCCGGTTATTGCTCAATTGGCCAAAGAAAGAGATATTCTTACCGTAGGCATAGTAACTATGCCATTCCAATTCGAAGGAAAAAACCGATTAGAACAAGCCCAAAGAGGAATAGAAAAGCTTAGAAAACAAGTAGACTCTCTGATAGTAATTAACAATAATAAATTACGCGAAGTTTACGGAAATTTAGGCTTTAAGGCAGGTTTCTCAAAAGCTGATGAAGTATTAGCAACTGCATCAAGAGGAATTGCAGAAGTAATTACACACCATTATACGCAAAACATTGACCTGAAAGACGCAAAAACAGTGCTTTCAAATAGCGGAACAGCTATTATGGGATCATCAACTGCCTCGGGTGAAGATAGAGCAAAACAAGCCATTATAAGTGCATTAGACTCTCCTCTACTGAATGACAACAAAATTACGGGAGCCAAAAATGTATTGCTTTTAATAGTTTCGGGTTCAAACGAAATTACGATAGACGAAATCGGAGAAATAAACGAACATATCCAAAGCGAAGCAGGACATAACGCCAACATCATTATGGGAGTCGGAGAAGACGAAACCCTTGGAGATGCTATTGCAGTTACTGTTATTGCCACAGGATTCGACTCAGAACAACAAAATGACATTGTAAATATTGAGCAAAAAAAGATTATACATTCGCTAGAAGACGAACAAAAATTAGAACAAAATCTTTTACAAAAAACAACGGTTCCGCCTGTTATGGATTTAAGCCCTGAAACAGAAGAAACACCAATACAAAATCAGAACGTCTCAACTCTAGCTGAAGAGAAAATCATTTTTACCTTAGAAGAAGATACCTCTGAAAATCAAATTGAAGAACAAAATTTTCAGATCGAAGAAGCGACTGTTCAAGCACCGAGTCAAGAAACTCAATTTGAAGTTTTCCAGACTGACTTGATTCCAACAACTGAGTTTATCAAAAATTTAGATGTAGTATTCGAAATTGTTCCGGCTGTTCAGGAGGATTTTAAAAAGAGTGAAATAGAATTACCCTTAGCATCCAAAGAAGAAAAGCGTGAAAATGAGTTATTGTTTGAGCTTTCGACAGAAACCAAAGAGATAAAAGTAAAAGACCCTATACACGTAATTCCGATAACCGATGTAGATCAAACAGGAGTAAAAAGATATTCTTTAGAAGAATACATGGAAGTCGAAAACTCTTTAATGAATTCGAAACCAGCACATAAAACATCAGAAGAGATTCCTGCAGAGCTAAACTTTACTTTAAAAGAAGAAGCTCCAACTGAAGTACAAAAACCAAAAGAAGAGCCTTTTGTTGGAGAGAGTTTACCTTTAACCGAAATGACCATTGAGGAAGCTTTAAAAGCTCGTGCTGACGAAAGAAGAAGAAAGATGAAAGATTTTAATTATAAGTTCCACAACAACACCAAACGCATCGAAGAGCTAGAAAAAGAACCAGCTTATAGACGTCAAAACGTAGAACTTAATCCTTATACAGCTGAATCGGAAAAATCGCGTACTTCGTTGAGTACAGACAGCAACAATGACTTACAGTTGCGTAACAACAACTCATTCTTGCACGATAACGTAGATTAAGCAACATCATCTAAAAACCAAAAATCCCAATCCTAAAAAGATTGGGATTTTTTGAATTAATAAACTTGAGTAGCTTGAGAATAACACTAACAAGTTGAAAAAATCTTATAATTCCTTATTTTTGCTTTATTCAAGCTAAAACAAACAATGAATCTACTTAAAACCCCAATCGAATATCTCAAAGGAATTGGTCCTCAAAGGGCCGATTTACTCAAAAAAGAATTGGGAATTTTTGTATACGAAGATTTATTGCAACTCTTCCCAAATAGGTATATTGACAGAACCAGATATTACAAAATCAATCAATTACAACCTGCCTTCAATACAGAAGTTCAGATTGTCGGAAAAATCATACATATAAAGGTCGTTGAACAAAAAAGAGGAAAACGACTTGTGGCTACTTTTGTGGACGATACCGGAAAAATGGAACTCGTGTGGTTTCAGGGTTATAAATGGATTAAAGAAAACCTAAAAATCAACGAACCTTATGTAATATTTGGAAAAATAAATTTGATCGGAGGAGTATTCTCTATGCCTCATCCCGAAATGGAATTGTTATCCGAACACAAACAAAGTTTACGCTCGGTTATGCAACCCGTTTACCCTTCCACAGAACTTTTAGCTAAAAAAAATATAACTTCTAGAATAATACACAAGGCAATGCAACAGCTCTTTTTGGAGGTCAGAGCCTTGTTTACCGAAGTTTTCCCGCCCGAAATAGTTGAAAAATATAAATTCATCTCCAAAACCGAAGCAATTTTTAACGTGCATTTTCCGCAAAGTGCAGAGTTGTTGGCAAAAGCTCAATTTCGGTTGAAATTCGAAGAATTATTTTTTATCCAACTCCAACTCATTACGCAAAATCTCATCCGAAAAAACAAGATTAAAGGACATAATTTCGAAAAAGTAGGTCATTATTTCAATACGTTTTTTCAACATCATTTACCATTCGAGCTTACAGATGCACAAAAGCGAGTTATTAAAGAAATCCGAAACGACTTAGGAAGCAATGCACAAATGAACAGACTTTTGCAGGGTGATGTAGGATCAGGAAAAACCATAGTAGCATTTATGGCCATGTTACTTGCCTTAGATAATGGTTTCCAAACTTGTATTATGGCTCCGACCGAGATTCTGGCTGTTCAACATTTTGAAAGCATTCAAGGCTTTGCAAAAGAATTAAACATTAACATAAAACTCTTGACAGGCTCGGTAAAAACAGCCGAACGAAAAATCATTCATGAAGAATTAGAAAACGGAAGTCTGCAGATTTTAATCGGAACTCACGCTCTTTTGGAAGATAAAGTACAGTTTCAGAACTTAGGTCTAGCTATCATCGACGAACAACATCGTTTTGGCGTAGAACAGCGCTCAAAACTTTGGAAAAAGAATACGATTCCGCCTCATATTTTGGTGATGACTGCTACTCCAATTCCGAGAACATTAGCGATGAGTTTGTACGGAGATTTAGATATTTCTGTAATTGACGAACTTCCCAAAGGACGAAAACCAATCATTACAACACACCGTTTTGATAATTCGAGACTCAAAGTGTGGAAGTTTATGAAAGACGAAATCGAAAAAGGCCGACAGGTGTACGTAGTGTTTCCACTTATTCAAGAATCCGAAAAGATGGATTACAAAGATTTGATGGATGGTTATGAAGCTCTTTCGAGAGATTTTCCACTCCCTAAGTACAGCATTAGTGTAGTTCACGGACAAATGAAACCCGAAGACAAAGATTTTGAAATGAAGCGATTTGCCGAAGGAAAAACAAATATCATGGTAGCTACTACTGTCATCGAGGTTGGAGTTAATGTTCCGAATGCTTCTGTAATGGTTATCGAAAGTGCAGAACGCTTCGGGCTGTCGCAATTGCATCAGCTAAGAGGTCGTGTAGGACGTGGAGCCGAACAGAGTTATTGTATTTTAATGACCTCTTACAAACTCTCAAGCGATAGTAAAACACGAATGGAAACCATGGTAGCAACCAATGACGGATTCGAAATCGCAGAAGTGGACCTAAAGCTTCGTGGTCCGGGAGACTTAATGGGAACCCAACAAAGTGGAGTGTTGCACCTAAAAATTGCTGATATCGTTAAAGACAGAGAGATTTTGTCTCTTGCCAGAGCATCCGCTTTCGATATTTTACGAAAAGATGCAGCACTTCAGTTGCCAGAACACCAAAAGTTGCGAGAAGCTTTTTTAGAAATTGCCAAAAAGAAAAACATCTGGAATTTTATCAGTTGATGTTTTTATCTCTACCTTTGAGTTTTCGTTAGAATTTTCATGATGAACTCGCATCAAACCTACATACACCGTTGTTTAGAGCTAGCCCAAAACGGAATTGGAACTACTTACCCAAACCCGTTGGTTGGAAGTGTAATTGTGCATAAAGATAAAATTATTGGAGAAGGATGGCACAAAAAACCAGGCGGATCACATGCAGAAGTTATCGCTATAGAGGCTGTGAAAGACAAAAATCTTTTGAAAGAAAGTACTCTTTATGTCAATCTAGAACCTTGTTCTCACTTCGGAAAAACTCCGCCCTGTGCTGATTTGATTATTGAATATGAAATTCCGAAAGTGGTGATAGGAACCATCGACCCTTTTGCTGAAGTATGTGGAAACGGAATTTCCAAACTCAAAAATGCAGGGGTTGAAGTTGAATTCGGATTTTTAGAAAAAGAATGCAACGAGCTAAACAAACGTTTTTTTACCTTTCATCAAAAAAAACGTCCGTATATTATTCTAAAATGGGCTCAAACCCAAAACGGTTTTATCGCTCCCTTACACAAAGATCACAACAGACCTGTTTGGATTTCAAACGAATTTTCCAGACAATTAGTTCATAAATGGCGGTCTGAAGAACAAGCTATTTTGGTAGGAACCAACACTGTATTACAAGACAATCCCAAACTCAATACAAGAGATTGGAAGGGAGAAAATCCGGCGCGAATAATCTTGGATAGAGAGTTAAAAATCCCGGAAGATTACTCGGTTTATGACAACCGTTCAAAAACGATTTTCATTACTGAAAAACACAAAATATCAAATCAGAAAAATTTATTTTTTGAAACTATTAATTTTAAAAACAACCTAAATTCACAAATTTTAGACATACTGTATAAACACAAAATACAATCTGTAATTATTGAAGGTGGAGCCAAAGTCCTACAATCATTTATAGATGATAATTTATGGGATGAAGCCCGTATTTTTACTTCTTATTTGACCTTGAAAAAAGGAATAAAAGCCCCTGACTTTAATTCTAAGAAGCATTCTGAAACCTTTATATTAAAAGACAATTTGAGTTTGTTTTATAATTCTCAACAATAATGGAAACAAATAAACCAAGACCACAGCAAGAGATTCCGAAAAAAATCATACAAACAGCAAAACTGTTAGAGTCGTTATCACCTAACCTCGCGACCAGTTTTGCCTACAAGCTTTTTATTACTCCTATCAACCATAAGGCTCCGAAAAGAGAAGAAGAAATGGAGAAAGGTTCTATACAGAAATACATTGATATTCCTTCCATCAAAAAAAAGATACGAGTATTTGAATATGGAAAAAGCGATAAAAAAGCACTTTTAGTACACGGATGGTCTGGAAGGGGAACACAATTAGTAAGCATAGCTAATGCACTTCGTAAAAATGGCTATATGACCATTAGTTTTGATGCTCCTGCCCACGGAAAGTCTGAAGGAAAAATAAGCCATATGCTTATGTTTATAGAATGTATTTTTGAGTTGCAAAAAATTTACGGAAAATTTGATGTAGCTATTGGTCATTCGCTGGGAGGAATGTCGGTTATGAATGCAATTAAAAGAGGATTGGTAACAGATAAAGCCATAACCATTGGAAGTGGAGATGTAGTTTCGGATATTTTTGAGGGTTTTGTCGAGAGTTTACAGCTCAAACAAAGCATTTCAGTAAAACTGAAATCAAAGTTTGAATCTCGCTTAAAAAACACAATTTCAGAATTTGATGTTTTTCAGGCTGCTCAAAATATTTTAATTCCTGTTCTGATCATTCACGACACACAAGATAAAGACGTGCCTGTACATTGTGCACAGCACATCTATGACAATCTTAAGGATGGTAAATTATTAATAACCGAGGGCCTCGGACACCGCAAAATACTAGGTGACTCAAAGGTCATCAATCAGATTATAGATTTTACAACCTCCGAATAATTAAAAATGAAGCCCTAAAGAGAGTTGAATATTCTTGTTTTTCACTTCTGCATCTTTAGAAAACTCACTCAATCCATGAACATATCTTCCTTGGATAAAAAAGCTGTTTGTTAAATAGACAGAAAGCCCGCCTGCCAAAGCAAAATCAAAATCTTCAGTGTTATAATTTTTGAGATTATGACTTGTAAGATAACTAAATTGAGGCCCTGCTTCTATGCTCAAACGTGGAGTTAAATAAATTTTCATCAACATAGGTATATTGATGTATTTTAAGTCAATTTCGTCAAGAGCGTGAGAAGAATCTATATCTGCTCCTTGAACGGAAAAAATCACTTCAGGTTGAAAAGAAAAACTACTGCCTATCGTAACTTCATAAAATGCTCCAATATGATAACTGATTTTAGTATCAAGTTCCATATTTCCCATTTTTCCGTCAATGTTAGAAAAGTTAGCACCACCTTTGATACCAAATTGAGCATTTGCAAGACCTGCTGTAAGTAATAACAGGATTAAAACTATTTTTTTCATAATCTGAATTTCGTTAAAATTGAGCCAAAAATACTATTTATTTTTCTTACTGCTATTAAAAATTAAAGTTTTAAGCTTTTTTTTGTCTTAGACAAAAGTCCATCTTTATGTACCATAATTGAGATGGTTTTTAACTGAGTGTAAGGCACGCTCATATAAATATATCCGTTGTTCCCTACTCTTTCGCCTGAACTTCCCCAAGAATTTTTTACGGTATAATAAATATTCCCGTTTTGATCTTTTACTTTACCAACAATATGCATCAGATGGTCATCTGTTGTATTAAAGTTTTCAAATTCTTGTTGTCGGAACTCCTGTGTAATCGTCATTTCAGGTTTAATCTCCTTCAAAAAAGCTTTTTCTTTGTCTTCAGCATCTAAAGGAATTACCGCAATCCCTTCTTTAGCAGAAAACCCTACTTCGCTTACATCACAATCTAAGGTTACTGTAAAACCTTTGGCTAATGCATTGTCTATATTTTCTATAAGTTCATTTATCGGAACATTATAGAAACTTCCGTTAGAAAAATTGTCTGGAATGTTTAAAATAAACGAATCGTAAAAAGGTTGATGCATAAACGAAGTAAGCGATACATAATCTTTAGGGTTGATTTTAGTATAGGCTAAAAAACTCTTCGGAGTATATTTTTTACCTTCAAAAACAAATTCAGCCGGATTTTCTCCCATATATACATCAAGAACCGAACTGATGGCTTGTTTCCATTTTGGCGAAAGTTTTTTGGTTTTAGAAAAAGCTTCTACCATACCTTTTAATGTTGATTCCATTTCCGTATGATCATGTTTTTCTTGTGAGTCTTCTTTACCCTGAAAAGCTTCAATAGGAACAACTCCATATTTTTCAACACTAAAAATAACATCGTGCCCTAAAGCACCCTGAGAAAACTGAGCCTTACCTTGTCGCATCACATAATTTTCGGCTTTTTCCATATAGGTATTTCGAACATTATACATTTCGGACAAATCAATTTTTTGTCCTTTTAATCGGATAATCTCCGATTCTAAAAAAGAAATCGTTGCATAACTCCAACAAGTTCCGGTTCTGTCTTGAGAAATAACCGGAGTGCTTTCTATATCAATAACATTTTGAAATTGGTAAGTTTGGGCAAACAACCCTAAGGAAAATAGCGTAAAAGCAGATATAACAAGTTTTTTCATTCGTTTGAATATCGTTTATAATTTAAAAAAGGTGTAATTTTGGCTAAAATAATAAAAAAATGAGTACAATAAACTGGAAAACTGTCAAAGATTACGAAGACATTACTTACAAGAAGTATAACGGAGTAGCACGAATTGCTTTTAATAGACCTGAGGTTCGAAATGCTTTCCGTCCGAAAACTACATCAGAATTACTAGATGCTTTCAAAGATGCTCACGAAGACACCTCGATTGGAGTGGTTCTCTTATCTTCAGAAGGTCCTTCTCCAAAAGACGGAGGCTGGTCTTTTTGTAGTGGAGGAGATCAAAAAGCTAGAGGCCATCAAGGGTATGTAGGTGAAGATGGTTACCATAGACTAAATATTTTAGAAGTTCAACGACTTATCCGCTTTATGCCAAAAGCTGTAATCTGTGTCGTGAACGGCTGGGCTGTGGGTGGCGGACATTCATTACATGTAGTTTGTGACCTGACCTTAGCAAGTAAAGAACATGCCATTTTCAAACAAACAGATGCTGACGTAACTAGTTTTGATGCAGGCTATGGCTCAGCTTATCTTGCCAAAATGGTCGGACAAAAAAAGGCACGTGAAATTTTCTTTCTAGGAAGAAACTATTCTGCTCAAGAAGCATATGAAATGGGAATGGTAAACGCAGTGATTCCACACGACGAACTAGAACAAACCGCTTATGATTGGGCTCAAGAAATTTTAGCTAAATCACCAACTTCTATCAAAATGTTGAAATTTGCCATGAATCTTACAGATGACGGCATGGTAGGGCAACAAGTTTTTGCAGGAGAGGCAACCCGCTTGGCTTATATGACTGATGAGGCTAAAGAAGGGCGAGATGCATTTCTTGAGAAGAGAAAACCAAATTTTGAAAAAAAATGGATTCCTTAATAATATAAAGGATAAATAACAAATTACTGCTTATTCACTTCAGAAAAAGTCATAAAAAAGTAATTTCAAAAACTACATAGTGACTCGGATGGCTAACGTTTTTTTATGTTTTTTTGAACAAAATTCCTTCGCCTACGGTGATATCATAATAAACCTCTCAAACGAAGAATTTAGAGATGAAATGAGCTATAATAATTTATATCAGCACAAGTTAAGAAAGAGGCACCTAATGGTAGCCTCTTTGTGTTATATTCTTATTAAAAAGAATATTTATTGTATATATAGAGAGTTTTTCTAACTTTACATAAACTTAATAAAAGCATTATGAACAA
>CAZOQH010000066.1:0-11625 GCA_964581855.1 uncultured Flavobacterium sp.
AAATTTAATTAAAATAAAAAAATCCCGTTCTTTTAGAGAACGGGATTTTTTATTTATTTATCCTTGTCTTTATTTTTGTTGAGAAGATTTCTCAAAGCATCCTTTGCTTTATCTTTTGCTTCTTCTTTAACTTCTTCCTTTTTCTCTTCGATTTTCTGATTAATTTCATCTTTTGCTTCTTCGACCTTTTGATTGATTTCCTCTTTTGAAGTTGGGATATCCACGTCTTTTCCGATGGCTTCTTCTAAAGCGTCTTTTCCTTTATTTACCAATTCTGTTTTCTGTTTTTCTACGATTTGATTCGTCAAATTAGTCACAACTTGTTTCATATCGGTTTGAATTTTCGGATTAGAAAAATCTCCCGTAATATTGGCTTTAATCGGAACAGCCATCGTATTGGCTTCGTTTCCGCTCAAGTTAGCCAAAAGTCCTGTGACTTCTTTGCCTAAATATTTTGCAGGGACATCAAAGGTTACTCCATAATTCATCGATTGATCGAATCCGTGAGTTCCTCCAAGTTCAATATTGATATCATCATAGCTCAAATCGATGGGTTGGATATTCACTTTTCCGTTTTCAAAAGTTAGATGTGTTTTTAACTTATCTATATTCAATTTCTCAAAATCAATAAAATTCAGATGCGAATCTAACGAAGAAAGTAATTTTGACTTATCGGCATTTACTTTTGTTTCCAAGAATTGCCCAATCAAATCTCCTGTCAAAGTGGCTAAATCAGGTGTTAATTCTTTGGCATCCAGTTTTCCGTTTAATTTGATTGTCGAATTTATTTTCCCTGAGATTACTCCTGCAATTGGAGCAATTTTTTCTAACATTTCTAACTGAGTAAACGCACTAGAAATATCCAAGGCATTTAAGTTCAAATTCATATCAAATAACGGCTTTATTCCTTTAGTAGAAACGGTTCCTTCTAATCCTATATTTCCTCCAAAAATTGAAGTTACCACGTTTTGTAAAGCAACTGTTTCATCTTTGATGGCCAGTTTTCCAGAAACATTTTTAAGTGTCAGATTATCATAAACTACTGTGGAAGCTTTTGCCGAAATTATACAATCTAAAAACGAAGGAATTTTGAAGTCTTCAGAAGGCGCTGCAGTAGTTTCTTCACTACTCGTTTCGGTAGTAGAAGTGGTCATTAAATCTGCTACTTCTAAATGATTTGAAGTCAAATTAAAATTAGCCTTAAGCGTTTGGTCTTTGAACATAAATCCGTAGAAGTTATCCAAAGTTCCCGTAGCCTGAATATCTGATTTTCCTGTTTTGGCATCCAATTTATTTAGTGCAACGTGAGACGGATTAAACTTTAAATCAGCTTCAGAAATCACCAAAGGTTTAGCCAATTCTTCTCCGTCATATTCAAATCCTGTTAGATTAAGCGTTCCTTGTGCTTTTACATTTTCGTACTGTTCTTGCTCAATCGAAAGCATATCTAAACTGAGTCCTACATCAGCCCGCAACACTCCTTTTAAATCTTTTTCTAATTGAATCGGATAAGCCTGCGAAAGATTAGCCAAATTTATCGTTCCGTTAAGGTTGGCATCCACCAACATATTTTCGGTTACGTTACGAAGTTTTGCCTTTGCGTTAAAAACATCTTGGTCAATTTTAAACGACAGTTGGTCTAAATCAACATAAATATCTTTTGTCAGTCCGGTTTCGTTTCTGACCTTGGCATCAATGATAATATTTTGAACTGTTTTTGGCAAATCCGGATATTTAAAAGAGGCGTTATCCGAAGCCATGGCAATATCAAATTGCGGAATTGTAGTTTCGGAAAGTATTCCTTTTACAAAACCTTTAACCGAGAAATCGCCTGTTGTAGTAATATTTTCTAATTCACCGGAATAAGCAGAAGGAATAAGTCCTAAAAAGTTTGAAAAAGAAGTTGTTGGAGTATTAAAAGTCAAATCATATTCCTGTCCTTCCTCTTTTAACTGTAAAAAACCATCAAACTCTAAAGGCAACTTATTGATTCTTGCCATATTTTCTTTAAAAGTATATTTAGAGTTCTCCAAATCTAAGCTCAAATCAGCATCTAGTATCAGGTTTACATTGTTCAAATAGTTTGTATCGTCCATATCAAACGAAGCAACAGCGGATGTATAAGTGTCTAAATCCACAACTGAGTTGGTGAAATCCCCTGTTCCTTTGTGGTTGATTTTGTCCAAAACCATTTTCATATTTGATGCTTGATCAAGGTAAGTAAATTTTAAATTTTCTACTTCATACCCTTGTAGCTTCATCGAAAATCCTGAATCTTCGGAAGTATCTTCTTCTTTGTCTTCATCGCTTTTAATAGCAATGTCAAAGTTCCCTAATCCATCCGGATTAAAAATAAGATTTACTTGAGTGTCTTTTATCGAAAAATATTCTACCTCGATTGTTTCGTCAGCAGATTTAAAAAGCTCTTTAACAGACATTTTCAGGTCAATTCTATCTGAATAAACCAATGTATCTCCTTCAAAAGGTGCCTTATTGATAACACTCAGTTTTTGAATAGAAACATTTGCCATCGGAAAACTTCTGAAGAGGCTCAAATCGATTTTATCAAAATCAACCGTTGCTTCTAAATTGTTGTTGATGGCACGAATAACCATTTGCTGTATTTTATCTTTAAATAAAAAAGGTGCTGCAGCTAATGCTACAATAATAATCCCCAAAACAATGGCAGTCCATTTTAAAAATTTTTTCATAGCTTATTTCGATTTTTTACAAAAGTAATGCAAAAACTAGTCCGAAAAGTCTAAAAGAATTGTAAAGTTTATTTCAGACCTTCACCAAACAAAAAAGCCTTGATTTCTCAAGGCCTTTTTACTTATTTTTAATTTACGATAGTCATTTCGTCAATGAGGTGTTGTGCATCCGCAAATTTGTCAATGATAAATAATACATAACGGATATCTACATTAATCGTACGTTGTAATTTATCATCAAAAATCACATCTCCTGCCATAGCTTCGATGTTTCCGTCAAAAGCTAGACCAATTAATTCTCCTTTCCCGTTTAGCACCGGAGAACCTGAATTTCCTCCTGTAATATCATTATTTGTCAAGAAGTTTACCGATAACTCACCGTATTCGTTAGCATATCTTCCGTAATCTTTTTTGTTGTATAAATCAATTAGTTTTTGAGGATTATTAAATTCGTCGTGATTTGGGTCGTGCTTAGCAATGGTACCTTTAAGTGTGGTGTAATAGTTTGCTTTTGCATCATTTTTACGTGTTGGATGCTCTGGTAAAGTTACTACAGAACCATAAGTTAATCTCAAAGTGCTGTTTGCATCTGGATACTGAATATTGTTCAGTCCTGATTCTCTTAATCCTTTTACTAATAAGCGGAATGCCTTTGCAAATTTTTCGTCCAAAGCGATTTCTTCTGCCGTTTTAGCACGGTAACGTATCATCAAATCGTTTGAAAGTTTAAAGAGTTCGTCATTTGTGATAAGTTCTGCACTCGGATTTTCTAAAAACCTTTGGATGCTTTCTTTTGATGTAAAAACACTATTTTTAAGCACATTATCTACATATGCTGTAAAATCTCCTCCGTTTTTAGCGGCTAATTCTGCTACGTAAGGCGCAATATTTTTACCTCCTTTATTAGCGTACAAATTAAGTTGTGCTATCAACACATCTCTTTCTAATGGCTGATATAAATCTGTATACAAATCATTAATTGCTGCTTCTAAAGCGGGTTGAAGCTCCTTTTGTTTAGGCTCGTTAGAGTTGATATAGTTCAATAGTTGTGCTCCCAAACGATTCGGAACTGCAACATAATTGCTCGAGCGTAACATACTGAATAAGTAATTATTATGCTTAGCATTTTCGTTGGTCTTTGCATAATATTCGTTAATGTCAGCCACTACATTTCCATACTGTTTTTTATTGGCTTTTTTATTGGCCCATTTATTAAATTCTTTTTCGGATTTTGCTTTAACTTCGGCTGTTTTATGAAGCGTAAGCGCATCAATCATACCTTGACGGTTTTTCCAATAATTAGCAATTCTTGCATACGCAGAAGCATAATCCAATTTTACTTTTTGGTTTTCATCCATATGAACTTTCATTGCATCCATAGCTACTTTTGAGCCTTCAACCCAAGCCGGATATGCAAATTTCACGTTTTGTTCGATTCCTCCTGAAGGCATCCAACGGTTTGTTCTACCTGGATATCCTAAAATCATAGCAAAATCTCCTTCTTTTACTCCAGCCAGCGAAATAGGCAAATGATGCTTAGGCTTCATCGGAATATTATCTTCTGAATAGTTGGCAGGATTTCCTTCCTTATCCGTATAAACTCTAAACAAAGAGAAATCTCCTGTATGACGAGGCCATTCCCAATTGTCTGTATCTCCTCCAAAACGTCCAATCATATCTGGTGGGGTTCCTACTAAACGAACGTCGTTAAAATCTTGATATACAAAATAGTAATATTCATTTCCTTGAAAAAACGGACGAACCGAAACCGTATATTTTCCGCCTTCATCATTTTCGGACTGGATTTTAGCAATTTCTTGATTGATGCGTTGTTCTCTTTCTTTTTCAGTCAAAGAATCATCAACTAACCCTAAAATTCTATCCGTTACATTATCCATTCTGATAAAGAAACGAACAGATATGTTTTTGGGTGCCAACTCATCTTTTTTGGTTTTAGCCCAAAATCCGTGGGTAAGATAGTCGTTTTCGGGTGTCGAAAGTTCTGCAATTTTGTCGTATCCACAGTGGTGATTAGTAAGAATCAATCCGTCTTTAGATATAATTTCGGCTGTACACCCTCCGTTAAACTGAACTATAGCATCTTTAAGACTGCTGTTATTAATGCTGTAAATCTCTTCAGCTGTGAGCTTTAAGCCCATCTTTTCCATATCCTTAATGTTTTTCCCGATAAACATCAAGAACCACATTCCCTCATCAGCTTTTGCTCTAAAAGGTGCTAAAACCAATAAGGCTAATAGTAATGTAAGCGTTTTTTTCATAGTTGTTTTTTTAATTTGAAGTACAATAATAGTGTGTTTTTTTAAACTTTTGTTACAAGTTAAACTAATTTTAACTTATTCAAATACTTTAAAACTCCGAATGTTGTTGTAAGAGCAATCATTAGATTTTCTCCCAGAGATTTTCGTTTGGCACATCAGCCGTAACTTCGATTTTATCTTTTGATACAGGATGAATAAAGGATAATTTTCTTGCATGAAGGTTAATCCCTCCGTTCGGATTACTGCGATCGAAACCATATTTCAAATCGCCTTTTATCGGACTTCCGATTGCCGACAATTGACTTCTAATTTGATGATGCCTTCCTGTATGCAGTTCGATTTCAAGCAAATGATAGTTATCCAAACTTTTGATAAGTGTATATTCTAAAATGGCTTTTTTACTCTGCGGAACTTCGTTTTTATGTGCTTTCGAAGTGTTGTTTTTTGGATTCCGTTTTAAATAATGAGTGAGTTTTGCCTGATTAGATTCAGGTTTATTTTTTACCAAAGCCCAATATACCTTTTGCACATCCTGGTTTTTAAACATTTCGTTTAATCTGGTTAATGCTTTTGATGTTTTAGCAAAAAGTACGATTCCTGAAGTCGGCCTGTCTAATCTATGAACTACTCCTAAAAAAACCTCTCCCGGTTTGTTATACTTGTCTTTTATGTATTCTTTTACTACATCAGAAAGCGGTTTATCTCCTGTTTTATCTCCTTGAACTATATCTCCAACTCTTTTGTTCACAACAATAACGTGATTGTCTTCATACAAGATTTGCAAGTTTTCTTTATTAGATAGGATTTTCATTTTTTGATTTGGGATTTAAGATTTTCTTCGTATTACTTTAGAGGAATACTAAAAAGCCCGTCTTGCATTTTGTTTAAAGTTGATTTCGAGAGCTCCTTGTCCGTAACGTTGATAATTTGCCTCTTGAAACCAAATATTTTCGTACCTATTTAAGATATATTCAATTTCTGCTCGGAGTCTTCCATCTCCTACTCCATGTATTAATACAATTTTCGGAATTCGATTTTTTATGGCAAAATCAATATGTCTTTGAGCAGTAGTGATTTGAAGTTCTAACATATCAAAAGCTTGCATTCCCTTTGTAGTACGGACTAACTTTTCGATATGTAAATCAAAAGAGACTTCGTTGATGGTTTCTTTTTTCTGTTTTATAAAACTTCTTTTTACAGGTTCACTTTTTTCTTGAATGGCTTTAGAAATATTTTGATGTGCTGATTTTTTTAATTCATTCCCTAACTTAATCACTTCAGATTTATCAAATTCCAGATCAAATCCGTCGTCTGTGGTAATATAAACTGTATTTCCTTTAATATCGGTTACAATCCCATCAATTGCATCGTCTAAAACCGTTATTTTATCTCCTTTATTTATCATTTTCTTGATTCTCTTTATTTTCTTTATCCGAAAAAGAATTAGATGTTGTTTTTTTATTTAAAAATAAAAGTCCAATCATAAATACAACAATACAAGAAGCCGAAATCCATACATTCGGTTCAGGTTTGGTTTGTTCGTAAAAAGCATAAACACCTGCTATAATAGCAATATAAAAGAATATTTTTCTCATAAAAAAGATTTAACTTCAAATGTAGAAAACTTTGTTGTAAAATATATTACCAAATGAGTTTTAATACATAATTTTTTCTTAAAATTGCAGTATACAAACTACGCGATTGAGTTATGGAAGAATATATGTTGCCTTGTATGAACAAGAAACTTTTCGGGATAGACTGTATGGGATGTGGAATTCAACGTTCTATTGCCCTTTTATTAGACGGAAAATTTGTCGATGCTTTTTATATGTATCCTGCTATTTACCCACTGATAGTTTTCTTTATTTTTATAGGACTTAACTTTATCGACAAATCACGTTCGTACCACAAACTTATTCTTATTACCGGAACTATTACATCTGTTGTAATGGTTGTATCCTATTTTTACAAACTAATATATTACTAAACAAAATATAAACTATTAAAATCAAACTTATGGAAAAGCAAAAATTACCCAACAGTACAGCCGTTTTAGTATTAGGAATACTTTCTATTGTTTTAGCTTGTTGCTGTTCAATATTCGGAAGTATTTTAGGAGTTATTGGACTTGTATTAGCTAATAAAGCTACTGCATTATACAATTCAAATCCTGATCAATATGATGGGTTTAACAATGTAAAAACAGGTAAAATACTAAATATTTGCGGAATAGTATTAGGAATTTTAATGATTATCGTAACCATTATACAAATCCAAGCAGTAGGAGGATGGGACGCTTATATGGAGCAAATGCAAGAACAAATTAGAATGATGCAAGAAATGTAATTCAATAAAGGCTATCTGATAAAGGTAGCCTTTTCTTTTTTCTTATGAATATTGAAGACTTCTATAATTATTGCAGTACCAAAAAAGGAGTAACAGAACATTTTCCTTTTGACGAAGATACTTTGGTTTTTAAGGTTGGTGAAAAAATATTCGCCCTTACTTCGCTCAAAAAATGGGAAGAAGGTGACCATTCTGTAAATCTGAAATGTAATCCGGAATATGCTTTGGAACTACGTGCCGAATACGAAGCCGTTCAGGCAGGTTATCACATGAACAAAACACATTGGAATACAGTTCATTTTAACAAAGACCTCTCTGATAAATTAATATTCGAATTGATAGATCATTCGTATGATTTAGTTCTAAAAAGTCTTCCTAAAAAAGTTCGTGAAAACTTATAATTCTAGAGATTTTGGTGCTCCAAAAGTCGAGAAATCTTTCGTAATTTTGTGCTGTTTATTTAAACAGTAAAATGTATCTACTCAAAAACCAACTCTATTTTCCTCCTGTTGAAAATGTACATAGTTCCGGTATCATCGCTATTGGAGGCGACTTGTCTGTCGAAAGACTTTTATTAGCCTACAAAAACGGAATTTTCCCTTGGTATGATGATTCAGAACCCATCACTTGGTGGTGTCCGGAATATAGAATGGTAGTGATTCCGAAAGAGTACAAACCTTCAAAAAGCCTTAGAAACATTATCAACAGAGGGATTTTTGAAGTTACTTTTAATCAAAATTTTGAAGAAGTTATCAAAAACTGTCAAACCATCAAACGCGAAGGGCAACAAGGCACTTGGATAAACGACGAAATTGTCGAAGCCTACACCAAACTTCATCAATTGGGTTATGCAAAATCGGTTGAAGTTTGGCAAAATAGCGAACTTGTAGGTGGACTTTACGGAGTTGATTTAGGCAACAAAATATTTTGTGGCGAAAGTATGTTTTCTAAAGTTCCGAATGCCAGTAAAGTTGCTTTCGCTTGGCTCAACAATTATCTAAAAGAACAAAACTATTTGCTTTTGGATTGCCAGATATATAACGAGCATTTGGCTAGTTTAGGAGCCTTTGAAATTGAACGAGAAGTGTTTTTGGAAGTACTAGAGTATAGTTTTAAGTCTTGATTATAGGACACAAAAGCCAGAACTTAAGCTTTTATGGAATATCCAAATACTTATGTGTTTGCACAGAAATTCTCCATTTCGGGTTGTTTTTCACGTATTCCACCAAAATCGGATTCATTTTATCTCGTTTACTCCATTCCACTTGAAGTAATAGAACACAATCCTCATTTACTTTAGCGGCTTGTTCTTCTGCAAAAAGAAAATCGTTGTGATTGTAGATAATAATTTTCAGTTCGTGAGCTTTAGTATAAGCTTCATCTACCGGAAGCTTCGTTTTTTTCGGAGAAAGGCACACCCAATCCCAAACACCCGTAAACGGATAAGCTCCAGAAGTTTCGATATGTACTCGAAAACCTTCTTCTTTGAGTCTTCGAGTAAGTATACCCATATTCCACGTAAGCGGTTCTCCTCCGGTAATAACTACTATTTCAGCTTTTGAACGCTTAACATTGGTTATCATTTCTTCAACAGAAGTGGTCGGGTGATTGGCTGCTTCCCAACTTTCTTTGACATCACACCAATGACACCCCACATCACATCCTCCGATTCTTATAAAATAAGCTGCTACTCCTGCATAAGCTCCTTCTCCTTGAATGGTATAAAAATGCTCCATCAACGGAAGTTCCTCTCCCTTTAGAATAGATTCTTTTATATTATTTTCTGTAATCAATTTTAATTCTTTTAAACAGTTTCTTTTGTTCTGATAAGGTTATGTTTAACCAAGTATTCGGCAATCTGAACAGTATTAGTTGCAGCCCCTTTTCGCAAATTATCTGCTACAATCCACATATTTAAACTATTAGGTTGCGATTCGTCTCTGCGAATTCTACCCACAAAAACTTCATCCTTTCCTTGAGAATATAAAGGCATCGGATAAGTAAACGTATCGAGATTATCCTGAAGTTTTATTCCTTGGGTTTGGTGTAAAATTTGTCGAACCTCGCTCAGGTGAAAATCTTTTTCAAATTCCACGTTTACCGCTTCGCTATGTCCGCCAACAACAGGTATCCGAACAGCTGTAGCAGTAACCGATATAGTCATATCGTTAAGTATCTTTTGTGTTTCACGAACCAGCTTCATTTCTTCTTTAGTATAGCCGTTCTCTTCAAAAACATCACATTGTGGAATAGCATTTTTGTGAATCTGATATTTATAAGCCATTTCTCCTGTTTCGCCTTTAAATTCATTTTCTAATTGCTGAACAGCCTTTACTCCTGTACCAGTAATAGATTGATAAGTCGAAACCACAACTCTTTTTATCTTGTATTTTTTATGTAAAGGTGCCAATGCCATAACCAACTGTATGGTAGAACAATTAGGGTTAGCAATAATTTTATCCTTTGAAGTCAAACTATCTGCATTGATCTCCGGAACGATTAATTTTTTACTACCATCCATTCTCCAAGCAGAAGAATTATCAATTACTGTAGTTCCTTTTTCTGCAAATTTTGGAGCCCAATTTAATGAAGTTTGCCCTCCAGCCGAAAAAAGAGCAATATCAGGAACTTGATTTAAAGCCTCTTCTAAACCAATAACTTTATATTTTTTTCCTTTAAACTCAATTTCCTTACCTAATGACTTATCTGAGGCGACTACAATCAATTCACTAATCGGAAAATTTCGTTCTGCCAAAACCTTCAACATTACCTCTCCTACCATTCCGGTAGCACCTATTATTGCAACTTTCATTTCATTAAATTTAAATCACAAAGATAAGGGTTTATTAGAAAACAAAATGCGTTATTTACTCCAAGATATTGTGTGTATTTTATACTAATTAAAATTTAACCCTTTGTTCTAAGATGCTTTAAACAAAAATAGTAACTTTGCGTCTTAATTTTTTAAAAAATGATTTTACCTATTATCGGATACGGAGATTCTGTCTTACGAAAAAAAGGAGAGGAAATTTCAAATGAATATCCAGAACTAGATTTACTTATCAAAAATATGTTTGATACAATGTATAATGCAAATGGTGTCGGATTAGCTGCTCCTCAAGTGGGCCTTCCTATCCGTTTGTTTATTGTAGATACTACACCTTTTTCAGATAATGATGAATTGTCTAAACAAGAACAAGAAGAATTAAAAGGTTTTAAAAAAATATTTATTAATGCCAAAATCTTAAAAGAAGAAGGCGGGCTTTGGGCATTTAACGAAGGATGCTTGAGTATTCCTGGTATACACGAAGATGTCGTTCGAGAAGATAAAATTACAATTGAATATTACGATGAAAATTTTCAAAAACATAGCGAGACCTATGACGGATTAAGAGCAAGGGTAATTCAACACGAATATGATCATATTGAAGGAATTTTATTCACAGATAAGATTTCATCCTTCAAAAAACGCTTGATTGAAAAGAAATTAAAAAACATTATGGAAGGTAAAACAAATACAGATTACCGAATGAAATTTGCTGTTAAAAAAGGAAGATAATCCTAAGAGATTAAATATATTTGCTACCCTATTAAAAAATATTATTTTAAAATGAGTTTAGAAAAAATTTTGGCTATTTCCGGAAAACCCGGACTTTACGAATTAAAAGTGCAAACCCGATCAGGATTTCTAGCAGAGTCTTTAATTGATGGTAAAAAAATAAACGTAGGATTACAAAACAATGTTAGCCTATTATCTGAAATCTCTGTTTATACCTACGAAGGAGAAAAGCCATTAGCAGAAATCTTAAAAACAATTGCAGAAAAAGAAGACGATAAAGAAGCTATCTCTCATAAGGAAGATAAAAACACATTAGAAAACTATTTTTCGGAAATCATCCCTAATTATGATAAAGAAAGAGTTTACGCATCAGATATAAAGAAAATAATCAATTGGTATAATCTTCTTATTACAAAAGGTATAATTTCTAAAGACATGGAAATAAAAGTAAGAACAGAAGAAGAATAATCAAATACTAATATACAAATAAGGCTGCTTAATTAAAGCAGCCTTATTTTTTTGCCTGTCCCGTCCTAAAACAAGTTGACACTAAATCGACTTATTATAAAACAACTAAAGAAAGAAAGAAAGAACACAAAGAGATTTACTTTAGCCTTTAAATTAAGTGTAGCCTCTCAAGTAAAAAAGGCTACTTTAAGATCAGAACAGTGTTTTATATTCCTTTTGATTAGCAATATATTTTGATTAAAAAAAAGCTAATTAAAACAAA
>CAZOQH010000067.1:0-10170 GCA_964581855.1 uncultured Flavobacterium sp.
TTTAAGCTCTTTTGCAATTCGTTTTGCAATTCCTATTTTATCTAAAGCCATAATTTATTCTCTTTTTCTTACTGTTTTCTGTTCGATTCTTTTCTCGTATTTTTCTCCTTGAAAAATTCGCTGTACAAAAATTCCTGGGATATGTATTTGATTTGGATCAAGCTCTCCTGCCGGAACCAATTCTTCTACTTCTGCTATAGTAATTTTAGCGGCTCCACACATACAAGGGTTAAAATTACGTGCAGTTCCTTTAAAAATAAGATTTCCTGCTTCGTCTCCTTTCCAAGCTTTTACGATTGAAAAATCGGCTTCAAAAGCATACTCTAAAATATGAGGTTTTCCGTTAAAAACCTTCACCTCTTTTCCTTCTGCTACTTCTGTTCCGTAACCTGCGGGAGTATAAAAAGCAGGGATTCCTGCTTGAGCTGCTCTACACTTCTCGGCTAATGTTCCTTGAGGAGTAAGCTCTACTTCTAGTTCTCCGCTTAACATTTGGCGTTCAAATTCTGCATTTTCGCCTACATAAGACGAAATCATTTTTTTGATTTGTTTTTTATGTAATAATAGTCCTAATCCGAAATCATCTACCCCTGCATTGTTAGAAATACAAGTAAGGTCTTTTACGTTTTTTCGAACCAGTTCTGCAATAGAATTCTCAGGGATTCCGCAAAGTCCAAATCCTCCGAGCATAATCGTCATTGAATCCTGAATTCCTTCAAGTGCTTGTTCAACCGAATTTACTTTTTTATTTATCATAATAAGTACAGAAATAATTTGTTTGAGCCTATAAAAGTAATATTTTTTTAGGACTTATCAATTTAAGTGATGTTTATTACTTTTTTAATTATTCAGCAGGTTGTGTATTTGCACATATTGCAAAAGCAAAACTGTCTTTGCATCTCGAATTTCTCCGTTTTGAAGCATCTTAATAGCTTGTTCAAACGGAATTTCAACATTCTGAATGTTTTCGTTTTCTTCGTCGAGCCCTCCTCCCGGACTTAGCTTCATTTCGGGTGAATATTCAGCTACATACAAATACATCAATTCGGTAACTGCTCCTGGAGAAACATAAACTTCAAAAACTTTTTGAGCATCTTTAATATGGTATCCGGTTTCTTCTCGAGTTTCTCTAATGATACATTCTTTTGGGCTTTCTTCGTCAAGTGTTCCTGCACAGGCCTCAATAAGCATTCCTCCTGGATTTCCATTTAAAAAAGTAGGTAAACGAAATTGCCGGGTGAGCAATACGGTTTTACTTTGTTTGTTGTATAACAAAATCGCTGTTCCGTTTCCTCGATGAAAGACCTCTCTGGTTTGCAACTGCTTTTCTTTCCCTTCTTCGTGGTATTCGAAAACAAACTTTTTAAGGTTATACTTTTGATCAGAAAGGGTTTCTTCGGATAGAATATTAATGTTTGGCTTCATGTTTTTAGGTTTAAATGTATAAAAATACAATTCATCTAGCAAATATGACAGTTCGGATAAACTCTTTTTTATAAAGTTTATAATTCTTGCACCTTTGCTCAAGAATTTAAAATCAATTATCAACTGTTAAACCAAAAGATTATGATTAATGTTATTATTTTGCTTATCCTTTTTGTTTTTTCTATAATTTCGAACATTCTCTTTTAATGATACATATTTTTAAAATCAACAACATGAAAAACAGCATTCAACTTTTCTTTAAAACTCTATTTAAAGTTTTGATTATCGGGATTGTTATCAGTGCAATTATATCGAGTTGGGCTTGGGGTTTTGAAGCTTTACGTGGTAGAGAATTTACACTGAATTCTGCTTTCGGAAAAGAAGTTTTCATTTACTTAATTTATGGAATAACTCTCACCACTGTTAATGTACTTTTTTTCAGGTATTTTAATAATGATATTGATTGGGAAAATAACAAATGGGCCAAATACCGAATAGTATTAGGGTTTATTATTAGTCTGTTCTTAAGCTTTGCTGCTGTTTTTTTGATTCGCTTTGTAACTGTAGTTGGATTTGAAAAAAAGGATTTCCAATATTTTATTTCCCACGAAAAGCCTGCCCATTATTCTATCTGTCTCTTTATAACGTTTATACTATTAATAGTTTTTCATGCTATACATTTTTACAAACACATTCAGGAAAACAAACTCAAGGAACAGAAAATCATAGCAGGAACGGCCTCTGCTAAATTCGAAAGCCTTAAAAATCAAATCGATCCTCATTTTTTGTTCAATAGTCTAAATGTCTTAAGTTCTTTGATTGAAGAAAGTCCTCATAAAGCACAAGACTTTACTACCTCTTTATCTAAAATTTACCGCTATGTCTTGGAGCAAAAAAACAAAGAACTGGTACCGATTGAAGAAGAACTTGATTTTGCAAAAACTTATATGAAGTTGCTAGAGATGCGTTTCGAAAACAGTATTATATTCACTTTTCCGGAAGATAAAAATTTTAATGACGGTAAAGTTGTTCCTCTATCACTTCAACTCTTACTTGAGAATTGCATCAAGCATAATATTGCAAGCGAACAAAAACCTTTACACATCAAAATTTATTTAGAAAAAGGATACTTGATTGTAGAAAACAACCTACAGCAAAAAGACAATTTAGATTCTGAAAGAAAAGGAGTCGGACTTCAAAACATAGTCAGTAGATATGCTATTTTAACCAAGCGAAATGTACTTATAGAAGAGTCAAAAGAGTACTTTAAAGTAAAAACACCAATATTAACCAAACAAATAGAAATTATGGATAGTTCGTCATTTAACAAAGAAAATGCTTACCTCAAAGCTAAAAAAAGAGTAAAAGACATCAAAGAGTTTTATGTAAACCTTACCTCGTATTGCATCGTAATTCCTTTTCTTATATTTATCAACCTTTATATTACTCCGCAATTTAAATGGTTTTGGTTTCCGATGTTAGGTTGGGGAATGGGACTGGCTTTTCACGGATTTGAAGTTTTTGGATACGGAAAAACATGGGAAGAAAAAAAGATAAAAGAACTCATGGAAAAAGATGCTAATCGGCCTAAAAAATGGGAATAATCTTATAAAAAAACATTGAACTGATGAACAAAACACCAACAGACGAAGAAATCAGATATGAAATTACTCGGAAAAGAGTAAAAGAAATCAAAAGTTTTTATACCCATTTGGTGGTATATGTCATAATTAGTATTATTATCCTTATCGGAAATTATCAGTTTTGGAGCCCAAGCGGAAACTTCTTTAGTTGGAATAACTTTTCGATTCCGTTTTTTTGGGGAATTGGAATAGTGGCTCATGCGTTTAACACTTTTGGAATAAACATTTTTTTAGGAAAAAAATGGGAAGAGGAAAAAATAAAAGAATTGATGAATAAAGACAAAAAACAAAATCAGAATTGGGAGTGATGAAAATAGTTATCATAGAAGACGAAAAACCTGCAGCTCGACTATTGAGCAGAAAACTCGAAAAGTTAAATTTTCCGGTCAGCACGATGTTACATTCGGTAGAAGAATCGATTAAATGGTTTTCAGAAAACCAACAACCCGATCTGATTTTCTTAGACATTCAACTTTCTGATGGATTGTCTTTCGAGATTTTCGAAAAAATAGACATAAAAAGTGCTATAATATTTACGACAGCTTATGACGAATATGCCTTAAAGGCCTTTAAACTAAACAGTATCGATTATCTTTTAAAGCCTATTGACCCTAAAGAGCTCGAACAAGCCCTTGCCAAATTTCGCGAACGAATTGAAAACAAACAATTTGATTTGAATTGGGTTAAAGATATCTTCCTATCTAACAAAAAAATATACAAAGAACGCTTTTCGATTAAAATCGGACAACAGCTAAAAATAGTAAACACCTCCGAAATTGAATGTATATTTAGTGAAAACAAAGGAACTTATTTATATACGCTCGAAAACAGAAACTATCTCCTAGATTTATCCTTAGAACAACTCGAAACCGAACTTAATCCAAAATATTTTTTTAGAGTTAGCAGAAAGTTCATCATAAATTTGAATGCTATTCAAGAAATTCAGATTTATAGCAACTCCAGGCTCAAAATCATTCTTAATTCTTTTAAAAACGAAGAAATCATTGTAAGTAGAGAACGGGTTTCAGACTTTAAGAATTGGTTAGGATAATTTACTTTTTTATCTCAAAAATAAGCTGTATTTTCGTAAGGTTATCTTTTTAACTAAAAATATAGCTATGGATTTTTTATCAAATTTTCTGAAAAACAATAGGCAAATTCGTCTGATTTTGTCTTTGCTGTATTTAACGGATGATATCTTTTTAAAAGACTCGAAAGAGTTTATGTCCTAAGCCCTGCCATGGCTCTTGGCAGGGAATTCCGACTTACAGCTTTTTTAAAATTCCAATTTCGTTTAGTAATGATACTATTAACTTTTGACAATAAATCGTCAATCGTATAATGAAGAGTCGCGCATCATACTAAATATAAAACTATAAAAATAAAATATCATGTCAGAAAACATCATTTTAACTACAGGTCTGTACGACTTAATCAAAGAACATTTAAGAAGAAAAAGAGTAACTATTCAGGAAGAAGAATTACTTACTGAAGAACTTCGAACTTCAGAGCAGTTGTTAAAAAGAGAAATTCCGGAAGACGTAGTTATTCTGAACAAAAATGTAACTTACAAAAATCACACAAACGACGAAACTAAAACCGTAACTTTTGTGATGCCTGATAAATCTAAACCTAGTAAGAACAAAATGTCTATTCTCTCAGATGAAGGAATTGCTATGGTCGGACGCAAAGTCGGAGACATAGTAAACTGGCCTTCTAAAAACGGAGAAATAAAATTAGAGATTTTGAAGGTAGAAGAAGCTAAATAAATCATATTAAGCTTAATAATAAAGTAAAAAAACACTTGATTCATTCTGAATCAAGTGTTTTTTTTGTGTACTAATTATGAAAAAAAGTTGTTTATGTTTCTAATAAAATTGAGAGTTGTATTTCTTCTTTTATCTTTATTGCTCCACCTAATTTTTGGGGAGCAACTAAATTAAAATCACTGAATTTTAACTCTAAATCTCCTTTGTAACCTCTGCCTTGTTTTATCAATACAAGATTGTGGAAAGTTTTTTTCTTACCTGCCAAATCCAGATGCAGGGTATAGAGATAATTAACTCCACTTTGTCTTACATCCGAAAGAACAATAGTTACTTGAGGGTGTTCTTTTTCTTTTAATGTTTTTCTAAAATCCCGATTCAGCATAAAATTGCCACATCCGAATTCTTTTATGGGTAGTTTATAAATCAGGGCTGATTTTTTATTCAAAAAAAGAGTGTCTTTGATTTTTAAATCATAATCACAAGTAAAATTACCTATGGATGTAGAACCTTCTACTGTGAATTTCTTTGAGTTTATTAACAGGTAATTACTTTTGTTTTGAGTAAAACCCATCAGTACCATAATCATGATTAAAAAACCAAAGACACGCATATTTCATTATTAAAACGCAATTACAGCTTCAGCTACAAATCCGTTAAATTTACCATCGTGCAAGATACTATTATTATTATATCCGTCATACTTTTGGTTAACATACTCTAATTTAACCAAGATGTTTTTTGTCATGAAATAACCCGCACCTAGATTAAATCGATCAATCTTAACATCATCTCCAGAAGCCAGCTCAGCGTCAACAGTATTGTATCTACCTCCAATATACAGGTTTTCGTTAGTTCCGAAACGGTACAATAACTCTGCTCCCAAATGTGTAGCATTTCTAGTATCAACCTCTGCATTGTTTTTTCCTGAAACAGTTTCAATCAATCCAAAGAACTCTAATCCTTTATATTTAACAAAAGGGTTAACCATAAACGCTGTCATTTCGTTAGTGAATCCTGGGTCAAATCTACCAGAGCGGAAGTTTCCTTTTGAAGTAGCATCCACAGCTTCCATCACATAATAGTATCTTGAACCAGCTCTGTCTGCAGAGTACAAGTACGCATTTCCGGTGTGTGCAGTATGATACATAGAACCTGTCAATCTCAATCTTAAATCTTGGTCGATTTGTTTGTCATAACCTAATTTTAATAAAGTCGAAGGGCTTGTTCCTCCTTTAGCATCTTGGTTTAGTCTTCCGTTAGTAACTCCAACCATTCCTATCCATCCGTTATGACGATAATAAACCTCGGCTCCAACCTCAGTAGTAAAAGCATCCATAATATAGTTTCCTACAAATGGATTGTAAATAGCCAGCGCGTTATCTGATCTTCTGAAGTGTGCATCACCATAGTTATTCTCCATGTGTCCGAACTTCAAAGTTACTCTATCCATAACATTTTTCAGGAAATCTTTTTCGATAAAATCTAATTTATCAATAGTAATGTATCCTCCTTTTACGTATGGCTCTGGGTGGTGTCTCGAAGATAAATAGGTTCTTAAATGCAAGTTAACACCATCATACAGCTTCACATCAAAATCTAAATTTGCTGTTGCTAAGTTAAAGTTGTTACCAATATTATACAAAGGTACAGAACCGCTATTTTCGTGATCAATAGCCTGGTATTGTAAAGCAAATGCTGCTCCTATTTTTACGTGTACATCATTCGATGTGCTTACGGTATCTTTTGGTGCCTCAAAAACATTTATTCCAGTTTTGTCATAGGGTCTAAAGTTTCGAAGTTCTTGAGCTTGTCCTGCAAGCGCTACTCCGAAGAGTGCTACAATGCTTAATGTGAGTTTTTTCATTTTTTTGGTTTTTTAAGTTAGTATTTTGGTTTTATTTGAATTTTACATTAAAAGAAATCTTTACTTCATCTCCCGTTTTAACAGTTCCCATCATAGCGGTAGGCGGTGTAATTCCGTAATCAGTTAGCTTAAACGAATAACTTCCACTTAATCCATAAGCTCCACCTGATGCCATTTCTTTTGCTCTTATACTTACTTGCTTAGTGGTACCGGCAATATTAAAGGTTCCTGTCAGCGTCCATGTGTCTCCTGATTTAGAAGCGCTTTTTAAAGTAAAAACTACATTTTTGTTTTTGTTTGTTTTTAAGGCTTCATAAGCTTTGTTATCCATAGCTCTTTTTCCGCTTTTAATACTTTCAGCAGGCATGGTAATGCTTAATGATTTGATTTCTGTTAACTTGCCTCCTGCTTCTGTAGCAACCATTTTCCCTGTTGCTGTTGATGAAGGCATTTCCCAATCGTGAAGTGTTGAAGTTCCTGAAACTTTTAAATCAGGCTTGACATCCAGTTGAAAAGTTTTTTGTGCGAATCCGAATTGAACAAGAAATACAAATAATATTGAAATCATTGCTCTTTTTAAAAATAATCTGCTCATCTTATTTAGGTTTTAAATTATGGTACAAATCTCCGAACAAAAAAAAGCTATAGATATGATAAATATCAGGGTTTCTTAACAAGTTTATCCTTACTTTCTTTTCGAAATATAGATGAAATGCACTATATACAAACAAAAAACAGACTACCTCAGTAATCTGTTTTTTTGTTCACCTATTTATTTGTTTCTTAAAACCCACTAAACTTCACTCCCAAACTCACCCAACGTGCTGGAAGCGGAATAGCTCCTACTTCAAAATAAGTAGTATTAAAAATATTTTGAGCATCTACAAAAACCGTAAAATCATTTATTTTTTGGCTAATGCGAATATCATTTATAAAATAAGACCGACTGTTTTGTCTTTCGTTAAATCGAGTGGCCAACAAAACCGAAAAGCTGTTGTAAGCAAAATCTATGGTATTGGTAAATTGATGTCTTAGCGAATTGATTATATATTTCGAGTTTACATCAGAATTTATATTTTCGAATTCCGAATCCAAATAAGCATAACCCAACATAAAATTGAACTTAGAACCTTCAGAAATTCTGAATTCATAAGTCGAACGCAGATTAATGCCATTTGTGATTAAATCTCCAAAATTATTACTCATCCAAGGATCAACATCCGTATGGCGAACCCAATCGATAAAATCATTGATGTTTCTGTAAAAATAATTGGCTTCGACCAAAAAATTTCTGTTTCTGAATTTAAATCCCAACTCCGATTGAAACGCATTTTCGGGTTGCACATCAGGATTTCCAACATTTACACCTTGATTGAGATACAAATCTGTAAAAGACGGAATACGTTGACTAGTACCGACATTTCCGACAATTTTCAGCCGCTCTGTAAGCTCGTAACTGGCATCCAATCCTGGATAAATCTGCCAATCATAATCGGAGTTATAATTAAGGTATGTACCTAAGTTTATATTGAGTTTGTCCGTAAGATTTGTCCGGTATTCTGCATAAAATCCAAAATTATTTCGATTGTGTTCTCCGATATTTGATGAATTAATGTCTTCGTTTCTGAATTCTACTCCAAACCCAAATTCTCCTTTATTCACCCGATAGGTCGTATTTACTTCGCCTGAAATAGAATTAGTATAATGTTGGCTTCTGGCTGATTGTGTATGACCTAAATAACGATAATCATCGTAATTATATCGATAACTAATTCTAGGGATAAGCATCCAATTATCCGACAAATAATGTTTAGATTGAATACTTGCCAATGTAGTCTCTACAATTTCTCTGGATTCTCGGTCTCCCGGAGCAGCATAAAATCCGTTGGCTCCGAATCCATTATTAATGTATCCGAATGAAGCAGAAATTTCATCCGAATTACTGATTTGATAATTGCCTTGATAGAAAATTTTGTTATTTTCAAAAGCTGTATTATACCGGTATCCGTTGCTTTTGTCATGAGACATAAAAACCGAATGTTGGTGTTTTTCTTTAGCCAAAACTCCTCCGAGTTGAATTCCGTTTCCGTAAAAAGTATCTGCTGAACCTTCCTCGTCTTTTTCGAAATTTGAACCGCCATACATATTAGCCAAAACTCCCGATTCGGTCGGTTTTTTGGTAATGATATTAATGGCTCCCGTAAGCGAATTAATTCCGTAAACCCGAGCTGCAGGGCCTCGAACCACTTCAATTCTTTCGATAGCTTCAATCGGAATAGGCAGGTTGAGCATATTGTGAGCCGTTTGTGCATCAATGATTTTCACTCCATTGAGCAGCACTACGGTTTGCTCAAAGCTTCCTCCGTCAACCGAAATATCCGCTTGAGAGCCAAAAGGGCCTCGTTGTCTTAAATCAATTCCGTTAGCATATTGCAAAACTTCCTGAATACTTCGAGCAGGAAATTTCTGAATTTGCTCTTTACCGATGACATACACATTGCGATTTTGTTCAGAAACAGGTGTCGAAAAACGATTCTCTGAAATAACTATTTCCTGAATCGATAGCGTGTCTTTATCAATCTGTGCTGATAATTCCATACAAGCCAAAGGCAATAATAAAAAGTATAGTTTTTTCATTTTTCGGTTCATTTTTTTAAGAGCTTAGCCACAGATGCACAGATGTAAATTCCTTAAATAAATTAAATAACCCCCACAGATGTTGAATGCAAAGCATTCAAGAAATTTGTGTAATTTTTAAAATCACAATAAAATATTATCTGTGCATCTGTGGGTAAAATATTTTAAACTTCGGGCAAAAGTAGTATCTTTCCGTACTATTAAAATAGTCCAGTTTACACAAAATGAGTAGTCCGGTTCAGATTCCGTTTAAAAGCTTTATTCAGATTGACAAAAATCTGCCAACAGCAGTTTATCTACAGTTGGTTCATCAGTTTATCAAAGCCATTCAGCTAGGTTATTTACCCGAAGGAACAAAGCTCCCGGGAACTCGTACTTTGTGCAAAACGTTCGAGGTAAACCGAAATACCCTTATCAAATCTTTTGAAGATTTACACGCTCAAGGTTGGATAGAAATCATTCCGAACAAAGGAACCTTTATCCTTAGTAACCAGAAAAGTAGAAAGTCAAAAGTCGAAAATCAAAAATCAGTTGAAAAAATACCTAAATTAATTTCAGGATTTTCGTTTCAGAAATCAACTATTTTGGAAAATCCTATCGAAAAAAGTTCGATTCCTTTACAGTTTAACGAAGGGCTTCCTGATATGCGATTGGTTGAAACACAAGCATTGTCAAAGATTTACCTTTCGAAACTAAAAAACAAAAATCCGAACAAATCGTGGGAACAATTAGCTAATGAAAGCTCTGATTATTTTAAAACACAACTCGTAAATTACTTAAATTTAACCCGAGGAATTCACATTTCAAAACAGAATTTACTCACAACAAACAG
>CAZOQH010000067.1:10270-11329 GCA_964581855.1 uncultured Flavobacterium sp.
ACAAACGGAATGGTCGTTTATATCGGATCATTCGGAAAGGCTTTGGCATCAGGGTTTCGAGCTGGTTTTATTGTAGCTCAAGCTGATTTAATCCAAGAACTATACAAATACCAACAGATTTTAGACCCGGACAAAGACATCATCAAAGAACAGGTTTTAGCCCATTGGATTGAAGAAGGAGAAATGCACCGTTACCTCAAAAAAATCAAAAAGATTTATACAGAACGAAGAGATTATTTTTCGGAATTATTAAATCAACATCTTAAAGGTAAAATTTCGTTTGAAGTTCCTTCTGGGGGATTGGCTTTTTGGGTGGAGTGGAGAAACAACTTGAATCTAGGAAAACTCAAAAAAGAATGCGGAAAAAACGGTTTATTTCTACCGCAAAACATTCTGTATCAAAACAAAAACATTAGTGCAACACGACTTGGTTTTGGGCATCTGAATTTTGAGGAAATGAAAAAAGCGGTTGAGGTTTTGAAGGAATCTGTTGAAGCTCTTTGAATAAATCCAACAATTTTAAACTGTTTTTAAACACTTAAGCTAATTTCTCTATCTTTGCTTTGCAAACAACCTAAATTCTAGTGAGCAGAACCAACAAACTTAAAATTTTTAACGACCCAATTTATGGGTTTATTTCCATCCCGAACGAACTAATATATGATTTGGTTCAACACAAATATTTTCAGCGATTAAGAAGAATCTCTCAAATGGGATTGTCTTATTTGGTTTATCCTGGGGCTCATCACACGAGGTTTCATCACGCTCTGGGCTGTATGCACTTGATGCAAAAAGCAGTAGAAACCCTGCGTCAGAAAAACGTTGAAATCTCGAAAGACGAAGAACAAGCACTTTATATTGCAATTTTACTTCACGATATTGGGCACGGACCTTTTTCGCATGCAATGGAACACAGCATTGTGAACATTCATCACGAAGACATTTCGATTTTGTTCATGAATAAACTCAACCAAGAATTTAACGGTCAATTGTCTTTGGCGATTGAAATTTTCAAAGGAAAATACCATCGAAAATTCCTACATCAACTTATTTCCGGAC
>CAZOQH010000068.1:0-2649 GCA_964581855.1 uncultured Flavobacterium sp.
AATTCAAAAAAATTAAATTCAAGTCCGGCCGAAATCTCTGTAATTTTATTTTCTAAAGCGTAATTTCTTTGTTGTCTTGCTAACGACTCTGCATTGGCATCATCTATTTGTAAGGTAGAATGCATTACCGAAAATCTCCAAGCGTGTCGGGTACTTTTATTCCATTTATATACTAATCCTAATGCTACACTATTAGGGTCTATATAATTTTCTTTTCCAACATCTCCTACAAAGTTACTACCACCCGCAAAAATACCAATTTCATTAATCTGACCAAAAACAGAATTTCCTACGATTAAACAACATAAAACAACAAAAAACTTCTTCACTTTTATACAAAAATTGGCTGCAAATATACTAATATTCATAATGAATAAATATAATTTTTTACTGAACTCTTTTAAAACCTTATTTTCAAACGAAAGAAAACACGATTTAGTGTAATATTCACTTGAAAATAAATAACCTCACTGTTTTAGATGTTGTGAGGTTATTTTTAATTTGGGTTTTTTGTGATAAGCGAAATTGAAAATGCTTGATTGAGGTTTTTGCCTTTTAGTAGGTGATTAACGCTTGCACACTAATGTTGTTCCGGTCATAATTTCTGGTTTTTCGATGTGCATTAAATCTAAAATGGTAGGAGCTATATCAGCTAAGATTCCGTCTTTAATTCCGATTTCAGGGTCATTTCCCACTAAAATAATCGGAACAGGATTGGTGGTGTGAGCTGTATTAGGGCTTCCGTCCGGATTTATCATGGTTTCGCAATTTCCGTGGTCGGCTATGATTAAAGTCGTATAATTGTTTTCAAGTGCAACCTCAACTACTTCTTTTACACATTTGTCAACAGCTTCACAGGCTTTGATAGCAGCCTGCATATCTCCGGTATGTCCGACCATGTCTCCGTTAGCAAAGTTTAGGCAAACAAAATCAGTAGCTTGTATTTGTAATTCCGGAATAAGTGCGTCTTTAAGATCAAAAGCACTCATTTCGGGTTTTAGGTCATAGGTTGCAACTTTTGGTGAAGGACATAAAATGCGCTTTTCGCCTTTAAAAGCCTCTTCACGTCCTCCAGAAAAAAAGAAAGTAACGTGGGGATATTTCTCGGTTTCTGCAATTCGGATTTGGGTTTTTCCGTTATTCTGCAGTACTTCTCCTAAAGTATTATTTAGGTTGTCTTTGTCATAAATAACCTGAATTCCTTTAAAAGTATCGTCATAATTTGTCATTGTTACGTAATGCAAGTTCATTTTATGCATTCCGAATTCTAAAAAATCTTGTTGAGAAAGCGCTTCCGTTAATTCTCGCCCTCGGTCAGTTCTAAAATTAAAGAAAACGACTACATCTTCTTCGCAAATTGTAGTAACAGGTTTTAATTGCTCGTCCGTAACTACAATTGGTTTGATGAACTCATCGGTAATATCATTGTCATAACTATTTTGAATAGATTTTATTACATCTTGCGAATGTTCTCCTTGTCCGTGAACCATTAAGTCATAAGCAAGTTTTATTCTTTCCCAGCGCTTGTCTCTATCCATTGCATAATATCTTCCGATAACCGAAGCCAGTTTTACACAGGTGTTTTGGGTGTAATCTAAGATGTTTTGTACAAAACCAATCCCTGATTTTGGGTCAACATCGCGTCCGTCCGTAAAAGCATGAATAAAAACATTCTTTAATCCGAACGCTTCCGATGCGTCTATAAGACCTTTAAGGTGATTGATATGAGAATGTACTCCTCCGTCTGAAAGTAATCCTAAAAAATGTACGTTTTTATTGTTTTTTATAGCATAATCAAAGGCTTGAACTAATGCTTTTTGATTTTGTAGTGTTTTATTTTGAACAGCCAAGTTGATTTTTACCAAATCCTGAAAAACAATTCGACCAGCTCCCAAATTGGTGTGTCCGACTTCAGAATTTCCCATTTGTCCTTCCGGAAGTCCTACGTTTAGCCCATCTGTTCTGAGCGAAGCATTAGGGTATTTGACGTATAAACTGTCTATGAAAGGTGTGTTGGCATTGTCTATTGCAGAAACTTTAGGGTCGGGTGATTTTCCCCAACCGTCTAAAATCATTAAAATTACTTTTTTCATTTGTAGGTGTAAAATATCTTGCAAAATTAGGAAATTAAACAGAAATTCATACGGTATTCATAGTTTTGAGTATCTTTGAGGCAATAAATTTATTCTTGATGCTCAAGCTTTTTGATTTATCACTCAAATTAAATGGATTTCCTTTAAAACAAGCTCAAAAGGAATATCAAAAGATATTGAATATTCCAGAAAATGAATATCGAGAATTTGTGGAGCAAAAAAAACAGGAAATAGTAAAGTATCATTTTCAGAACAATCAATTTTATAGAAATCTGGTTGGGAATAAATTACCTGAAAAATGGGAAGACTTGCCTGTTTTGACCAAAAAAGATTTGCAAAGACCTTTGCAGGAACGGCTCTCAAAAGATTATTCTGTGAAAAGTGTTTTTGTAAATAAAACTTCCGGTTCAAGTGGTGACCCTTTTATTTTTGCCAAAGATAAATATGCACATGCCTTAACTTGGGCTTCGATAATTGATAAATTTGGTTGGTACGGAATTGATTTCAATAAATCATACCAAGCTCGTTTTTATGGAATACCGTTAGATTTTATTGG
>CAZOQH010000068.1:2749-11295 GCA_964581855.1 uncultured Flavobacterium sp.
AGAACTAATGATTTTGCCATTCTTCCGAGCGGAAAAAAAGCAGCCGGACTTACTTTTTATTACATTACAAAATCGGTAATCGAAAACGATGGCAATGTAAAAGAGTTTGTAATAAAACAAACTCAAATTGATAGATTTGAAATTTATTATGTGAGTGAAAAAACTTTGTCTCCACAACAAATAAAAGAAGTTCAAAAAGCTATAGAAACATATCTTGAGCCTAATTTGCACTTTACTTTTGAAAGAAAAAATGCATTAGAAAGAACAAAAGCAGGAAAGCTCAAGCAGTTTGAATCTAAACTTTAGTTTCTGTATTTCAGAAATCCTCTAACAGCCCATTGCACCATATAATAAATGGAACTAATTACTGATAGTTTTTCTACTTTTCGATAAAATTGCCATTGATATTTTATCAAATCAGACTTTTTTCTTGATAGAGAGTTCTCACGTATTCTGTAAATAGCTTTAGGTTCTTTTATTCCATAAGCAAAGGGAATTTCTTTGAGGTATTTCAACCATAATCCCATATCTTGACGCTTATAAACCTCTGGCATAAACTTTTTTCCCAGCACTCCAATATCAATAAAAGCTGTCAAGCAACTGATAGAGTTAGACTTAAGGATATCTGTATAGGTTACTTTTTCAGGAACTATAAAATCTGAATAAATAAAATTCAATTGTTCATCAGATCTTTTATAAGACGAAAAAACAAAATGAATTCCCTTTTTATGAATAGTATCAATGCTATTCTGAACAAAATCTTCAAACCAGATATCATCAGCGTCCAGAAAGGTCATGTATTTTCCTTTTGCTTTTTCAATTCCTTTGTTTCGAGAAATAGCAGGACCAGAATTTTTATCTGATTTAATTAGTGAAATTCGGGGTTCGTTTTTCTGGATTTCCTCAATTATTTTGATTGTATCGTCACTCGAACAATCATCCACAATAATCATTTCCCAGTTCTGATAGGTTTGATTTCGAACCGACTGTATGGTTTGTTGGATATACTTTTCGGAATTATAAGTAGGAGTGATTATAGATACTAAACCTTCCATCAATACGCCTTTTTTTCTCCTTTAATGGCATTAAACACAGTTGTTATTATAATTTTTAGATCCAATAAAAACGACCAGTTTTCGAGATAGAAGATATCGTATTTTACTCGATGTATAATGTCCTTGTCTGTTTCTACTTCACCTCTGTATCCATTGATTTGTGCGAGTCCTGTAATTCCTGGTTTAATAAGATGCCTTACCATAAACTTATCTACTTTTTGTACGAATCGTTCGGTTTCTGCTATCATATGAGGTCTAGGTCCTACCACAGACATATCTCCTTTTAATACATTCCAGAATTGTGGGAGTTCATCTATACTGGTTTTCCGCATAAAAGCGCCTATTTTGGTAATTCTCGGATCATTTTTAGTAACTTGATCAATATCAGCGTTTGCGTTGATTTTCATTGAACGGAACTTATAACAGTAAAATTCTTCATAATTAAGTCCATTCCTTTTTTGTTTAAAAAATACTCCTCCTTCTGATTCGAGTCTGATCAAAATTGCCAGAATAGGGCTGAGCCATGACAAAATCCCTACAATTACCAATAAAGAGAAAATGATATCAAAAGTTCTTTTAACTATTTTATTAGCTCTTTTGTCTAACGGCACATTTCGCAACGAGAGTATAGGGATGTAATCGTAATAATCATAGATTAGATTCCGTGCTAAAGGCTGTTTGTTGTCGGGTAAAAACTTGAGAGTCTTTAGGTTATTGTCAGTAAAATCAATCAAATCATTAATGTCTTCGTTGTTAATATTGGATAAAGACGAGTATATTTCGTCAATTCCTTTTTCTAAAACAAAGTTATAACATTCTTTTAATTGTTCTTCTTTATCAGTTTTTAAATCAAAAATTCCTTCTAATTTATATCCATAATCAGGATTGTCGTTAAAAAAGTCTGCTAGTTGCTCTGCTGATTTTCCGTTTCCTACAATTACCACTCTTCTGAAGTTTCCTCCAAAAACCACTCGAAATCGCTTAAGAAAGTAAAATATGGAGAATTTAAAAAAGGCAACTACACAAATCGCTGTAGAAACATACCAAACAATATCCGAAGGTTTGGAGAACTTCCAGAAAAATCCGATAAAGGCAAAGTTTAGAATTAAATATGCAATATATTGTTTGATTAGCCTTCCGACCATACGCAAGACTTTTGTGTATCGATACACTTCATAAAAATCAATATTCCAAGCAATAAAAATCCAAGCAGCAGAAATAAAGAGATGATACCAAATAGTATTGAGATGCTCTCCTAACATCAGAAAGGCCAATACGTTAATCGTAAGCAAATCTAAAGCGTAAGAGAACGGACGTATGTATCCCGAATATCTACCTGTTTTCTTTTTCACTTAATTGATGTATTGTTGGAAATCTTTGTGTTCTTCTTTTAATAACTCTTCTTTTGGTAAAGATTTGAAATATTCATACGTAATTTTCATTCCTTCGGAACGAGAAACTTTGGGTTCCCAATCCAAAATTTCTTTTGCTTTAGAAATATCGGGTTGGCGCTGCAAAGGGTCGTTTGTAGGCAGCGGTTTATAAACTATTTTTTGATGAGTTCCTGTTAGCTTGATGATTTCTTCGGCAAAATCTTTTATAGTAATTTCGTCCGGATTTCCGATATTTATCGGAAGGTGATAGTCGCTATGCAACAATCTGAATATTCCTTCTACTTGATCATCGATGTAACAAAAAGAGCGCGTCTGGTTTCCGTCTCCAAAAATGGTTAAATCCTCTCCTCGTAATGCTTGTCCAATAAAAGCAGGAATTACTCTTCCATCATTCAATCGCATTCTAGGTCCGTATGTATTAAAAATCCGAACAATTCTGGTCTCTAATCCGTGAAAAGTATGATAAGCCATAGTTATTGACTCCTGAAAACGTTTGGCCTCGTCATAAACTCCTCTCGGACCGATAGCGTTCACGTTTCCGTAATATTCTTCGGTTTGAGGATGAACAAGAGGGTCTCCATATACTTCAGAAGTAGAAGCTATAAGAATTCTAGCCCTTTTAACTCGAGCCAATCCTAAAAGATTGTGCGTTCCTAAAGATCCTACTTTAAGGGTTTGAATAGGAATTCTAAGATAATCTATCGGAGAAGCAGGAGAGGCAAAGTGTAAGATATAATCTAACTTTCCGGGGACATGAACAAATTTGGTTACGTCGTGATGATAGAACTCAAAATTTGCTAATTTAAATAGATGTTCAATGTTTTTTAGATCCCCTGTAATCAGGTTGTCCATACCTATAACATAGTAACCTTCGTTGATAAATCTATCACACAGATGAGATCCTAAAAACCCGGCTGCGCCTGTAATAAGTATTCTTTTCATTATATCTTTAAAGTTTCTATCAAAAACAACAATACGCTTTTGTTATAGTATCATATTATTGTTTTGGACGCATTATTGTTTTGGACGCAACAATCGTATTATTACTTGCAATATAATAAATACTTTTGATAGCATGTTAAAATCGACGGCAAAAATACAAAATTAAACCCAAAGAATTGTTAAGGTTTTTTGCTGTAGACTCATTTATAATGATGCATATAAAGTGTAAAGGTTGCGTAGAATCTATAAAGTTATTTTTGTGTTTTGAGTTGAAAATAAAAACCAGGTAAAAAAATAAGTAAAAATAAAGGCTGGATTAAGAACCTACGAATGTAAAAAAGAGTAAAATTATTACTGTGGTCCGTGTAGTTTATGATATAAAGAAATATTGTAATAAGAATCACAAAAAATAGTAAATATAAAACTCCAGCAACTTTTAGGAAGTCTTTGTCGTTGAACAAGAAATAAATAATACCTAACGAGAAAATAGTGTTTAATAGGTATCGAAAACCGATGCTTACAAACAGTTCAAAATTGTTAAAAACAGGAAAGGGGTTCTCTTTATAACTGCCCTTAAAATAATTTAAAAAAGGATCATAAAACCAGGCACTCTCGTACATTCTCACGAGAATTAATCCGATTATAAAGATCAAAACAACGATGCTTTTTTTTAATCGACTCATTTTTTTTGTGGGATAAAACCCGAATATTTTTTAACCCAAACAACCCATAAGCCAAAAACAAAACCGTAAATTATTAAAGGGAATAAAACCCCATGAGTCAGGTGAGAGTGTTGTGGATAATGGTATAAAAGCGCACCTAATAGAGCAATTCTAAAAAGATTTAGAATGTGAATTAAAACAAGGCTAACAAGTATGAATATTATTGTTTTTTTGGGTTTTCCTGCAAAAGCGACTACAAATGCTACAAAGAGAATCATTACGCTAATCGCATTACAACCTTCAACTATTCGTGCAATACTTTGGTCGTTGTATGCCAATATAGTCCATTTGTCACCAATGTATTTATAAATTTCGGTATTACCTCCTAAAAAATTATTTGATATAAATTTTACTTGATACGAAACACTCTCGGTAAACGGATCAACAGGATATTTTTCATTTTCATATAGAGATAAATATTGATTATATACAAATGAAAGTACTCCGTAAGTTATAAAAAATAAAAACAGGAACTTGAGGAATGGACGATATATTACAAAGTATTTTTTCACTACAAAACAAAATAAAAAATGTAACCCTAAGGTTACACTTTCATGATTTCGACTTCTTTTACGCTTAACATTTCGTCCACTTTTTTGATGTAATTATCAGTCAAGTTTTGAATGTCTTGCTCAGCAGCTTTTGTGGCATCTTCAGATAATCCATCGATTTTTTTGATGTCATTATTGGCATCTTTACGTGCATTTCTAATTCCAATTTTAGCATCTTCTGCTTCTGCTTTTGCTTGTTTTACTAGTTCTCTACGTCTTTCTTCTGTAAGTACCGGAATGTTGATGATGATGTTATCTCCGTTGTTCATCGGATTAAAACCAAGATTTGCAATCATAATTGCTTTTTCGATTGGTTGTAACATGTTTTTCTCCCAAGGAGTAACGGTTAGTGTTCGAGCATCCGGAACATTGATGTTGGCCACCTGAGAAAGTGGTGTTTGAGAACCGTAATAATCTACTTTAACACTTCCTAGCATTGCAGGTGAGGCTTTTCCGGCTCTGATATTTAAAAAACTTCTGTCTAAGTGAATCAAAGAGTTTTCCATTGATTCTTTAGCACTGTCCATTATAAAATCTAATTCTTCCATTTTTTTTATTTGATGAATGGTTATTAGTTAGTGTATTTATATTAGTTAGAATATTAAGTCTACAATTGTTTTACAGTTAAATGGTTACTACTGTTCCGATATTTTTTCCTTCACAAACATCTAGTAAAGCATTTTCTTTATTCATATCAAAAACCACTATTGGGAGTTTGTTTTCTTGGCTTAAGGTAAAAGCAGTAGTGTCCATCACGTTTAATCCTTTTTCAAGAACTTCATTAAAAGTAATGGTTTCGAATTTTATGGCATTAGCGTCTTTTTCAGGGTCTGCTGTATAAACTCCATCTACTCTTGTGCCTTTTAGGATTACGTCTGCACCTACTTCAATTCCTCTTAATACTGCAGCGGTGTCAGTCGTAAAATAAGGATTTCCGGTTCCAGCGCCAAAAATAACAATTCTTCCTTTTTCTAGATGTCGAACTGCTCTTCGTTTGATATAAGGTTCTGCAATAGCTTCAATTTTTAAGGCTGTTTGCAAACGCGTTTGCATGCCTTTGTCTTCTAACGCTCCCTGAAGAGCCATTCCGTTAATAATAGTGGCAAGCATTCCCATATAATCTCCTTGCACTCTATCCATCCCGTTGCTTGCTCCTGCTACTCCTCTGAATATATTTCCGCCTCCGATAACAATCGCAATTTCTATGCCTTTGTCATGTATCTTTTTGATTTCGTCCGCATATTCCGAGAGGCGTTTTGGGTCAATTCCGTATTGATTTTCACCCATAAGAGCTTCACCGCTTAATTTCAGAAGGATTCTGTTGTATTTCATCGCTGTTTCTGTTGTTTGAAATTTTGCAAATATAATGAATATTGAAGGAAACAAAGAAATTAAAGTTTTTCGGATATCACAATATTTATATGTAAAATAATTTTAAGTAAGGGCAAGTCTTATTCGAATAGTTTTCGACTTTTGAGCGAAAGTAGTACCTTTGCAAAAATTTTTTGAAAAATGAGAAATCTTGTAGAAGAATTAACCTGGAGAGGATTAGTACACAATATAATCGAAGGAACCGAAGAGCAATTACTAAAAGAGCCAACAACGGCTTACATTGGTTTTGACCCAACTTCAGACTCATTACATATTGGGAGTTTAGTTCCGATTATTTTGCTAGTTCATCTAAAAAACTTCGGACATAAACCTATTGCACTTGTCGGAGGAGCTACCGGAATGATCGGAGATCCATCAGGAAAGTCAGACGAGAGAAATTTATTGACAGAAGAAGCCTTAGAAAAAAATGTAGAGGGAATCAAAAGAGTGCTTTCTCGTTTTTTAGATTTTAATTCTAAAGATGCTAATGCTCCGCTATTGGTAAATAATTATGATTGGATGAAAAACTTCTCATTCATCGAGTTTGCTAGAGACGTAGGAAAAAGAATTACTGTAAATTATATGATGGCAAAAGATTCTGTCAAAAAGCGTTTTGCTGCAGACGGAGCAGGAATGTCATTTACTGAGTTTACTTATCAACTTATTCAAGGTTATGATTTCTACCATTTATATAAAAACTACAACTGTTTGCTTCAAATGGGAGGATCGGACCAATGGGGAAATATCACTACAGGAACAGAACTTGTAAGACGTATGAGCGAAGGAGGAGAAGCTAAAGCTTATGCCTTGACTTGCCCTTTAGTAACCAAAGCAGACGGAACAAAATTCGGGAAGTCAGAAGGAGGTAATATTTGGTTAGACGCTGATAAAACATCAGTTTATAAATTCTACCAATATTGGATTAATACATCGGATGTAGATGCAGAAAAATACATCAAAATTTTTACTTTTTTAGATAAAGAAACAATTGATAATCTGATTGAAGAACACAATCAAGCTCCACACTTGAGAGTTCTGCAAAAACGCTTAGCAGAAGAAATTACGACCTTTGTCCATTCAAAAGAAGAATTAGAAAAGGCCATCTCTGCATCGAAAATCTTATTCGGAAACTCGACTGCCGATGATCTGAAACAGTTGGACTCCGAAACGTTTTTAGAAGTTTTTGAAGGTGTACCACAAGCCGAAATTCTAAAAACTGATTTAGAAAACGGAATCGATATTGTGGATGTGTTAAACGCAAAATCAGGGTTTTTTAAATCCAATGGAGAGGCACGTAGAGCTTTGACAGCAAATTCGATTTCTGTAAATCGCGAAAAAGTTCAGGAAGGATTTACACTCACCACAAGTGATTTAATAAATGATAAATTTGTTTTATTACAAAGCGGTAAGAAAAATTATTTTGTATTATCGTTTTCGTAAAAATACAATTCAACTATAAAAATAAGAGTACAAAAAAGGAGCGAATAGGTCAAAGCTCCTTTTTCTGTTTTAGAATCAATAAACTCTAAGATAATGATAAAACATAATACTATTCAGTTTCAAGGAAATGAATTGAGCATCAATAACTCAATGTTGTTGTTTTTGGGTTCAGGAGTAATTGACGGAAAAGAATATGCTCTGTGGTCTTTAATAGCATTTAACGGAAAAAGAATAAATGATTCAGAAAATTCTAAAATCTATTTGGATATCGAATTCGCTACTCCTTTGACTCATACCGAAAACGGAACCATAAAACTCTTGGATACCGAAGACGAATTGTTTTTTAGTAAAATTCATCACATTAGAATTGGAGGCCAAAATATTAAGGTAGAAAAACAAGAAAAAGGAACTATTCAGCTTCTGGAATTTAGTAAAACAGCAGATGTCATAAGTTATAAATCAGTAGTAGTTATAGATGGAGCTCTTTTAGAAGTATCTTATAGCGGGATTACTAAGTTGATTGTAATGCAATAAATAAGTTTTGTAAATTTGCTTGTTAATGACTTAAAAATGAAAAACTTAGAACGTGTTTATAAAATGTCTTTTGCAAGTGTTTACCCACACTATATCGCAAAAGCAGAGAAAAAAGGGCGTACAAAAGAAGAGGTGAATCAGATTATATTTTGGCTGACAGGATACGACCAAAATACTTTGCAAAAGCATCTGGACGAAAAAACCAATTTTGAAACTTTTTTTAATGAAGCTCAAATTAATCCGAATGCATCTAAGATTACAGGTGTGATTTGCGGCTATCGAGTTGAAGAAATAGAAGAGAAGGTAATGCGTGAAATACGCTACCTGGATAAAATGATTGACGAATTGGCCAAAGGAAGAAAAATGGAGAAAATTTTGAGAAGCTAATTACCGCTATTTATTGGTCTATAATAAAAGTTGATAGTTCTTTAAGAAACAATTAAAAATAAAATTGTAAATTTGTCATTTAACAAAACAATAAAATTATGGCTTTAGAAATAACAGATGCTACTTTTGAAGAAGTAGTTTTAAAATCAG
>CAZOQH010000069.1:0-11214 GCA_964581855.1 uncultured Flavobacterium sp.
GCATCCCATATTTCGAACGGACCGTTTTCCCAACCGAAACCTGCTTTCATAGCATCGTCTATTTTATAGAATTCGTCTGTGATTTCAGGAACACGATTGGCCACGTAAGCAAACATAGCAGTGAAGTTTTTGCGGTAAAAATCTCCTGCTTTGTCTTTTCCGCCTACCAATACTTTGAATCGGTCGATAGGTTTATCGATGGTTTTAGTAAGTTCTAAAGTCGCAAAGGAAGTCTTTTTTTGCGGACGATATTCTAAGGTGTCTAAATCAAGTGCTAAGATATCTTTATCTACTTTTTTATAGAATCCTTGTTTGGTTTTACTTCCGAGCCAGTTGTTTTCCATCATGGTTTTGATGAAGTCTGGAAGTTTAAAGAGTTGATGTGCTTCGTCTTCCGGACAGTTTTCGTACAATCCGTTGGCTACGTGAACTAGGGTGTCGAGTCCGACTACATCTACGGTTCTGAAGGTAGCTGATTTTGGTCGTCCGATAACCGGTCCGGTTAGTTTATCAATTTCTTCCACAGTAAGTCCCATTTCTTTAACAAGGTGGAACAAACTCATGATTCCGAAGATTCCGATACGGTTTCCGATAAATGCTGGAGTATCTTTGGCTATAACTGATGTTTTACCGAGGAACTTTTCTCCGTATTCATTCAAGAAATCCAATACTTCTTTAGAGGTTTGTGGTCCTGGAATGATTTCGAATAGTTTCAGATAACGAGCCGGGTTGAAGAAGTGTGTTCCGCAAAAATGCTTTTGAAAGTCTTCGCTTCTGCCTTCGCTCATAAACTGAATCGGAATTCCAGAAGTGTTTGATGTAATTAATGTTCCGGGTTTGCGGTACTTTTCGATTTGCTCATACACTGCTTTTTTGATATCGAGTCTTTCGACTACTACTTCGATAATCCAATCGACATCTTTGATTTTTTCTAGATCATCGGTTGTGTTACCGGTTGTGATTCTAGAAGCAAACTTTTGATGATAGATAGGTGAGGGGCTTGATTTTAAGGCCGCTTGTAAATTAGAATTTACGATTCTGTTTCGTACGGCTTTGTCTTCGATAGTTAAGCCTTTTTTGAGTTCGGCTTCATTTGGTTCTTTGGGTATAATGTCTAGGAGTAATACTTCCACTCCGATGTTTGCAAAGTGGCAAGCAATTCCTGAACCCATGATTCCCGAACCAATTACAGCAACTTTTTTAATTAGTCTTTTCATTGTTCGTTATGATTAAAAATTTTTCTTTCTTCTATTAATGTTAGTATTGTTTGAGATACTTCTTTAAATGTATTGAGTTTTTCTTGCGGAATGTTTTGTTGTATGACTTCGTCAAATCTTAGAACTGTTTTTTTGGAGAGTTCTCTTTTTTCGATTCCTAGTTTTGTAAGGTGTATAATTACTCCTCTTCCGTCATTCGGATTTTTTTTTCGCACTATCAATCCTTTTTCTTCCATAGATTTTAGTGTTCTGGTAAGGCTTGTAGGCTCCATTCCCATTTTTGGAGCTAAAGCCGTTGATGGAGTTCCTTCTTTGTCAATGCTTAGTAAAGTAAACCCTAATGCCATTGTTGCTCCATATTTTGACGCTTCTTCGTTATAGAGTCTGGCTACTGCTTGCCATGTTCCACGAAGAATATAATCAATAGTTTTTTCTTTCATAATCTAAAATGCTCATATAAAATTGCCCAAATATAATAAAAAATACTATGCTTGCATAATATATCTAAATAAATTTTATGTTATATTTTAGATTTTGCAAAAAAAGATTATATTTGGGAGCTTTAATTTAACTTAACACAGATGAAAAATATATTTACAAGGCTTTCGGTATTCTTTCTTGCCTTAATAGGGTTAATATCTTGTGAGACTGAACCTTTGGACAATGGTATTGAGCCTACTACACCTGTAACAGACGAAGGTGTATTTTCGGTTAAATTTAACAATAGCACCTATACTACCAATAATGTTCAGGCGATTCTTGTACAGAATAAAATTTCGTTAACTGCAGAGGATGCTTCCGGAGTTTTTATTTTTATGATAGAAGGAGATCAGACCGGTACTTATTCTGGCGATGATATAAGCATGTCTTACATTACTCCATCGGGTGATACGTATACAAATTTAGGAGAAAGTAATGCTACTTTGGCTATTACTGCGATCAACTATCAGCAAAAAACAATTACAGGTACTTTTGGTTTTACCGGAATTAAATTAGATGATTCGGAGGAGGTTATTTCGTTTACACAAGGTGTTTTTACGAATGTGTCCGTTACCGGTAATTTAGTGAATCCAGATCCAGTAGATCCGGAAGACCCTCAGGACCCGGATCCAGAAGACCCTCAGGACCCTGAAGATCCAGAGGTTCCTGCAAGTGAAGATTATTTTCCGATGGCAGCAGGTAACATTTGGAATTATTCTAGCAATACAACCTTAAACATCACTTCAACAGCAAGTATTGCAGGTAATAATTACTATAAGTTAGGCAGTGCAGGTTTCTTTTTACAAGATGGTCATACATCCGACAGTTATTTGCGTAAAACCGAAGGTGACTATTTTGTGAGGATTGAGAATGAAAACTATAATTTGGAAGGATACAGTGTAAATATAGATCTTATAGAATATACTATACTTAAAGATCATCTTAGTGAAGGAGAATCTTGGGAGGAGACACATTCTATTAACTACACTTATGTGGTAGCTGGTCAGGAATACGAACAAGAAGGAGCTATAGTTGTAGAAGGAATTATAGTTGCAAAAGATGTTTCTGCTCAAGTAAATGGAGAGACTTATACCGATGTAATAAAAGTAAAAATGACTAGGCAAACCTTGTTAGGTCAAGTTAACACAGACATCTGGTATGCTAAAAATATAGGTGTTATTTATCATTATGAAATAGGACCGGGGTTTGTAAAGAACTCATCGTTAACGGACTATTCTTTAGAATAAAAATATTGTAAAGTAATTAAAAATCCCGAAATATCATTTCGGGATTTTTTTATGGGGTTTACTTTATTTGTCCTATAATTTTTCGTGCTGTAGCTTTATAAGCAGCCGAGTGATGGTTGTATCCGTCCGACAGTATTTGTTTGAGTTCGGGATAGATCCAAGCTTGATGTTTTCCTAATATAAAAAGAGTCTCGGCAGCAAAAGATTTAGCGGCTACTTTTTGATCTGAAATAAGCCAGTCTATAGCACATGCTGTCAGCTGTTCGATTTGTTTGGTTGAGAGCTCAAATAAAGGTTGTTGAGAATAGTTTTCTTTTACAATCAAAAAAGTAGTTTTGGCCATTACTCGAATTGCTGAATCATCTCGATACATTGAAACTGTATTGCAAAATTTATCGAGATACGGAAGGAGCAGCTCGATTTTTGACAAGGCCAACAGTTCGATTATCCAACAGCCCTTGTAGTGGAATTCGTTTTCCAAATCAAAAGCTATGTTCGTAACTTGTTTGATTAGTTCGGGTCTCTTTAAAACACTGTCTCTAAAAAAGTCTCTTGACTTTCTGTAGACTGTTGCATTGCAAAGCTGTTGTTCAAAAGAGGTCATATTATCATGATTGGCTATCGCTTTTATCAAGCATTTTCCAAAGTTTGTCTTTTAATTCGGTTAGGCCTTGCTGAGCAACAGACGAAATAAACAAATAAGGAATTCCTTTAAACTCTTTATCGAGTTCAACTTTCATTTCTGCCTTGAGTTCTTCATCGAGCATATCTGATTTTGAGATAGCCACAAGTCTTTCTTTATCTAATAATTCAGGGTTGTATTGCGTTAACTCATTTAAGAGTATTTCATATTCTTTTTTGATGTCTGCTGCATCTGCAGGAATCAAAAACAACAAAGTAGAATTTCGTTCGATATGACGCAAGAAGTAATGTCCTAAGCCTTTTCCTTCGGCAGCGCCTTCGATTATTCCGGGAATATCTGCAATTACAAACGATTGAAAATCTCTGTAGGCTACTATCCCTAGATTTGGTTTTAAGGTTGTAAACGGATAATCTGCAATTTTTGGTTTTGCAGAGGTCAATACAGACAATAGGGTTGATTTTCCTGCATTCGGAAACCCTACTAGTCCTACATCAGCTAATACTTTTAGTTCTAGAATAACATCTAATTCTTCTCCTTCTAATCCTGGTTGGGCGTAGCGAGGAGTTTGATTGGTTGCGCTTCTAAAGTGCCAGTTTCCTAATCCTCCTTTGCCTCCTTTTGCCAGTATTTTTTTTTCTCCGTGTTCTGTAATTTCAAATAGAACTTCTCCCGTATCTTTATCTCTGATTACTGTACCGAGTGGTACTTCGATAAATTTGTCTTCTCCGTCAGCACCCGTACTTCTAGAACTTCCACCGTCTCCTCCGTGTCCTGCTTTGATGTGTCGTTGAAATTTTAGATGAAAAAGTGTCCATAAATTTTGGTTTCCTACCAAATATACGTGTCCACCTCGTCCTCCATCTCCTCCGTCAGGACCTCCTTTATCAATAAATTTTTCTCTGTGTAAATGTGAAGATCCTCGACCACCTTTTCCGGAGGCTACATATATTTTTACGTAATCTACAAAGTTTCCCTCTGTCATTTTTAAGTTCTTTTGAGCTACAAAGGTAAGTTTTATTTGTGATTTTTTAAGATAAACGTTGTTTTTCGGAGTGTTGACTTTCAAAAAAGCGTCTTTCTATAAAGTCAATGTCTTTGATTGATTTTCTGGTCCAGTCTAGTCGTTTTTCGAGTATTTCTTGTTCTGATAGCTTCCAGTTAATATCAGAAGCACGAAGTCTTTGCATTAGATTTTGGATAATAATAGCAGCCGAAACCGAAATGTTTAAGCTTTCTGTAAATCCTACCATCGGAATTTTTAAAAATCCATCTGCATTTTGCATCACTTCGTCAGAAAGTCCTTCTTTTTCTGTTCCGAAAAAAATAGCACTTGGTTTAGAAATATCAAAATCTTCGAGATAAACCGAATCGTTGTGTGGTGTGGTGGCGATGATTTGGTATCCTTTTTTTCGCAAAGCTGTTATACAGTCTAAACTGTTTTTATGTCTTATAATATCTACCCACTTTTGGGCTCCCATTGCAATTTGTTTGTCAATTCGCTTTCCGAATCGCTGTTCGATAACATTGAGCTCTTGTACGCCAAAAACTTCACAACTTCGCATTACAGCGCTGGTGTTGTGTAATTGATATACATCTTCAACGGCAACCGTAAAATGCTTTGAGCGGTATTGCAATACTTCGATAAATCGTTCTTTTCGTTCTGGGGTAATTATAGTTTCGAGATATTCTAACAAATCCATTTTTTATTCTTTCTATGTGTTTTCTCACATTTTTATTTCACCTTTATGGTCCACTCAAAATTAAATTCGGATACTTGTTCTCCTTTTTCGTTTATTCCAATAGATTTCATCCAACAGGTTTGTCCTTCTCCTGTTTTAATAGCCTTTTGTATAGTTTCTTCTATTTTTGCTCCTTCAGAACAAGTAAAGACGATTCTACCGGTTGCTTTTTTAGTAAAGTTACTTTGGTTAGAAAAAACAAGCATCGAAACTTTTCTTCCACTTTTTTTGATGTGATACATTACCAAGGCTCCCGTCGAAAGTTCGGCAGCCATAGCCTGAACAGCAAAATACATCGATTTAAAAGGATTTTGGTTAATCCATTTGTGTGTAACTTTTACTTTGCATTCTTTTTCGTTTATGTTTTGAACTCTTACTCCACTGATATAAGCAGAAGGAAGTTTGAACATCAAAAAAGAGTTTAGTTTAGAAGGAGTGAATTCCATAAAGAATATGTGTTTTTTTTAGACAACAAATTTAATCAAAATTCCCTGAGTATCTTCTAAAATATTGTTTCTAAGTTGCTTTTGTTTGTTCTTGATGAAGTCTAAAAAGTTAAAAATAAGTTAAAACACGGTACTTTGTATTGCATAGTATCTTTCTTTGGATGTATATTTGCATCATCAAATAGCTGGTAGTGTTTAGTATTTGGATGACAGGCTGTTAGATTTTAAATTATAAATAAATATATTATTATGAATATAGAAAACACAAGGGCACAGATGCGTAAAGGGGTTTTGGAGTTTTGTATCCTGTCGGTTTTAAAGAAAAAAGAAGCTTATACGTCGGAGATACTAGAAACACTCAAAAACGCTAAGTTGTTGGTGGTAGAAGGAACTATTTATCCGCTTTTGACACGATTAAAAAATGATGGATTGCTTAACTATAGATGGGAAGAATCTACAAGCGGACCTCCCAGAAAGTACTATGAACTGACTTCTGATGGAGAGATATTCTTAGAAGGACTCTCAGAAACATGGAACGAATTATCACAAGCTGTTGATATTATTACTAACTCGAAATCTAATCACAATGAATAAAACCGTTAACATAAATTTAGGAGGAATGTTCTTCCACATCGACGAAGATGCTTATCTAAAGTTATCTCGATACTTTGAAGCTATCAAAAAACAATTGTCAAATTCTGATGGAAAAGATGAAATTATGTCAGATATAGAAATTCGTTTTTCTGAATTGTTTTCTGAAAAGCTTAAATCTGACAAACAAGTTATTTCGATGAAAGATTTAGACGAAGTAATAGCTGTGATGGGAGAACCACAAGATTATCGTTTGGATAACGAAGAACCAACACCCCAATCAAGTTATAATACCCCGAAAACCAAAAAACTGTATAGGGATACGGATGAGGGAGTTTTAGGAGGAGTTTTGTCTGGATTAGGGCATTACTTCGGAATTGATAAAGTATGGTTGAGGGTTATAGCTTTGGTATTGTTCTTTTTCTACGGAATAGGAATACTTCCTTATATTATTCTTTGGATAATTATGCCTGAGGCTAAGACTACTTCCGAAAAATTAGAGATGAAAGGTGAAGCTGTAACCATATCAAGCATCGAAAAAAAAGTTAGAGAAGAGTTTGATAGTATTTCGCAAAAAGTGAGCGATATTGATTACGAAAAATATAAAAATCAAGCCCAAAAAGGAGCCAAGAAAGTAGGAAGTTCGATAAGTGATTTTTTTTTAGGATTTTTAAAAGTAATCGGTAAGATTATCGGAATATTTATCATATTGTTTGCTGTAGGAGCTTTGGTTTCTTTGCTAATTGCTTTGCTTACCTTAGGTTCGACAGAGTTCTTTCAGTTACCTTGGTTAGGAATATCAGAAGCTTTTAACTATTCAGAAGTTCCGATTTGGGTTTTGATGATTTTATTTTTCTTCGCTTTCGGAATTCCGTTTGTTGTACTTTTGATTTTAGGTTTCAGAATATTGATATCTAACTCAAAACCAGTGAGTAACATCGTGAAATACTTGATGTTTTCGGTATGGGTTATTTCGATTATAGCTTTAATAGTGGTAGGAGTACGTCAGGCTACAGAAGTGGCTTTTGAAGAGAAAACGGTCGAAAAGCATTATATGAATATTCCGACAAATGATACGCTTCACATCAATTTTACAAAAAACAATAAAATTGATAATTCATCCGGATATACTAATTTTAAGTTAGTATTAGATGAAAACGAAAAAGAAGTGATGTTTTCTAATAAAGTTAAATTGTATATCCATAAAACTAAAGAAAGTCAACCTTATGTGATTCTGCATAAATACGCTGAAGGAAACTCTCTTATCAATGCTAAGAAAAGAGCGGAGGAAATAAAGTATAATTTTACTTTTGAGAACAACGAACTGAATTTGGATGACCATTTATTGGTTGACCTAAAGAGTAAATTTAGAAATCAATCGGTAAAAGTGGAAGTTTTTATCCCGGAAAATCAAGTGTTTTTCTTAAATGAAAGTATTGATGAGCATTGGAGTAAGGTTTATATTGAGCAAAATAATGCTAAAGCCAATCACCATTACACTTTTGTAGAAAATACTTATAAGTGCCTTGATTGCGAAACCTTACAGCCTACTGAACTTAATCAAAATCAAATTATACAAGACACTGTTTCTGAGCTGCCACAACCCGGAAGACTTAAGGTAAATCAGGACGGAACGATTAGCAAAATCTCATAATTTAACCAATTAAAAACTAAACATATGATAACTTTAGCTCTACGAATTACTAAGTTTTGTTTGGCTTTCTTGCTCGCCTTGTTTTTAGGAAGCTGTAAAGTAGAAGTTGAAACTCCTCTTTTTAATTCTATAAAAGGAAGTGGAAAAGTAATAGCTGAAACGCGAAATATTCAAGAGGAATTTGATAAGATTCATGTTTCAAGTAATATTGAAGTAGAATTAGAACAATCTCCCAACTATCAAATAACGGTCGAAGCGGATGACAATCTTATTCCTTATGTTTTGACGGAGGTTGAACAAGGCACTCTACGGATTCGTTTTGACAAGGTATCGATAACAAATACAAAAGAAGTAAAGGTGTATGTCAAAATGCCCAACATAAGCGGATTAAAAGCAACTTCGTCATCAGAAATCGAAGCTAAAAGTGATATAAAGTCAGAATCATTAACTGTTTTTTCGGGGAGTACAGCTGAGATTAAACTTTTGGATGTTCGGGCAAAGTACGTGACGGTAGAAGCAACTAGCTCGTCTGATATTCAGATAAATCAAATTTATGCTTTTGAACTCAATGCAAATACTACTTCCACAGCAGATTTTGAAGCTTTTGTTGAAGCAGATAGGATTAATGTTAAGGCTTCGAGTAGCTCGGATGTAGAGCTTAAAGGAAAAGCACTAGATTTTTTTGTTGAAGCATCTTCTACAGCCACTATTAATGCTCGTGATTTAATAGCGAATAACATCACTGCCACTGCTTCGAGTAGTTCGACTATCAAAGTGTTTCCTGTTGTGTCTTTAAAGGCACAAGCCAGTTCCACTGGAGATATATATTATTATAACGAACCGAAAAATATTGATAAAAACTCCTCTTCGGCAGGAAGCGTTCGGTACAAGAAATAAAAAAAAACGGCTATTTAATTATAGCCGTTTTTTTTTGTGTATAAAGTCGATTTATTTTCTGATAACTTCATCATAAAGCTTATAGCTTTCTTCTAGTATTTCAAGTGCTAAATCTCTTCCTAAGAATTCTTCAACTACAACAACTTTGTTTTCTAGTTTTTTATAATCCTCAAAAAAGCTACGCAATTCTGCAATTGCATGAGGAGGTAATTCAGAAATGTCGTTAATGTGATTGTAGGTAGGGTCTCCGGCAGAAACTGCAATTAGTTTGTCATCCGCTTCGTTTTGATCCATCATACGCATTACTCCAATAATTTTAGCAGGAGTCATACACATCGGTACAACTTTAATTTGCGAAATAACTAAGATGTCTAGAGGGTCTTTGTCATCACAATAAGTTTGAGGGATAAAACCATAATTTGCAGGGTAATAAACCGAAGAGTATAAAACTCTATCCAAAATTAGAAGACCGCTCTCTTTGTCTAATTCGTATTTTGCTCTTGAACCTCTCGGAATTTCTATAATTCCATTTACAACTGTTTTATCTTCTGTTTTTGGATTTACGTGATGCCACGGATTAAAATATTGTTTCATTTAAACTTTATTTATTATTTATTTTATTTTAAAGGTATGTTTTTTAGTATTTCTAATACAAATTTCCAGTATTTCTGTACGGATGAAATGCTGGCTCTTTCGTCTGGTGAATGTGCTCCTTTGATGGTAGGCCCGAATGAAATCATGTCCATTTCAGGGTAATTTGTTCCTAGAATTCCGCATTCTAATCCAGCGTGACATGCTACTACGTTTGGTTTATTTCCATTTTGTTTTTCGTAAATAGAAACTAAAACATCAAGAATTTCCGAATTGGCATTCGGAGTCCAGCCCGGATATGAACCCGAGAAAGTAACTTCTGCTCCAAAGAGTTCAAAAGCTGAACGAAGAGCATTTGCCAGATCAAATTTCGAGCTTTCAACCGAAGAACGCGTCAAGCATTGAATTGATATTTCTCCGTCTTTTACGACAACTTTTGCGATGTTGTTAGATGTTTCTACTAGATCTTCAAAATCAGGACTCATTCTATAAACTCCGTTGTGAGCAGCATAGATGGCTCTTAAAAAACCTTCCTGAACTCCAAGTTCCATCACAGAATCGGGTAGGGGAGCTTTTTCTATTATTATCTCTAATTTTGGTTCAGTAGTTTTAAATTCGGCTTTAATATCTGAAATAATCTCTTGGATTTCGGTTTGAAAAGCATCGTCAAAAATACTTGAGATAATTATTTTTGCCACACTTTCTCTCGGAATTGCATTTCGAAGACTTCCACCATTTATTTCTGAAATTTGCATTCCAAAGTTTTCGAATCCGTCAAATAGCAGGCGATTCATAATTTTGTTTGCATTTCCTAATCCTTTATGGATGTCCATTCCAGAGTGTCCTCCGTTTAATCCTTTTACCGTTATGGTATAACCTATTGAATTGTCAGGGATTTCTTCAAAATTGTATGTTCTTGTGGCAGTAACGTCTACACCCCCAGCACATCCGATATCAATTTCGTCATCCTCTTCGGTATCTAAGTTCAAGAGAATTTCTCCTTCGAGCATTCCACCTTGTAACCCCATCGCTCCGGTCATTCCGGTTTCTTCGTCAATAGTGAAAAGTGCTTCGAGAGCAGGATGAGCAATGTCTGTGCTTTCTAAAATAGCCATAATGGTAGCCACACCCAATCCGTTATCTGCTCCGAGAGTCGTTCCTTTAGCTTTTACCCAATCTCCGTCTACATACATTTCAATTCCTTGGGTATCGAAATCAAAAATTGTATCGTTGTTTTTTTGGTGGACCATATCTAAATGCGACTGCATTACTACAGTTTTTCGGTTCTCCATTCCTTGGGTTGCCGGTTTTTTTATAATTACGTTCCCAACGTGGTCTTTAATGGTTTCTAGACCTAGTTTTTGTCCGAAATCCATCATAAAGGCAATTACTTTCTCTTCTTTTTTTGATGGTCGGGGAACCGCATTAAGATCAGCAAATTTATTCCAAAGCTGTTTGGGTTCTAAATTTCTTATTTCTTGATTCATATTTTAAATTTCTACGACAATAGTCATATTATTGTCATTTTAAATGTTTGCAAAGATACACCAAGTTATGAGAATAAGAACGAAACCCTAACAAAAAACCATCTCAAATTGAGATGGTTTTTTTAGTTTTTATAAGTAAAACTATTTTTGTGGTTTTTTTATATCAATCTGAATAGGCAGAGTATACCTCACTCTTACTGGTTTTCCGTCTTGAACTCCCGG
>CAZOQH010000070.1:0-11082 GCA_964581855.1 uncultured Flavobacterium sp.
AATATCAGTAACAGGATTTGGGTAAATTTTTATTTTGTTTTCAGCGAACGATTCGGAGCTTAAAAAGCAGTCTTCAGTATTATTAGCATAGTGATAATTTTGATATGGGTGATAAATTGTCCATTCAGAATAAGGATATTGATTATTATTTGCTAATGTAGCATTGTCAACTATTATACAAGCACTAGCATAGGGAGGGTCACCTGGTTCTGCCCATCCCCAAGGCTCAAATCCTGTTCTAATAATCATATTCGGATTATTGTTTCCGTTTTTGAGATTAATTTTATTGAAATTTGCGTGCATATTTAAAGCATCAAACGTGTGTATTAATGGATTATTGCTCAGATCTATTTCTTCAATCATATTAAAAGGTCCCATATCTCCACTATAATTTCCGATATATAAAATTTCTAACAAAGTATTGTTAGAAACGTCTATTGAAGTTAGCTCATTATTGCTACAATACAATTCCTTTAACTGTAAATTCTGACTTACATCTAACTCGGTAATATCAGAATATTTTATAGTTAGTTTTTCTAATGAAACAAAATCCTGAATCCCCGTAAGGTCATAAATCAAAGGAATCCCTCCATTAAATGGATCACAATTAAGCTCTGTAACATTTTCTACATCACTTGTCAAAACCTGCCCGTTTATAATTCCATCGCTATCAATTTCTAAGTTAATAAGTGCTTGTTCAAAACCTTGGTCAGGAATATAGGTTATCTGTGCTGTTGCTTTATAGCTAACCGCTATAAAAAACAAAAAAAGTAATGTGTTTTTCATATTTATGATGTTTACTGTTTTAAAGAGAAGAGTTATCCGATATTATGTGGTTAATAAAATTAAATTAAAAATAAATTTTATTGTTTTGTTTCAAGTTTGTTGTGTAAAATTAACTTTATTTTTAATAAATACTAATAATTAATTAGGGATTTGTAGTAAAAATATTTTTCTATGGATTACTTCTTTTAAATACACAACTTTTTTATGTATTTTAACTGTTTTTGTCTTGCGTATAATCTAAAGCTTATTGCTGCTGATTGAAAATCAATCCGATACTATTTTGCTAGTTTGAATCATACGATCTGCAACTACTTTAAACTGATTATAAATAACGTTTTTTTATTGTTAATAATACAATAAGTCTTACTTTTGCTTATCATTTCCAAAAAAATATTTAGTGTTATGGCAAAATCTGCACTTTTAAAGTCGTCCTTGGCAAAGAAGTATTGGATGGCTCTTACGGGGTTATTTTTATGTTTGTTCCTAGTAGGGCACCTTATAGGAAACTTACAACTTATTTACGGAACCTCGTTACAATTTAATCAGTACGCACTTTTTATGACAACCAATCCACTCATAAAAGTGATGTCTTACCTTACTTACATTTCGATTTTGTTTCACGCAATTGACGGAATCGTTCTGACTATTCAAAACAGAAAAGCAAGGCCTATTGCTTATGCAAAAGAAAACCCAGGAGCCAATACAAAATGGGCATCCAGAAACATGGCAGTACTCGGAACACTTATATTGGTGTTTATAGCCTCGCATATGACTCATTTCTGGGCAAAAATGCACTTTGATGACAAGATGCCTTTACAGACATCGGTTATTGACTCAGAATACGGAGAACAGAAATTATATCATACTACAACCGGTAGTTTTATCGGTGTTTCACAAGTTGAAACAGGACAAGTAGTAATAAAAAATAGAACTGAGTTCTTTGATGCGGCAGCAGATTTAAAAATCGCTGAAGGCTATAAGGATTTGTACAAAATCACTGTTGATTTCTTTCAGAATGAAAAATCTGGACTATGGTTTACGCTGTTTTACGTACTTTCAATGGCAGTATTATGTTTTCACCTATATCATGGATTCGGAAGTGCTTTTCAGTCATTAGGGTTAAATCATCAAAAATATAATGGAATTATCCGAAAAACAGGAGTGGCATTTTCTATAATTGTTCCGCTGTTATTTGCAATTATTCCTATTTATATACGTTTCTTTTTAAAATAATTTTCAGTTATGGCATTAGACAACAAAATACCAAAAGGTACAGATATCTCTACCAAATGGACAGATTATAAAGCTAAAATCAATCTTGTAAACCCAGCAAACAAGCGTAAAATTGACGTGATTGTAGTAGGTACAGGTTTGGCAGGAGGTTCTGCTGCTGCTACATTAGCTGAATTAGGATATAATGTTAAAGCGTTTTGCTTTCAAGATTCTCCAAGACGTGCACACTCTATTGCAGCTCAAGGAGGTATCAACGCAGCTAAAAATTATCAAGGAGACGGAGATTCTACTTACAGATTATTTTATGATACCGTAAAAGGTGGAGATTATCGTGCAAGAGAGGCAAATGTGTATCGTTTGGCTGAAGTTTCGGCTAATATTATAGATCAATGTGTGGCTCAAGGTGTGCCTTTGGCTCGAGAATATGGAGGATTGTTAGATAATCGCTCGTTTGGTGGAGCACAGGTTTCACGTACGTTCTACGCTAAAGGACAAACCGGACAGCAATTGTTATTAGGAGCTTATTCGGCTATGAACCGACAAATTGGTCGTGGAAAAATAAAAATGTATAACCGTCACGAAATGTTAGATTTGGTTATTGTTGACGGAAAAGCTAGAGGAATTATTGCTCGTAACTTAGTTACAGGAGAAATAGAAAGACATTCGGCTCATGCTGTGGTTTTAGGAACAGGAGGTTACGGAAACGTATTTTTCCTTTCTACCAACGCTATGGGATCGAACGTTACGGCAGCATGGAAAGCCCACAAAAAAGGAGCTTACTTTGCAAATCCGTGTTATACACAAATTCACCCAACTTGTATTCCTGTAACAGGTGACCATCAATCAAAATTGACTTTGATGTCTGAGTCACTAAGAAATGACGGACGTATTTGGGTTCCAAAAAAGTTAGAAGATGCGCAAGCTATTCGTGAAGGAAGATTAAAACCTACACAAATTGCAGAAGAGGATAGAGATTACTATCTAGAAAGACGTTATCCTGCTTTCGGAAACTTAGTACCTCGAGATGTAGCTTCTCGTGCGGCAAAAGAGCGTTGCGATGCAGGTTACGGAGTAAATGCAACAGGTGAAGCTGTTTACCTTGATTTTGCATCTGCAATTCAGAGATACGGAAAAGAACAAGCACGTATCAAACATTTGGATGAAAATGACGCTAAATTAGTTTACGATTTAGGAAAAGAAGTTATCGAAAATAAATACGGAAACTTATTCCAGATGTACGAAAAAATCGTGGACGAAAATCCATACGAAACTCCAATGATGATTTATCCTGCTGTTCACTACACCATGGGTGGACTCTGGGTAGATTATAATTTGATGACCACTATTGAAGGATGTTATTGTATCGGAGAAGCAAACTTCTCAGACCACGGAGCTAACCGATTAGGAGCATCAGCTTTGATGCAAGGATTAGCAGATGGATACTTTGTATTGCCTTATACGATTGGAGATTATCTGTCAAAAGAAATTCGTACTGGAGCTATTCCTACAGATACACCTGAGTTTGAAGAGGCAGAAAATAAAGTAAGAGAGCAAATCAATTTCTTTATGAACAACAACGGAAAATATTCTGTTGATCACTTCCATAAAAAACTAGGTAAAGTGATGTGGAATAAAGTAGGTATGGCTCGTAATGCTCAAGGACTATCTGAAGCTATGGAGGAGATTAAAGCGATTCGAGAAGAGTTCTGGAAAGAAGTAAAAGTTCCGGGAACAGCAGATGGATTTAATCAAGAGTTAGAAAAAGCACTTAGAGTAGCAGATTATTTAGAGCTTGGAGAATTCTTTGCCATGGATGCACTACACAGAAATGAAAGTTGTGGAGGTCATTTTAGAGAAGAATATCAAACCGAAGAAGGAGAAGCACAACGTGATGACGAAAACTTTGCATACGTTGCAGCTTGGGAATATACAGGAAATCCTAGAGAAGCAATTCTTCATAAAGAAGAGTTAGTGTTTGAGAATATTCAATTAGTACAACGTAGTTATAAATAAGATGTCAGAGGTCTTATTTGACTTTCGACTTTAAAAATACATAAAGCGATGAAATTAACATTAAAAATCTGGAGACAGAAAAACGCTCAAGATAAAGGAAAAATCGTTGAGTACAAAATAGATAATGTTTCGCCTGATATGTCTTTCCTTGAGATGTTGGACGTATTAAACGAAGATTTAGTAAATAAAAACGAAGATCCAGTAGCTTTTGATCACGATTGTCGTGAGGGAATCTGCGGAATGTGTTCTTTGTTTATTAACGGACAGGCACATGGTCCGGACAGAGGTATTACCACTTGTCAGTTGCATATGCGTATGTTTAAAGACGGAGATACAATTTTTATCGAACCCTTTAGAGCAAAAGCATTTCCGGTGATTAAAGACTTGGTAGTGGACAGAAGTTCATTCGAAAGAATTCAACATGCTGGAGGTTTTATATCGGTAAATACTTCCGGAAATACGCAAGATGCTAATGCTATTCCTATTCGTAAAGAAAATGCTGATAAAGCCTTTGATGCTGCAGCGTGTATCGGATGTGGAGCTTGTGTAGCTTCGTGTAAGAATGCATCAGCTATGCTTTATGTTTCGGCTAAAGTTTCGCAATTTGCATTACTTCCGCAGGGTAGAGTAGAAGCTGCAGAACGAGTGATGAATATGGTAAGACAAATGGATGAAGAAGGATTCGGAAACTGTACAAATACCGGAGCGTGTGAAGTAGAATGTCCGAAAGGAATTTCTTTAGAAAATATTGCTCGTATGAACCGAGAATATCTTAAAGCAAGTTTGTAAACTATTTTATTGATTAGTCTTAAAATAGATTAAAAGTTAGTAAGCAAAAAAGGGATAAACATTAGTTTATCCCTTTTTTATTATAGTAGAATAAAGTATTTATTTCATTTCTACAAACAACCCTTCATCGGTTTTACTTACTGATAAAATTCCTTTAGAGGTTAAGTTTTTAATAGTAGTATCCCATTTTTTACCACTAAAACCTGTTTTTTCTTTTACAGCAACTAAGGGTTGTGTTCCTTCTTTCTCTATGATTTGGTAAACTATTTTTTCGTCTTCACTCATTTCCGGAGCTTTTTTCTCTGGTTTCATTTGTGGGAAGAATAATACTTCTTGAATAGACGGATTGTTAGTTAAAAACATAATAAGCCTATCCATTCCGATTCCCAAACCGGAAGTCGGAGGCATTCCGTACTCTAAAGCTCTCAAAAAATCATGGTCGATAAACATTGCTTCGTCATCACCTTTTTCTGAAAGTTTAAGTTGCTCTTCAAAGCGTTCTCTTTGGTCTATAGGGTCGTTGAGCTCAGAGTAAGCATTGGCAATTTCTTTTCCGCAAACCATCAGCTCAAAACGCTCTGTAAGTTCCGGATTATCTCTGTGTTCTTTTGTGAGCGGACTCATCGATTTTGGGTAGTCGGTAATAAAAGTTGGCTGGATAAAGTTGCCTTCGCACTTTTCTCCGAAAATCTCATCAATGAGTTTTCCTTTACCCATGGTTTCATCCACCTGAATTCCCATCGAAAGAGCAGCTGCTCTTAGTTCTTCTTCGGTTTTTCCGGAAATATCAAATCCTGTAAAATGTTTGATGGCATCAGTCATGGTGATGCGTTTATAAGGAGCTTTAAAATCTACTTCGTGTTCTCCGAATTTAGCTTTGGTTGTTCCGTTTACCTGAATGGCACAATATTCTAAAAGTTGCTCGGTAAACTCCATCATCCAATTATAATCTTTGTACGAAACATAGATTTCCATAGCCGTAAATTCCGGATTGTGCGTTCTGTCCATTCCTTCGTTACGGAAGTTCTTAGAGAATTCGTACACACCGTCAAATCCACCAACGATAAGTCTTTTTAAGTACAATTCGTTGGCAATTCTCAAATACAGCGGAATATCTAAAGCATTGTGATGTGTAACAAACGGTCTTGCAGCAGCACCTCCGGGAATTGATTGCAAAATCGGAGTTTCTACTTCCATATAACCTCTTTCGTTAAAGAAGTTTCGCATTGCATTGAAAAGTTTAGTTCGCTTTACAAACACTTCTTTGACTTGTGGGTTTACAACCAAATCCACATATCGCATACGGTAACGCAATTCAGGGTCAACGAAAGCGTCGTGTATGTTTCCTTCAGCATCTGTTTTCGGAAGCGGAAGCGGACGTAATACTTTGCTCAAAAGTGTAAAATTGTGAACACGAACCGATTTTTCGCCTACTTGTGTCAAGAATAATTCACCTTCAATTCCGATAAAATCGCCTAAATCGATTAGTTTTTTGAACACTTCGTTATACAGTGTTTTGTCTTCGTCTGGGCAAATTTCGTCACGATTGAGATAAATCTGAATTCTTCCTTCGCTGTCTTGAAGTTCGGCAAAAGAGGCTTTTCCTTGAATGCGGAAGCTCATAATGCGTCCTGCCAAAATAACCTTTCGTCCTTCAGAAAAATTTTCTTTCACCTGTTTGGTTGTTTCATTTACAGGATAAAGATTTGCAGGATACGGATTGATTCCCAACTCCCTTAATTTCGTCAATTTTTCTCTACGGATAATTTCTTGTTCTGACAGTTGCATAGTAATTTAAATTTATAAAGTTGCAAAGATACTGTATTTTGTTTAAGGTTTAAAATTCAAAACTTTGGGTTTTTACGAAACTTTTTTTAATAAAAAATTCCGGATGTTTTTGTATCCGGAATTTAGTATGTATATATAAATTTTATGGAGTTATGATTCGCAACTGCTACAGCTTACCAGATTGGTAACCAATTCTTTGGAAACGCTTTGGCTTCTTTGGTAATAGAGTGTTTTGATGCCTAATTTCCATGCTTCAATAAGCAACTGATTTACATCTTTAATAGGTAGTTGCGATGGAATATTTAGATTCAAACTCTGAGATTGGTCTACAAATTTCTGTCTGATGGCAGCTTGCTGAATGATTTCAAGTTGGCTGATTTCTTTAAAAGTTTTGAAAACAGCTTTCTCGTGTTCGTCTAACTCGCTCAAATGCTGCACACTTCCGTTCTGAAGCATGATGCTTCTCCAAGTGTCTTCGTTGTCAATACCTTTTTGTTCCAAAAGCTTTTTCAGGTATTTGTTTTTACGCATAAAGTTTCCTTTAGAGAGTCCTGCTTTATAATAATTGCTGCTAAAAGGTTCGATTCCCGGAGAAGTTTGTCCTAAAATTGCAGAAGACGAAGTAGTAGGAGCAATAGCCATAAGAGTGGTATTGCGCCTTCCGTAGCCTTTTAATAATTCTGGTTCTCCGTAAATTCTGGCTAATTCTTGTGTTGCTTTTTCGGATTTATCTTGTAAGTACTTAAAGATTTCGGTCGTAAGCATTTTGGCCTCCATACCTTCAAACGGAATCATTCTTTTTTGTAATAAAGAGTGCCATCCTAAAACACCCAGACCTAAAGCTCTGTGTCTTTTGGCAAATTTATTGGCAGAAGCCAAATAATAATTTCCTTCGGTTTTAGCAATGAATTCTTGTAAAACAGCATCCAAGAAAAAAACCGCTAATTTCACTGCTTCGGTATCTTTCCATTCGTCATAAAGTTCTAAATTCATCGAAGATAGACAACAAATAAACGATTCGTCTGTTGAGGAAGGCAACATAATTTCCGAACACAGGTTACTAGCGTTTATAGGCATATTAAAATCTTTATACACCTGAGGTTTGTTGCGATTTACGTTATCCGTAAAAAAGATGTACGGAAGCCCTTTTTGCTGACGGCTTTCCAAAACTTTAGCCCACAGTTTTCGTTTTTCGATATCTCCGTCAATCATTTCCTGCATCCAATAATCCGGCACATTAATCCCGAAAAATAAGTTTTGAATCGGGTTTCCGATGTCTTTAATATTCAGGAATTCTTCGGCATCCGGATGATCGATATCTAAATACGCAGCAAAAGCTCCACGACGAACTCCACCTTGCGAAATCGTATCCATAGCTGTATCAAAAAGCTTCATAAAACTGACAGCTCCACTACTTTTCCCGTTATCCGAAACAGCACTTCCTCTTTCTCTCAAAGCGCCAAAATATCCTGAAGTTCCACCTCCGATTTTGGTTTGCATAATTACTTCACCTAGTTTGTGAGTGATGTCTTCGATGCTGTCCGGAACGTGTACATTAAAGCACGAAATTGGCAATCCTCTTTCGGTTCCCATGTTCGCCCAAATCGGAGAACTCAAACTCATCCAGCCTCTTTCGATCATTTCTTGAAAAGCTTCTTTGAGTTCGGGTTTATAGAGGCGTTGAGCAGCAGCAGTGGTAATTCTGTCTATTGCTCCTTCGACCGTTTCGCCTTTAAGCAAATAACCTCGGTTAAGGATTTGCTCACTTTCTTCGTTTTTCCACCATAGTTTTTCTCTTGCTACTACTTCTTCTTCCATCGTAATATTGTTTGATAATGCTTGAAATTAAAATAAATCGTCTGCTGTAATACTTTTGTCGTGTTTGGTATATTCTACCGGTCTTTTAGCAAAAAAGTCGTCTAAGCTGTTTGCAAATACTTCTTCTTCGAACCAGGCCATAGGTCTGTATTGTTCGGTTGAGATATGAAATAGTTTTTCAAAACCGATTTTTGTCAAACTTTCATCTACACGGAATTTCATAAAGTTCAACAAATCGTTTTTGTTTATGATTTCGATTTCTCCTTCCGAGAAAATCCAATCTAAAATGTCTTTTTCAACATCAATAGATTCTTTTACTGAATTTCGGATAAGTGCCACGGTTTCTGCATCAAAGAATTCTGGATTTTCTTCTCTGATTTTATTGATGATATAAATTCCTGCATTAGCGTGAATTTGCTCATCTACGGATGTCCAAGCAATAATATTGCTCACATTTTTCATATAACCTTTAAACCTTGTAAACGACAAAATGATGGCGAATTGGCTGAAAAGCGATACGTTTTCGATAAGAATTGTAAACAAAATGAGCGAAACCACATACTTTTTGCGATCATCCGATTTGGTATCTTGTAAAACTTCTGATAAATATTCTACACGCTGTTTAATTACCGGAATAGTCATCAGGTTTTGAAATTCGTTGTTATAGCCCAACACTTCTAGCAATCTTGAATAAGCTTCTGAATGACGGAATTCACACTCTGCAAATGTGCTTCCAAGTCCGTTAAATTCTGGTTTTGGAAAGTGATTGTATAGATTTCCCCAAAACGATTTTACTGCTACTTCTACCTGAGCAATTGCCAACAAACTGTGCTTAATAGCTGTGCGCTCTGCACTACTTAGATGTGAGTGAAAGTCTTGAGTGTCTGCTGTGAAATCTACTTCGCTATGTACCCAAAACGATTTGTTGATGGCTTCTGTAAACTGTAGTACTTCCGGATATTCAAACGGTTTGTAGTTTACTCTTTTGTCAAAAATACCCATAGTTTTTATATTTTTTGGTTTATAGTTAAAACAATTACCTACCAATTTCTTTCGTCAATTGGTATTAAAGCTTGTCATTTTAAATTTTTCAAGTAATGGCAAAAAAAGGATGCCGTTTATTTTTGTAATCTGTAAAATAAGATACACAAGAAGTGTATGTTTTGGGAAAAAGGTTTGCTATTTCCGTTCTGAGCAAATTTAGATTATAGGTTGTATGGTTTTGTGATTTATTCCGAGAAAATATCAACAAGAAAAAAGCGAAATAGTTTATAACTTTTAATCTATTGATTTTTAATGTATTATGTCTTGCTAAGGTGCTTAGCTGAAGAGCCTTAATTAGGTAATAAAATTAAGTATATAGTAACGAATACAAGTATTAAGCTTGATAAATAATGCGGTTAAAAATATTTTTAATCAACAGTTTATACTTAGCTTTTTTGAAAACAATTTCTTATTTTGAGCGATTCTTTTTATGACCTCAATCATAAGCAGTGGGTGCACTCTTTTTTACCTTTGCTATAAAGAAAAAAGTGATGAAACAGGATATTTTAACCCGAAGTGATATAGAAATTTTGGTAGATGTATTTTATGACAAGGTCAGAAAAGACAAAATAATTGGCTATTTGTTTACTGAAGTTGCCCAAACCGACTGGAATCATCATTTGCCAAAGATGTATGATTTTTGGGAAGTTATCCTTTTTGGAACAGGAAGTTTTAAAGGAAACCCCATGTTAGTACATAAACAACTGCATGACCAAAGTCCGATGAATGCAAATCAATTCGAACATTGGGTGTCATTATTTACCACTACAGTAGATGAACTTTATCAAGGCAAAAATGCAGAAGACATCAAACAAAGTGCTGCGAATATTGCCCTGACCATGAGCTATAAAGTACTTTCAACTCTTTAGAATAGTAACTAATATATTGGTCAGCATCTAAAAAACAACTAATTCTGCCGTTCCACTAAGTACCTTTAATACATAAAATATTTTAGTCGATGATTTAAATATAAAAGGCTAAAAAAATCCTTGTTTTGTTCTAATCACAAACATAAAGAATGATTCGAGTGAGTGAAATATGGCGTATTTATTTGACTTTGGTTTTTTTAATTGAATATAATTTCCATAAAAGGAAAAGTAAAGCCAGTATAGGGTATATTCCTGCAAAAAGTGTTTCTAAAGAATGTAAACTCATGTATAGTGATACGTATTCAGTATAGCTTAATTGATGTTCAGCACCAAACTTTCCAAGCAAGTAATTTCCAAACATAGATAATAATGAAAGTAATACAGATATTGTGAGAAGTATCAAAATTGTTTGGATTGAAGGAATTTTATTTTTTAAAAAAATAGTATAAAGTCTAAAAAGACAAAATAATACAACTGCTGAAATAAGTAAATAAAGAGAGGTATGAACAAGTTGGTTAGAAATTTTAAATTCAATTCCTAACCATAAAATGATTTGCGATAAAATACGATAAAGCTTATTCGAAATCAAGTAAAGTAATATACTTGCAAGAGTAATTCTAATAATTTTATTTTCCATATAATTAGATGATTCTTTCTGCTAATGTAGAAAATATATTTATAAAATACTTTAGGAGGTGAATTAAAAATAAAAGACTAAAAAAATCCTTTCTATTTAGTATTT
>CAZOQH010000071.1:0-11077 GCA_964581855.1 uncultured Flavobacterium sp.
ATGGTTAAATAATTGGAAAGTTTTACGTTCTTTAAAAAAAATAATTACCTTTATAAAGGAAAAGGCAATAGACTTGTTAAAATAGCATTGTGGTTGTAAGTCAACTTCAGATTTTATAATATACTCAACAACTTTTAAAACTTAGTAATCATGGAAAACAAAAAGAACCTAAAACTCACCCGACAAACAGGTGCTCCTGTACCTGATAATCAAAACGTTCAAACGGCCGGAGCAAGAGGCCCGATGTTAATGCAGGATTTCTGGTTTTTAGAAAAGATGGCAAACTTTGACCGAGAAGTGATTCCCGAAAGACGTATGCACGCTAAAGGTTCAGGTGCCTTCGGAACATTTACCGTAACACATGATATTACACAATATACCAAAGCGAGTATTTTTGCCGAAATAGGTAAAAAAACAGAAATGTTCGCTCGTTTTTCTACCGTTGCAGGAGAAAGAGGTGCAGCAGATGCAGAAAGAGATATTAGAGGGTTTGCTTTGAAATTTTATACAGACCAAGGAATTTGGGATTTAGTAGGAAACAACACACCTGTGTTCTTTTTTCGAGATCCGATGAAATTTCCTGATTTGAATCATGCGGTGAAACGAGACCCAAAAACTAATTTGCGTAGCGCCAATAACAATTGGGATTTTTGGACTTTACTTCCAGAGTCTTTGCATCAAGTTACTATTGTAATGAGCGATCGCGGTATTCCAAGAGGTTACCGTCATATGCATGGTTTTGGAAGCCATACTTATAGCTTTATCAATAAAGATAATGTTAGACATTGGGTGAAGTTTCATTTTGTTACTCAGCAAGGAATCGAAAACTTAACAGATGAAGAGGCTGCTAAAGTAGTAGGAATGGATAGAGAATCGTCACAACGAGATTTGTTTGATGCCATTGAGAGAAAAGATTTTCCGAAGTGGAAAATGTTTGTACAAATAATGACTGAAGAGCAAGCCAAAACATACCGCTTTCATCCGTTTGACCTGACCAAAGTTTGGTCAAAAAAAGATTTTCCGCTTATTCCGGTAGGAGAATTTGAATTGAACAAGAACCCTGAAAATTACTTCCAAGATGTAGAACAGGCAGCTTTTAACCCAACTAATATTGTTCCCGGAATTGGATTTTCGCCTGATAAGATGCTACAAGGAAGATTGTTTTCGTATGGGGATGCACAACGTTATCGTTTAGGAGTTAATCATTATCAAATTCCTGTAAACAAGCCGAGATGTCCTTATTTTTCATTTCATCGTGATGGAGCTATGCGAGTTGACGGAAACTTTGGAGATACATTGCATTACGAACCAAACAGTTATGGAGTGTGGCAAGAGCAACCTGAGCATCAAGAACCTCCTTTGGAGTTGAGCGGTGATGCTTATGCACACAACTTTAGAGATGACGATGAAGATTATTACACTCAACCAGGAGATTTATTCCGAATCATTAAGGCAGATGGCAAAGCGGATTTATTATTCAAAAATACCGCAGCTCAAGTAGGAGGAGCAGAAAAGTTTATTCAGATTCGACATATCAGAAACTGCTATAAAGCTGATCCGGAATATGGAGAAGGAGTAGCCAAAGCATTAGGACTAACTATGGAAGAAGTTAATAACTTTGACATGACTCCTTATAATCGTTGGGCACCACAACCAACAAAAAGATAAAAAAGTAATATAATACTTCAGAAACACCCTCGAAATCTCGAGGGTGTTTTTTTTGATAGATAATAGAGTGATTGTAAATTCTTGCTCTTATAAATTTGATGAAACATCGTGTTTATTTCGGCAGAGAGCTAACTGTTGGTTTTGTTTTTTATTGTTATAAACTTTCAGTAGGTTGATTATAATACTTTATATTTGTTGTTTTTGAAAATAAAAACTCAGGATTTTAAGAGGAATTAACAGTTTTGTATGAAAAGAATTTTACTGGTTTTATTAGTCTTTTTTGTTTTTAGCTGGACAATATTGGGTCAAACTCCTGCTGATGAATGTGAGGCCTTATTCGAAAAAGGTCAACAGGCTTTTGTCCAAAAAGAATATTCCCAAGCTTTAGAATACTTTACAGAGGGTGAGCTTTTGGCCCAAAAACATAACTTATATGAAAAAGTATATTTTGCAAAAAACTATATAGGAATTATCTACTATAGTTTATATAATTACAGTGAAGCTCTAAATTATTATTGGGATGCTTACACATTTGCATTAAAACATTTAGGATATGTTCAGGAAGTGGCAACGCTGAATAATATTGCCATTTTGTATGGAGAAGACAAGCAATTCGAAAAATCAAAAGAATATCTTTTAAAGGCCTATACTATTGTCCAAAAAGAAAATGACAGCCTCCGAATTGGGCATTATGCTATTAATTTAGGAATTTTAAACGCACGTGATGGCAACTATACTGAAGCAAAAAGTCTTTTATACAACGCCTTAGATTATATTGACCCATCCGAAGAAGTTATGATATTAAAAGCTTGGTCTGCACTTTCTGAAGTGTATATCCATCTTAAGGAATATGAACAAGCAAAGAAAATCATAGACAGAATTTATTCTCAAGCTATACAATTCCCTAACGAAGATGTTTATTTAACCATATTGATACAACTCTCAGATTATTATTATCATAAAGATGAATTTGACCAAGCAGTATTGATGTGCCATAAAGCAATGGAAACCAATAATTGGACGATACATAAAGAACGAATTTACCAGCAGTTGTTCAAAATTCATTACGCAAAAAAAGATTACGACAAGGCTATTGCGTACAAAGATTCTATTGCGCAGGTAAAAGATTCTATATACAAATCTAAGAGCAATCAGATTTACGAGGGCAATAAAGTCAAATTTGAATTGCAGACTTATATTCACGAATTAGATATGAAGCAAAAACAATTAGCCACTCAGCGAAAGTTATTTGTAGCTTCCATAATCGCTTGTATAGTATTGATTGTGTTAGTATATAGGATTTACCGCAATAAAACTCGAGTTGAGGCACAAGAAAAAGAAATTGCATTAAGAGAAAAAAAGATTATTTCCTTAGAGTTGGATAAAAAAAATCAAGAGCACCTTATCTTAGAAAAACAACTTAAAACCATAGAAATACAATCCTTGTTAGAGCAAGAACAACTAAAGAATGAGGTTGAACAAAAGAATAAACAATTAGCTTCAAAAGCTTTGTATCTATCAAGTCGAAACCAAATTATCGAAGAACTAATTCAATCACTGTCCAGTTTACCCGAAATAAAATTAAATACAGAGTTGAATAAAATCCTCAAACAATTAAACGAAAATGTCCAGCCCGATGAACATTGGAATAGCTTTTTGTCTCATTTTGAAGAAGTTAATCAAGGGTTTTTGACAGAACTTAAAAAGCGACATCCCGATTTAAACTCAAACGACATCCGTTTTATTTGTTATGTGTTTATGAACCTCAACAACAAAGAAATTTGTTCGATTTTTAATATTACTCCAGAAGCTTGTAGGAAAAGAAAAGAAAGAATATCCAAAAAAGTAGGACTTGATAACGGAGAATCTTTATACGATTATCTTTCCCAAATAGCTATAAATACATAACAATCACTATTTTTCCTGTGATATGTCACATTTTTTAGGGATAGGATTTAACCTGATAAAGTTGTTTTTTACAATCTTTACCACGTTTAAAGTCTTAACCTAAATTCATTAACCTATGAAAAATAATACACGTTATTTACTCATTCTATTTTTGTTTGGAATTAGTATGCAGATTTATGCAGCAAAAAACAATTCATATAACAATGATGTATGTTTGACTCCTAGTGCTGTAGAAATAACAAATACAACTACTTATTCTGTTGATTTCGAGTGGACTGACGCGAACCCTGAAGGAGTTTCAAGCTTATATCAATATACTATAGTGGAATCCGGACTTCCTGTAGGAGGCCCAACCACGACTCAAACACAAGGAACTTCTGTGGGTTATATGCTGTTGAACCCGGCAACTACATACAGCCTGTACATACGTTCGATGTGTATGGGGACGTGGAGTGATTGGACAGAAGAACTGACCTTTACCACCGATACTTGCGATCCTGTAGATATGCCATACACACAAGACTTCGAAAACCTTACAACCTATTTTAATCTGGTTGAATGCACCACTTGGGAAGTTGTATCCGGAAACTACTGGACAACAAACCAATTGTCTGTAAGCGGACTCAACGGAAACTCCTTGTCGTATTTGCCGCACCAAACTCAAGATGCCAACAGTTGGTATATACTTCAAAACGGAATAAATATAGAGGATGGAGATAAGGTAAAGGTTTCTTTTAAATATAAATCAGATGGAACAGGAACCGAATCATTAGCTTTATATATGGCAACTAGTATAGACGACCTATTAAATGGTGACGGATTGCAAATAGCCTCTTTAACCATTACGGATGATACGGTAAACGAAAGCGTTTCAGGACCAGTGCCTTTTACTTCAACAGCTGTATATTATTTCGGATTCCAAGCTTTGTCCGCAGCTGATCAGGGAATAATTTATATTGATGATTTGAAAATCGAAGAATGGGAATGTGGAGCGCCAGACGAAATCGAAACTAACGATATATCAACAGATGGAGTTTCGCTGTCTTGGATGTTTACAGGTGATAACACCACTCATTTTTATCAGTATGTAGTAAGTACAAACGATACAGAACCACAAGAGGGAGTTTCCACTATTATTTCGACCGGAACAAATACAAACAATGAGGTTCAAGGCTTAGATTCCAATACAACTTATTATGTGTATGTAAGATCATCTTGTTCTGGAGTGTGGAGTGATTGGACAGGACCTGTAAGTTTTATGACTTTGTGTGATGATGTACTTTTGCCTCCGACAGGAGATGAGTCGCAAACGCTTCCAGAATTAGGAACTCTGGCTGATTTAGAAGTCGAAGGAGAGAATCTTACTTGGTATTCGGATGAAGATTTAACCACAGAATTAGAAGACACTACAGTTGTTGTTGACGGAACTACGTATTATGTTACACAAACAATAGGAAATTGTACCAGCGAGGCATTAGCAATTACTGTAGAAGTAACCTTAAGTGTTGATGATATTAATGAAGCTAATAGTAGGCTAAAATATTATCCTAACCCGGTTAAAGATTTCTTGAATATATCTTCAGAATTGGACATGACCCATATTGAAGTAGTAAATATATTGGGTCAAACCATCATTTCGCAAGAGTTGAATACTAACCAAGCAAGAGTGGATATGTCAGCACTCTCAGCAGGAAATTATTTTGTAAAAGTTAAGGTAAACGGAAATATTAAGGTTTTTAAAGTTTTAAGGTAGTTTTCTTCGTAAACCTGAAGAGGCGGATTAAAATTCTTTAAAAAAGAATTTTGTCCGCTTCTTAATTTATATACATTTGTGTTTGAACGTCAGTTTTTTAAATATGAAAGCTCGAATTGAACATAACCACACAACCTATACGGTTGACTTAAACAACCCAATTGATATTTCCATTCCACTTTCGGCTTCGGATGACAATCCGATTGCATGGTATTTAGACAAGCCTAGAATCGAACCCGTACGTTTTGATGACTGGATAGGTGCTGTTAAAAACGGAAGTTCTACCAACTTTAATACTATCGAATTCAATCCACATGCCCACGGAACACACACCGAATGCTTAGGACACATTACAAAAGATTTTTATAGTATTAACCAAAATCTAAAAAACTTCTTTTTCTTGGCTCAACTCCTTACGATAACTCCCGAAAAACATAACGAGGATTGGGTCATAACCACACGTGGTTTTGACCAAAACCTAACGTCAAACAGAGGTGTTTCTGCTGTGGTTATCAGAACAATGCCGAATCCTGTTGATAAAAAGTCAAAAAACTATTCCCACACCAATCCGCCATACCTGAGCGAAGAAGCAGCACATTTTCTGGTAGAGAAGGGAATCAAGCACTTGCTTATTGATTTGCCAAGCGTCGATCGAGAAGTGGATGAAGGGAAATTGGTGGCTCATAAAGCGTTCTGGAAGGTCAAAGATATTCATAACCTCAACGCAGATGCACGATTTGACGCTACAATCACCGAAATGATTTATGTAGAAGATTCGATAAAAGACGGTCTATATTTGTTGAACCTGCAAATAGCTTCGTTCGAAAATGATGCAAGTCCTAGTAAACCCGTTTTGTATGCGATTTTAGATTTATAATCTTTTTAATATATTTTATATTATGCTTAATAACAGACGACTTCAAGGATTTTTGGCAATTGCTCCGATAGCGTTGTTCATTCTTATATTTATGACCTACTTCGCTACTATTTTTTCTTTATTCTCAAGTATTGATGCCATCGATAAAACCAATCAAGCTCCCATACAATTTCTGACCGGATTAGGAATTGTTTTTCTTTTGGTATTTGTAATGGTTATTCTTTCGCTTTTCAGTTTTATTTATTTTATCATTCACGTAGTTAAGAATCCAAATCTAGAACAAAACAATATGCGTTTGATATGGATTTTAATCATTTTGCTAGTAGGCGGAATCGGAAATTTGATTTATTGGATAGCCGAAATAGAATCTAAAAAGCCAAGACCAATAATCAACTAATCGGTTTGTTCTAATTCAAAAATCTCATCTACTGTTTTTCCGAATACTTTTGCGATTTTTAGTGCCAAAACTGTAGAAGGAACATATTTTCCTAACTCCATAGCGTTGATGGTTTGCCTGCTTACACCAATTTTTTCGGCTAATTCAGCTTGAGTAAGATTGGCAATAGCTCGTTGTACTTTGATATTATTCTTCATAACTCAAACTTTTATTTTGTTTGTACATCATCCATCGGAATCTTACGATAAAAAACAACAAATGAGAGAAAAGAGCTATCATCATAACATTCAAAAAGGCAAATCCGTACAGGAACATATAACACAATAAAATGCTGATATAATTAAAATAAGTTGCCCAAACCAAACTCTCTAAACGGATTTTACTCACCATCTCGTCTTCTATCTTTTCTTTAGAAAAAGCATAAATAAGCCCGGAGACTATGAGTAAAAAAAATAATATTTCATCTAAAATATAGTTTTTAGTAACTCCAAAGATGACTTTTTCTGTAAGGAAATTAGTATCTGCAACTGCAAAAACCTTGAAGTAGAAGAAATCGTTTTCGATTATAGCATTATAATCCAAAAAACCATAAATGGTAATAATCAATATTGTCCAAAATACAATTCCACTAATTTTCTTAAACCGATACGGAAATAAATAGGATGTTTTCATTGAGATATGATTTTTAAGTCCAGAACAAATGTAAAACAAACTTTACATATAGTAAAATTAATTTTACATTTTTTTATAATGAATCTTTAATCAACATTTAACTTCAGAAAAATATCCGTAACTTTGAGATTCAAATAGCAGAAAAAAGATGGATATAGCTGTAGAAAAAAAAGAACTCATAAAGTGGATAAATTCGTTGGATAATCCTATTGTTATTCAGCAGATTAAGAACATTCAAAAAAAGAGTGCTGAATCTTTTGATTTTGAAAAAGAATGGGCAAAAAGCATTACTTCTGATGAACTGAAAAAAAGCACAAAAGAATTTCTTAAATCTTTACCTTGGGAAAAATAACTGTTCAGTATTTATCCGATGTAAAAACAATACTGAATAATCTTGTTTTTATTCTTTACGAGAAAGACTATTTTTCTTTCTTGGAAAGTTCTTACGATTATGTGGACAGACTATAGAGTTTATAGATAACGACCTTATAAATTTCCCTCACAAACAAACTCCCGAAAAACTTATCCGATTTGGTTCTAAATATGTTTTTTATAAAGTAAACAACCAAACTACTTGGTATATTTTCTTTGAAAACAAAGACAACCGTTATTTGGTGACTTATATCACTAATAATCATACGGGAGACACTTCGTTTTTGTAGTTAAAACACTTTTGACTTTATCATTTTAAGACTTACTTTTGCAAAATGACCCATCAAGTTATTTCCGAAAAGTATTCTAACACACCTAAAATCGATGAGATTTTTCAGGTAGTTTCCAGTAAGACCAACAAAATCAATATAAAAGGACTCGTAGGTTCTGCGGCTTCGTTTGTCATCCAGGCATTGTTCAAAAAAAGCGAAAATCCGTTTTTACTGATTTTTCAAGATAAAGAAGAAGCTGCTTATTACCTGAATGATTTAGAAGGGCTTATAGGAGAAAAAGATGTTTTGTTTTTCCCGAGTTCGCACAGAAGACCATACCAAATCGAGGATGTTGATAATGCCAATGTACTTTTGAGAGCAGAGGTTCTCAACCGAATCAATTCAAGGAAGAAACCCTGTATTATTGTTACTTATCCGGAAGCACTTTTCGAAAAAGTGGTTACCCGAAAACAATTGGACAGAAATACCCTGAAAATGGGTGTGGGAGATTCACTTTCGATTGATTTTATCAACGAAACGCTGTTCGAATACAACTTCAAACGAGTGGATTTTGTATCAGAACCCGGAGAATTTTCAGTAAGAGGAGGAATTATCGACGTGTTTTCGTTTTCGAATGACAATCCGTATCGCATTGAATTTTTCGGAAACGAAGTGGATTCCATCAGAAGTTTTGATGTAGAAACCCAACTTTCTATAGAACCGCAAAAAAAGATTACCATTATTCCGAATATCGAGAATAAATTTACCGAAGAAAAACGAGAGAGCTTCTTGGAATACATCTCTGATAAAACCGTCATTTTTGCCGAAAACACAGAACTGCTCACCCATCAGTTAGACAAAGTATTCGAAAAGGCTAAAGAAACTTTTACCGGTTTTTCGTCTGATATCAAACATCAAAAACCAGAAGAACTATTCCTCTCTAAAGCAGAATTTCTGGATAAAGCAGAGCTTTTTACCTATGTTGAACTCTCCGGAAGACCTGTTTTTGATAGTAAAGCGGAATTTCAATTCAACACAAAACCACAACCTTCATTCAATAAACAGTTTGATTTGTTGCGAGATAATTTGATTGAAAACCAAAAGTTAGGTTATCAGAACTTTTTATTCAGCTCAAGTGAAGCACAAAGCAAGCGTTTTGACGATATTTTTCAATCTATTTCAGGTGAAGACAATGAAGATTGGAAAAACTATACAACCTTTGTGTTTCCACTCTTCCAAGGGTTTGTTGATGAAGATTTAAAAATCGTTTGCTATACAGACCATCAGATTTTTGAACGCTACCATCGATTTAAAATCAAAGACGGATATTCTAAAAAGCAAACCATAACGTTAAAGGAATTAAATTCCCTAACGGTAGGAGATTATGTTACGCATATCGATCACGGAATCGGAAAATTCGGAGGTCTGCAGAAAATCGAAGTCGATGGAAGAATGCAAGAGGCTATCAAATTGGTGTATGCAGAGAATGATATTGTTTATGTAAGTATTCATTCGCTTCACAAAATAGCAAAATACAACGGAAAAGACGGAACTCCGCCTAAAATTTATAAAGTAGGTTCTGGGGCTTGGAAAGCTCTAAAACAAAAGACCAAGGCTAGAGTAAAACACATTGCCTTTAATTTGATTCAGTTGTATGCTAAGCGTAGAACCGAAAAAGGTTTTGCATTTGCTCCCGATAGCTATTTGCAATACGAATTGGAGAGCTCGTTTATTTACGAAGATACTCCCGATCAATCCAAAGCCACGCAAGACGTAAAAGCCGATATGGAATCAGACAGACCTATGGATAGACTGGTTTGTGGAGATGTTGGTTTCGGAAAAACCGAAGTTGCCATTCGAGCAGCTTTTAAGGCAGTTGATAACGGAAAACAAGTGGCTGTGCTGGTTCCGACCACAGTTTTGGCTTTTCAACACCACAAGACTTTTTCCGAAAGATTAAAAGATATGCCTGTTCGAGTCGATTATCTCAACCGATTTAAAACAGCCAAACAAAAGGCTGAAACCCTCAAAGCTCTTGAAGAAGGTAAAGTTGATATCCTTATCGGGACACATCAATTGGTAAGTAAAGACGTTAAGTTTAAAGATTTAGGTCTTTTGATTGTAGATGAAGAACAGAAATTCGGAGTAAACGTAAAAGACAAGCTCAAAACCATTGCTCAAAATATTGATACACTCACTTTAACCGCAACTCCTATCCCGAGAACCTTACAGTTTTCGCTTATGGCAGCACGCGATTTATCGGTGATTACTACGCCTCCGCCTAATCGTTATCCGATCGAAACTCATTTGGTTTCGTTTAACGAAGAAGTGATTCGTGATGCGGTTGCTTATGAAATTCAACGTGGGGGTCAAGTGTTTTTTATTCATAACCGAATCGAAAACATCAAAGAAGTAGCCGGAATGATTCAACGCCTTGTTCCGGATGCTAAAATTGCTGTAGGTCACGGACAAATGGACGGAAAAAAACTCGAAGAATTGATGCTCGGTTTTATGGAAGGCGAATTTGATGTGCTAGTTTCGACTACCATTATCGAAAGCGGACTTGATGTTCCGAATGCCAATACGATTTTCATCAATAATGCCAATAATTTCGGACTTTCGGATTTACATCAGATGAGAGGTCGTGTGGGTCGAAGCAATAAAAAAGCGTTTTGCTACTTCATCACACCTTCTTTTTCTACCTTAACCGAAGAAGCCCGCAAACGATTGGATGCACTAGTTCGATTCTCCGAACTCGGAAGCGGATTCAACATTGCGATGAAAGATTTAGAAATCAGAGGAGCAGGAGATTTATTGGGAGCGGAACAAAGCGGATTCATCAACGAAATCGGTTTTGAAACCTACCAAAAAATTATGAACGAAGCCATCGAAGAACTCAAAGAAAACGAGTTTAAAGATTTATACGAAGATGAAAACACAATTGAGAACAAGAAATATGTCAAAGAATTCTCAATTGATACCGATTTGGAATTGCTTTTCCCGGACGAATATATCAACCAAGTAACCGAACGCTTGAATTTATATAATGAACTTTCGGAACTCAAAACAGAAGAAGAATTACAAAATTACGAACAACGACTCACTGACCGATTCGGAGCTTTACCCAGACAAGCCAAATCACTTTTGGACAGCTTACG
>CAZOQH010000072.1:0-11014 GCA_964581855.1 uncultured Flavobacterium sp.
TAGAATCCTCCAGGGTGGGAACACAGCAAAGGTATATGGTTGTAGCGGTGCGATGTAGGTCGCTTGCCATTTTTTTTGAAATAATAATTTAGAATAAATATAAAAATCGCAAAGGAACTCCTAAAAAGAGTTCCTTTTTTTTGTTGTCAGAACAGAAAATATGTATTTTTATAAAATATAAACAATTAAAACTAAATTATTATGAAACTAAAACTATTATTTATTGGATTTTTAGGCGTGGTCTTTACGACTATGACTTACGCTCAATACACTACTCCTGATACTGGTGTTAACTGGACTTTAGATGATATAGCCACAGCTAGTTCAACAACTGTTAGTATTTCTGACTCAGTATATACCCTAAACGAAGATTTAATTGTTGCTGTTAATGACACACTACGTATCGATACAAATTTAACTTTTGAGATAGCACCGGAAGTTCAAGTAACCGTATTTGGAACTTTTTTAGTGAATGCAAATCAAGTTTTGATTACTGCGGTTGATCAAGAAGCTCCATACGAAGGTTTTCGTTTTGAAGAGTTTTCTGAAATAAGTATTCAAAATGCTACTATTGAATACGGAGGAGGATTACGAGTATTAACCGAAACTTTTTCTTTAGACAACTGTATAATTCAAAATAATGTTTCTGGAGCCACTACAAGTGCAGTAGTTCAACTATCTAGAGGAATTATAGATATTACCAATAATCATTTTTTAAACAACAGAAATCCAGCCATAGCATCCGGTTCTAATCAAAGTGTATCAGGGAATTTCATCGGAAACATTATCGAATATAATAATTATAATAACAACAACAGACCTCAAATAAATATGGGGCCAACCCGCACCGATGTTCCACTTATTATAGCTAATAATATAATAACTGGAACCGATACTTATGAACAAGTAGGGGGAATTGCAATCTCTAATCTATTAGGAGGAGGTGAAATTTTAGCTGTTATTGAAGGAAATACTATTCGTGACAACCGTTATGGAATAACTATTACAGGGGCAAATGCTGAAGTAGAAATAATAGATAACATTATTGAAGATAATAATATTCAAGGAAATCCTAATTTAGGAGGAAGCGGAATAAACCTGAACTCTTCAAGCGGTGGGCAAAATATAAGAATAACTGGAAATGAAATTCGTAGAAACCTTTGGGGAATAACTTTTCAAGGACCTGTTAATGCCAATTTAGGAGATGACGAAAATAATCCAGGTGGGAATGTATTTTCAGAAAATGGAAATGGAGGAAACATATATGCAATTTCTATGATGAATAATAGTGATATTATTTATCTGGCAAAACACAATTGCTGGATTGAAGGAGAAGATGTTACTTTAGCAGATGCAGAAAGTGTAATTTTTCATCAAGTTGATGATGCATCCCTAGGACAAGTAATTTTTGACCCTGTTTTGTGTTCAACAGCATCAACAAATAACTTTGAACTGAATAACTTTACATTCTATCCTAATCCAACTCAAAACACAATATTTTTTGACAATACTCCATCTTTTGAAGTAGTTCAGATAGTAAATATGCAAGGTAGAAAAGTTTTTGAAACAAACCTGTCTCAAAATAATACTGAAATTTCATTTGATTTACCTCAAGGAATATATTTTGTAAAATTTCAGAATAAGAACAATGAGGTAGTAAAAAAATTATTAGTTAAGTAAATACATTTTATATAAAATTAAAACGAGCCTTCTCATTTCTGAAAAGAGCTCGTTTTTTGTTTAAACCAACCTAAACTAATTATTATCTTGTTGTTCTGCTCGTTGATGAACTTCTTGAGCTTGAACCTGTATTGCTCATCGAACCTCTATTTGTGGCACCTGAATTACCTCCTAAAGAACTGCTTCTTGTAGGTGCTGAACTTCTATTTATAGTCGAACTTCTGTTTGAAGTGTTATTAGTACTTACAGAATTATTTCTTGTAGGCGCTGAACTTCTATTTACAGTCGAACTTCTATTTGAAGTGTTATTAGTACTTACAGAATTATTTCTTGTAGGTGCTGAACTTCTATTTATAGTCGAACTTCTGTTTGAAGTGTTATTAGTACTTACAGAATTACTTCTTGTAGGTGCTGAACTTCTTTCTACAGTCGAACTTCTGTTTGAAGTGTTATTGGTACTTACAGAATTACTTCTTGTCGTATTTGAGTTTAATATTGAAGAACTTCTTGAATTATTGTTGATTGTTCCAACAGCATTTGCTCTTGTAGCACTAGTATTCGAAACAGTGTTATTAACTCGAGTATTGCTTATTTCTGACGTACTTGCTCTATTGTTAGTAGAACGATTAGCTACTGCATTACTTCTAGTTTGATTCAAAGCGTATGAATTTCTCACTCCTTCATTTCTTCTGTTAAAAGCTAAATTCGGATTTTGTCTTTCGTAAGCATTTGAACGAACTGAGTTATGCATCGTTACAGCTCTTGTACTATTTCGAACAGTTACATAATTATATGTATTATAAACATTTACATAGGTATGCACGTGATTTCTGTATCTGAATATCGGACAAGGAGCCCAATAAGAAAAATAAGTAGGATAATATCCCCAATACCAAGGAGAATAATACGCTACATAACCTCTATGCCAAAAAGTATTAAAAATCACAGGTCTAACATAATACACTGGTTCATAAATATAATTGTTTCCGTATAAAAATACATCTCCAACTACTTGCACCTGAACCGTATTAGTGCGTGGATTTTTTTCTACTTCTATCGTAGCTACATCCTGATACATATCTCTGCCCAATACAGATTGCAACACTATAAGATGAGTGTTACTTTCGATAGATTCTATTACTCTTAAATAATCTACCTGTCCGTCTCTATTCAAATCAAGGTTTGAAATTTGAAATTTAGGATTATTGAGTCTATATTCGAAATCTGCTAAATCTTTTGATTCTCCAAAGATAGAAGCAACAGCCTTTAAATCTAAATTGTCACTTATATCATAATTAGTTGCTGTTACGGTTGTAACGTCTTGCCCAAAAGTTACCCCTGCAAAAAGCAGAGTAACTAAAATCGATGTAAATAAATTTGCTTTCATAACCGTAAGTATTAAAAGTTAGTAATTTGTTTGTAGTTTCCTACATCCGATAACTACCAACAAACGTGCCAAAATAAAAAATAAAATACAAAAGATTGACTATCAGTTAAATACATATAAATTAAATTTGATTGGAGCTAATTTTTACTTCTTATAAAATCCGTATATTTGTAAAAATTAAATTTTTATGCACTTTATTTCAGAGGAATTAGAAAAATATGTTACTTCGCATTCTGAAGATGAGCCTGCACTATTAGCAGAGCTGAATCGCGAGACACATCAAAAAATACTGAAGCCTAGAATGTTAAGTGGCCATTTTCAAGGCCGAGTTTTGAGTCTGATTTCCAAATTGGTTCGACCGATAAATATTTTAGAAATTGGAACTTATACCGGATATGCTACACTTTGTTTAGCAGAAGGATTACAAGAAAAAGGAAGCATAGATACTTTAGATAACAACGAAGAACTTTTTGATTTTCAGCGCAAATACTTTGACAAATCTGATTACGGAAATCAAATAAAACAACATTTAGGAAACGCATTAGATATCATACCTACCCTTAATAAAAACTATGATTTAGTTTTTATTGATGCAGACAAGGAAAATTACATCAATTATTTTAATGCAATATTACCCAAAATGAACAAAGGAGGGATTATTCTTTCTGACAACGTACTATGGAGTGGAAAAGTACTAGAGGAAGTCAAGAAAAACGATAAATCAACTCAAATTTTATTACAATACAATCAATTATTAAAACAAAATGACAAAGTAGAAACCGTACTCTTACCTATAAGAGACGGACTTACCGTAAGTCGAGTAATTTAAATTTTATATTTTGGAAAAAGAAGAACTAGTAGTATTAGTAAACGAAAATAACGAGAAAATAGGATTGATGCCTAAATTAGAAGCTCACCAAAAGGCACTGTTACATAGAGCTTTTTCGGTTTTTATACTCAATGATAAAAACGAATTAATGCTACAACAACGAGCAGCTGACAAATACCATTCTCCTTTGTTGTGGGCTAACACTTGTTGTTCGCATCAACGAGAAGGCGAAACCAATATCGAAGCAGGAAACAGACGCTTGCAAGAAGAAATGGGATTCAATACTCAATTAAAAGAACTCTTCTCGTTTATTTACAAAGCACCTTTTGATAACGGATTAACCGAACACGAATTAGACTACGTTATGATTGGTTACTATAATCAAGAGCCCACTATAAATCCTGACGAAGTCGAAGCTTGGAAGTGGATGGATATTGATGAGGTACGAAAAGATATTCAACAAAACCCAGATATCTATACAGCTTGGTTTAAGATAATTTTCAACGAATTTTATCATTATTTAGAAGAACACAAAATATAACGAACTCAAATTTCAGAAGTTTATAACACCTACATCATCTATTATGAGAGTAACCGTAAGTAGAAAGGCTCATTTTAATGCAGCACACCGATTATATCGAAAAGATTGGACATCTGAACAAAACGATGCCGTTTTTGGTTTGTGCAACAACCCTAATTTTCACGGACACAACTATGAGATTATCGTAAGCGTTACAGGAAAAATCAATCCAGAAACAGGTTATGTAATAGACATGAAAGAGCTGAAAGATATTATTTATAACGAAGTTGAGATTCCGTTTGACCATAAAAATCTAAACCTTGACGTAGAAGAGTTTAAAGATCTCAACCCAACAGCCGAAAATATTGTAGTAGTGATATGGAACAAAATCCGAGCAAAAATTGATGCTAATATGGATTTAGAGGTTGTTTTATACGAAACTCCTCGTAACTTTGTAAGTTACAAAGGAAATTGACCCAAGATTGATGATTGCGGACCTCTGATGTAAGAAGTCATAAAATCTGCAATCAAAAATCGTTAATCATCAATCAAAAATCTATGAAGATTTATCCACTAACATTCAAACCAATACTAAAAGAACGCATTTGGGGAGGAAACAAACTGAAGCATTTGTTTGGCAAGGAATTAGAATCAGAACAGACAGGAGAAAGTTGGGAACTTTCAACCCTTGAAGAAAATATTAGTATCATTGCCAGCGGTTTATATCAAAACAGACCTATTACTGACCTAATTGACGAATTTCCAATAGAAGTTTTAGGGCACAAAGTATATCACCAATTCGGAACACAATTTCCACTTTTATTTAAGTTTTTAGACGCTTCTGAAGATTTATCCATACAAGTACATCCGAATGATGAAATAGCCCGAAAAAGACACAATTCGTTCGGAAAAACCGAAATGTGGTATATTATCCAAGCAGACAACAATGCACGAAATATAATTGGCTTTAAAGAAAAATCTTCTCCCGAAGAATATTTACAAAAGCTACAAAACAAAGAGTTGCTTTCGATACTGAAGGAAGAAAAAGTACAACCCAGAGATGTTTATTTTCTCGAAACCGGAACGGTGCACGCAATTGGAAAGGGAATTGTCTTGGCAGAAATTCAACAGACTTCGGATATTACGTACCGAATCTATGATTGGGACAGAACCGATAACAACGGAAACCCAAGAGAATTACATCTGGATATGGCTCTTGATGTAATCAATTACAACCAACTCCAAACCAGAATAGATTATTCTAAAGATAAAAACCAAGGAAATACGATTGTTCAAAGCAACTATTTTACGGTGAATTATATTCCGCTTGACGGAAAGTTAGCTGTAAATAAAAATACAGACTGTTTTAGAGTTTATATGTGTACAGACGGAAGTTTTTCGGTAGTGTACGATAACCAAAAATACAACTTTGAAAAAGGAAGTACTGTTTTGCTTCCTGCTGTTTTAAACGAATATGTATTAGAAGGAAAAGCAGAATTGCTAGAAGTTTATTTGTAAAATGAAACAAATCTATTTAGATAACGCCTCAACTACCGAGCTTCGGGATGAAGTAATCAAAGTGATGACTGATGTTCTGAAAAATACGTTCGGAAATCCGTCTTCTACTTATTCGACCGGTCGAAGTGCAAAGGCTATTATCGAAACTGCCAGAAAGCAAATTGCCAAATATCTGAATGCCACTTCACAGGAAATTGTTTTTACATCGTCTGCTACAGAAGCCAATAATTGGGTTTTACACAATGCAGTGCAACATCTAAAAGTCGAGCGAATCATAACTTCCAAAATCGAACATCATGCGGTTTTAAATACGGTTTTGGAATTAGAAAAGCAATTCGGAACTGAAGTTGTGTTTGTAAATTTACTTCCAAACGGAAATATCAACCTGAATCATCTGGAAGAACTCTTAAAAGATGAAAAAACGACTTTAGTGAGCTTGATGTACGTCAATAACGAAACCGGAACTATTTTAGAAATTCAGAAAGTAGGGGAGTTGTGCAGAGAGTATAAATCGTATTTTCATTCTGATACAGTTCAAGCAATCGGAAAAATCCAAATGGATTTGCAAAAACTGCCTGTTGATTTTATAATCGGAACAGCACATAAGTTTCACGGACCCAAAGGCATCGGATTTGTTTTTGCACGAAAAGGAACTCCATTAAAACCTTTGTTTTTTGGAGGAAGTCAAGAAAAGGGAATCCGAGCAGGAACGGAAAGCACACATCAAATCGTAGGACTTGCCAAGGCTATGGAACTTTCGTATGATAACTTAGAGTCTGAAAAAAATCACATTTTGTCTTTAAGAAGTCACTTAATCGAGCAATTGGATAAAAACTTCAAAGGCTATAAAATAAACGGAGATTCAAACGGAATTTATAACATTTTAAACGTACAGCTTCCTTTTTCGGAAAGCATAACTGCTACAATCTTATTTAGCTTGGATATGAAAGGAATTGCTGTTTCTCGTGGTAGTGCTTGTCAATCCGGAAGTCTTGTCCCGTCACACGTTTTAGAAGAAATCCTTCCGAAAGACCAAATCAACAAACCATCGTTGCGCATTTCGTTCTCTCATTTTAATACCCTTCAAGACATCGATACATTGATAGAAGCATTGCAAGGACTATAAATTAAATTCCTAAAACACTTTTTATCTGTTTATAAAGATTTCCATCACTTATCAACGCACCTTGCTGAATGAGGTTAAAAGCGGCAGCATTTTTATCATCAAATGATTTTTTTCCTTGTCTAATATCGATTTGTTCTGAAGATATATTTTCCGAAAGCCATACAAGTCCTTCTTTGTTCAAAAAATCAACTGTAGAATTGTTAGACTGAATAACAATAGACTGGGCTGTATTTTGACTAAAATGAAACAAAAAAATATGGTTTTTAGAAAAGTGCTCTAAATATTCTACCTTGTTCAAAGCTCCTTCCCAAATAAGGTCCGAAAAAACATCGAGTTCTTGTTCTGCTACTTCAGGTTTTTCTGATTTTATTTGCTCCCATTCTGCTTTATCAATATTTTGTGAGGCCAGAAAATTTGCAAACTCCTGATGCAGTTCTTCGAATTGTTCTTTAGTAAGTCGAGTATATTTCATAGTTACATCTTATAAAAAAACCTTCCCGAAAACGGAAAGGTTTTAAAATTTATTTTTTTACGAATAATAATTACTCTGCAATAATTTCGTATGGTAATTCTACGATTACATCTCTATGAAGACGTACAGTAGCAGTATATTTACCAGTTCTTTTTACTGTTCCGGAAGTGATAAATTTTCTATCGATTTCGTGTCCTGCTTTAGTCAAAGCCTCAGCAATATCAATATTAGTTACCGAACCGAAAAGTTTTTCTCCTCCTGCTTTAGCTGTAATTTTAATTTCAACAGCTTTAAGAGCTTCAGCTACTTTTTTAGCATCGTCAACAATCTTTTGTTCTTTGAATGCTCTTTGTTTTAGGTTTTCAGCTAAAACTTTTTTAGCAGAAGGTGTAGCAAGTATTGCAAGACCTTGAGGAATTAAATAGTTACGTCCGTAACCTGGTTTTACGTTTACAACGTCATCCTTAAACCCTAAATTTGCTACGTCTTGTTTTAAAATGATTTCCATGTTGATGTCCTTTTAGTGAGTTAGGTTCTGATTCTTCAGAAACCAACAACGTTAATTTTTGTTTTTAATTATTTTAATAAGTCAGCTACGTAAGGCATAAGTGCCAAATGACGTGCTCTTTTAACAGCTACTGATACTTTTCTTTGATATTTCAAAGAAGTTCCTGTCAAACGTCTTGGAAGGATTTTTCCTTGCTCATTAACGAATTTCAAAAGGTAATCAGCATCTTTATAATCGATATACTTAATACCTGATTTTTTGAAACGACAATATTTCTTTTGTTTGTTTGTATCTATGTTAAGCGGAGTAAGATATCTGATATCTCCCTCTCTTTTTCCTTTTGCAGATTGTTCTAAAGTTGCCATAATTAGTTAGCTTTTGATTTAAGTTTTTCTCTTCTTCTTTCAGCCCAAGAAATAGCGTGTTTGTCAAGTTTTACGGTTAAAAAACGCATAACTCTTTCGTCACGTTTAAATTCAGTTTCAAAGGCAGCAATAACATCTCCTGATACTTGGAATTCAAATAAGTGGTAAAATCCACTTTTTTTGTGTTGGATTTCGTAAGCTAATTTTTTTAGCCCCCAATCTTCTTTTGATACCATTTTAGCTCCACGCGAAGTAAGAAAATCTTCAAATTTGCTTACTGTTTCCTTTACCTGTTGTTCAGATAAAACGGGATTCAAAATGAAAACAGTTTCGTAATGATTCATAAATAAAAAATTTAATTTGTTATAAATAAGGGTGCAAAAGTAAGCAATTCATTCTAAACTACAAAACTTTTCTAAATGATTGTTAATCTGTTTTTATTTAAAAACGTTATGACTTACTTTTGTACTCGTTTTGAAAGCAAAGATACACATATATAGTATAGTACTAGTCGGAATATTTATTGTTTCGTTAGGGCTTCGTGCTGTCCATTTTTTGGAACACTACAACCAAGAAGTTACCGCACACAAATGTGATAATCACAACCATCATTCAGACCAACACCACGATTGTTCGCTCTGTGATTTTACGGTAAGTTCGTTTACAGAATTTGATTTTTTCACTTTCGAGCCTTTTGTTTCGACACTTTTCAACCCTAAAATAAATACCGCATACATTGCGTATTTATGGACTTCCGAATATCAATTCTCTTCACTCCGCGCACCGCCTTTGGTGTAATCGTTTGATTTTTAAGTTTTTTAGAAGCAGAACATGGAGGACTTATCCGTAAGGTTGGTTCCTGCTGTTCACTATATCTTTTTTGTTTTTACCACTTTTTATGCTTTTTAACTAGGTTTTACAAAAACAAAAAAGGATGCCGCTTCCATCAGGGCTATAGACCAACTTGGTTTTATACTTGTTAACTTTTAAATCAAAACTTCTATACGAGACCTTCCAAGTTTTAAAAACCTGAAAGGTCTGAAAACCTAAATCAATTTCTAATTTACCTTTTTCTACCAAGAATCAGTAAAAATCACGTAATCTGTGTTTAAAACATCTTATATATCTATTATTTTTTTATTCCTCGGATGGAAATCTTTTGCTCAAGTTTCAGATTCCGAACTCATTGAAGACGAGCAACTAATCGAAGAAGTAATTATTTCTGGAACCACAAAATCTATTGAAAACAAAGAAACCGTTTCAGAAGAATTCCTTAATCAAAACTTTTCGGGTTCGCTGATTCAATCTCTTCAAAATGTAGCAGGAATAAACACGATGAATATTGGTTCAGGTACTTCCAAGCCGATTATCAGAGGATTAGGCTTTAATAGGGTTGTGGTTGCGTTGAATTCAAGCAAACACGAAGGGCAACAATGGGGAGCCGATCACGGATTAGAAGTAGATGCCTTCTCGCCAGAAAGTGTCGAACTTATCAAAGGTACAGCCACTATCGAATACGGAAGCGATGCTGTAGGAGGCGTTCTGAACATCAAAAACAATCTGATTCCGCAAAAGAATTCATTTACCGGAAAAGCTACGCTATTAGGGCGAAGCGTAAATAACACTATCGGAACAGCCTTTGAATTAAAACACCGAAAAGACAAGTTTTTTTATAAATTCAAAGCGTCGTATCTGGATTACGGAGATTTCAAAACTCCGACTGATACGATTGTGTATCTTACTCGAAAAATACCAATTCATAACCGAAGACTCAAAAATACAGCAGGAAAGGAGTGGAGCGTATTTGGACAAATAGGTTATGTAGAGGAAAATTACCATTCGATATGGACTATTTCGAACAACCAAGCTAAAGCAGGTTTTTTTCCGGGTTCGCACGGAATCCCTGATTTAACCCGATTACAAGACGACAAAAATTCACGTAATATCGAATATCCACATCAACAAGCTAATCACTTTATGATTCAAAACGAACATAAATGGTATTTTGAACAGTCGGAATTATTCGTAGACATAGCCTTTCAGCACAACCACAGACAAGAAAAAAGCGAGTTTCACACGCATTATTTCAATCAATCACCGCCCGAAAAAAATTCGGATGTAGAACTTGATTTCAGTCTGAATACTTTTAGTGGAAACACAAAATACACTCATTTTTGGTCTGACAAACACAAAACCGACCTCGGATTGCAAGTTCAACTACAGGAGAATACAATCAGAGGGTATAATTTTTTGTTGCCCGAATACAAGCGAAATAATTACGGAATTTTTGCTTTACATCATTATCGTTTTTCAGATAGAACACGCTTAAATATTGGGTTTAGGTATGATTACTCAACCATCTCTATTAAAGAGTATTACGACAATATATTATATGATTATTTAACAGATAAGAACTATTCAGCAGATTTAGCTCATACCTACGCTTTGCGAAGTCCTGAATTATCAAAAAACTTCAGCAATTTTAATTCGAAAATCGGAGCTTTATACTCATTGAATAGCAACCTTGATTTTGCTATAAACCTCGGTAGTAGTTTCCGAAATCCAACTGCGATAGAATTAGGAGCAAACGGAGTACATCACGGTTCGTT
>CAZOQH010000073.1:0-11012 GCA_964581855.1 uncultured Flavobacterium sp.
AATTTACGAGCATATTCGGCTTCTTTTTCTAGAAGTTTTGCTGCTGGGTCTTCGGCTTCAGAGATTTCTTTCTTAAAGATAATTTCTGAGGCTCCTTTAGCTCCCATAACCGCAATTTCGGCTGAAGGCCAAGCATAATTCATATCAGCTCCTATGTGTTTTGAATTCATCACATCATAAGCTCCTCCGTAAGCCTTACGGGTAATTACGGTTACTTTCGGCACAGTAGCTTCTGATAGAGCATACAATAATTTAGCTCCGTGAACAATAATTCCGTTCCATTCTTGATCCGTTCCCGGTAAAAATCCCGGAACATCCACTAGAACTAAAAGCGGAATATTAAACGCATCACAAAAACGAGTAAAGCGAGCTGCTTTGGTCGAGCTATTTACATCTAAACAACCTGCCAAGAACATTGGATTGTTAGCAACAATACCGATACTTCTTCCTCCTAAACGAGCAAAACCAACCACGATGTTTTCTGCAAAGTTCTTATGAATTTCAAAGAAAGAATCTTCATCAATAATATTATTGATTACATCTTTCATATCGTAAGGTTTGTTAGCACTATCAGGAATAATAGCATCTAAGGCTTCTCTAATCTCGTCTGTTGGAGTATAAGGTAAATTTTGTGGTAATTCTTGATTGTTTTGAGGTAAGTAGCTCAATAGTTTTTTAATATCTTCAAGGCATTCTACATCGTTAGCCGAGGTAGTATGCGCTACTCCCGATTTGGTCGAGTGAGTAGAAGCTCCTCCTAATTCCTCTGCTGTAACGGTTTCGTTGGTAACGGTTTTCACTACGTTCGGACCGGTTACGAACATATATGAGGTGTTTTCGACCATCATAGTAAAATCGGTCATAGCAGGTGAATATACGGCTCCTCCTGCACAAGGTCCCATAATAGCAGAAATTTGCGGAATCACTCCAGAGGCTTGTACGTTTCTATAAAAAATATCAGCATAACCACCTAATGAGCGAACACCCTCTTGAATTCTAGCACCTCCCGAATCATTCAAACCAATCATCGGAGCTCCAACTTTCACTGCCATATCCATTACTTTACAGATTTTCTCAGCATGTGTTTCAGATAATGAACCCCCGAAAACCGTAAAGTCTTGTGCAAAAACATACACCAAGCGCCCGTTAATTGTCCCGTAACCCGTTACTACTCCGTCTCCCAGATATACTTCCTTATCCAATCCGAAATCTTTGGTACGGTGGGTAATGAACATTCCGATTTCCTCAAACGAACCTTCGTCTAATAAATATTCGATTCGTTCTCTGGCTGTTAATTTCTTTTTAGCGTGTTGAGCGTCGATTCTTTTTTGACCTCCACCCAATAATGCTTCAGCCTTTTTGGTTTCTAATACTTTTATTTTATCGTTCATAATATTTTTATTTTTTGCTTCTGAGATTTTGCCACAGATGCACAGATATTTTATTCTATTTATAAATAACAAATTAAAATTTCACAGATGATTAAACAAGTTTAAATACTTCGCATCTGTACTTAAATCTATAAAATTAATCTTTTATACATCAATTTATCTTCATTAAAGTTTACCACTAAAGCAACCTTGTTTTCTGATACTTTCAGATAATTTAATGCTTGAGCAACATGCTCATTAGCAATTTTACTTACACTTTTGACCTCTAAAATTACATTACCAAAAACAACAAAGTCTGCATAGAATTTATGTGGCAATATAATTCCTTTATAATTAACTAAATATTCCTTTTCTCTTTCAAAGAAAATATTTTCATTTCTAAACTCAACCTCTAAAGCATCTTTATAGACAATTTCAGAAAACCCTTTTCCTAAATTGTTATGGACTTCCATACAAATTCCAATAATCTTATATGTTTCGATCTGTAAAGGAAAGTTCATATCAAATTTGTTTTTAGTTTTTAGCCACAGATGCACAGATATTATTTCTTTTATTCTAAATAAAATTTCACAGATATTTTAAACAAGTTTAAAATGTTTTTTTAGCCACAGATGCACAGATATTATTTCTTTTCTTTTATTCTAAATAATAATTTTACAGATATTTTTTTAGCCACAGATGCACAAATGTTTATTTTTCAATTTATTTGAATGTAAAACATTCAAAATCTGTGTCATTTAATATTTAATACTTAAATTATTATCTGTGCATCTGTGGGTAAAAAATATTTGTGGTTACAAATCAATTTGGTAATCTTACAATCTTTTTATCCTCTAAATAGTGTTTAAAAGCTATAAGGGCAGCAAGTTCGGCTTCTTTTTCAATACCTTCTTTAAGTAAATCAGGGTTATAATATTTTTTTACAAAATGGGTGTCAAAATCACCTTTACGGAAGGCTTCATGTTCAAAGACAAACTTACCGAACGATAGGGTGGTTGAAATTCCCTCCACTTTATACTCCTCAATTGCTTTAAGCATAATTTGTATGGCCTCATTACGGTCTTTACCATACGTAATGAGTTTTGCCAACATCGGGTCATAATAAATCGGCACATCCATTCCTTGTTCAATACCGTTATCTACACGAATGCCGTTACCTTCTGGCAATTGATACACTGATAAATGTCCAATACTTGGTAAAAAGTCATTCATCGGATCTTCAGCATATACACGAAGTTCCAAAGCATGACCTTTGATGGTTAAATCTTCTTGCTTAATAGGTAATTCCTCACCTCTTGCTACTCTGATTTGCATTTCAACCAAATCCACTCCTGTGATCATTTCTGTAACAGGATGTTCCACTTGCAGGCGGGTATTCATCTCCAAGAAATAAAAGTTCTTGTTTTCGTCTAACAAAAACTCAACAGTTCCTGCTCCGACATAATCACAAGCTTTGGCAACTTTAACAGCTGCCTCACCCATGGCTTGACGAATCTCTGGAGTAAGTACTGCAGAAGGTGCCTCTTCAACCACTTTTTGATGACGACGTTGGATGCTGCACTCTCTCTCGAAGAGATGAATCACATTTCCGTGAGTGTCTGCCAATACTTGAATTTCGATATGTCTTGGAGAGCCTACATATTTTTCGATAAAAACCGAACCGTCTCCGAAGGCTGATGTAGCCTCAGAAATGGCTCTTTGCATTTGTGTTTCAAACTCTTCGTCTTTTTCCACAACTCTCATTCCTTTTCCTCCACCTCCGGCAGAGGCTTTAATCAGAATCGGAAACCCGATTTCTTGAGCTATTTCTCTAGCTTTAGCTACATCGGTAATGGCTTCGTCCAATCCAGGAACCATCGGGATATCATAAGCTTTAACAGCTTCTTTTGCTGCGAGCTTGCTTCCCATGATCTTAATGGCTTTAGAGCGTGGACCTATAAAGGTTATTCCGTTTTGCTCTGCTTTTTCGGCAAACTCGGCATTTTCAGACAAAAAACCGTATCCGGGATGGATTCCGTCAACACCTAGTTCTTTACAAACTTCGATAATTTTGTCTCCTAACAAGTAGGATTGATTTGATGGAGCTTCTCCGATTAAAACGGCTTCATCCGCAAATTTAACATGAGGTGCATTTCTGTCTGCCGTAGAGTAAACCGCTACGGTTTTGATTCCCATTTTTTGAGCAGTTTGCATTACACGCAATGCAATTTCTCCTCTATTGGCTACTAGTATTTTTTTCATTGAAATTGGGGTTTCAAATATGTTTTGTTTCAGGTTTCAGGTTTCAAGTTTCGTCAAGACATTGTGACGTTTGACTTTCCGACTTCTTATTCGAATTCGATAAGTAATTGTCCTTTATCTACGGCTTGTCCTTTGTTTACAGCAATAGACTTGATGATTCCGGCTCTAGGCGAAGTAAAACTATTTTCCATTTTCATCGCTTCGAGAATCAATAGGTTATCACCTTCTTGTACTTCTTGTCCTACTTCGACATTGATTTCTAATACCAATCCGGGCATCGGAGCTTTAATAGCATCTACTTGTTTGGCAGCACCTACCTCAAAGCCCATCTCTTTGATGAGTAAATCGAGTGAGTTAGCAAGGTTTACTTCGTAGGTATTTCCGTTTACTTTTACGGTATAGTTTTTTGATAAAAAATCAGATTGGGTTATTTCCGCTTTGTACGAACGATTGTCTTTAAGTACGTGAAATTCAGAGTTTACGTCTGACACAGCATCTAAATTTTCGATAGAAGTTTCGTTAAGTTCAAAAGTATCGGTTTTGTTAACCGTTGCTTTATAATAATTCATAGTTATTTTTGTTTTTACGAAAGAGGTAAAAGTATAAAAAAAACCCGAATATTGTTCGGGATTTTTTGAATAAATTTTATTTCAGGTAGTTGTTTTAGTGTGTAATGAGAAGTGTTTATTACAAAAATTTTTCAACTTCGTTTTTAAGCTCTTTAAGTTTAAAAGTTCGTTCGTAAAAACGTCTTTTATCTTTATTGTAGATAATCGTAATTGGTATAGAGCCCGACCAATGCGGATCTACTCTATCAATCCAAGCGTTTGGATTAGCATCATTTAACACGATTACTTCTGAACGAATATCGTGTTTTTCCATAAACGGGAAAAGTTTTTCCTCAATCTGTTTTTCTTTATCCAAAGAAACCAGTACTACATTTACGCCTTTGTGTTTGTAGGTAGTGTTTATAGCTTCAAAATGTGGGAGTTCTTCTACACACGGACCGCACCAAGTAGCCCAAAAGTTTATTACGTAAACCTCGTCGTCTTTAATATGCAGAAATTTTTCGAATTCGTCAAAATCATAATAAGGGACTTTGATTTCTTTGTGTTCAAAAACTTTTGTGGGGTTTGCATCCACGTTATCCACTACCAAAGTTCTTTCTGTACAAGAAATAAACATCAATCCGGCTCCTACAACTAAAACTTTAAAAAAATTCATGAGTATTTTTACTTACTGTTTCTATCAAAGATAGATAGGAAAATTTAATTTATAATTACAATTAACAGAACTTTAAATGCTGTAATTGTAGGGTGTTGTGTTTTTATTATTCTCATTTATTACTCTCTACATAATCTTGTAGGTAGGCAAAACGAGGTGTTAGCTTTCCGTTTTCGGTTATTTTGGCACGTTCCAAAATACCATCTTTATCTTGATTGAAAAATGCTGGAATCACTTTTTCTACGAACATTTTTCCAAATCCTTCGCTTGCGTCTTTCGGAAGTTCACAAGGCAGATTATCCACAGCCATAACAGTAATAGCAGCCGGATGTGTATATTCAACCTCTTTGTGTTCTGAAGGATGATATCCGTAAATTGGTTCTGCTATAGTCGAAGGTCGGAGGGTACAAGCTATTGGGCCGTCAATATCGCAAGAAACATCCCCAACTACTTTTAGTTTATTGCTTGGAGCTTTCAACATTTCTTGAGTTAAGATGTACGGAGCTTTATCGTCATAATAATGCCCGGTAATAAGAATGTCAGCAACTTTGGTAAACTTTTCGAAATCTGATTTATATTCGTCAGGGTTGCTGTATAAATCAGCTTTTCCGAGTAATTGATTATCTTTTCGTTTGTAATAATCCATTACTCCTATTTTTGCATAAACCGGTCGGTCGTATGACTTTGTCAAAAAATCTTCTACGGATACTTGTTTAATTTTGTAAGCATCCAAAATATCTTTAGCTCCTTGAGCTACTTTGCCACTTTCACCGGTTAGGATAATTTTTATAGGTGGAAGTTGATGTCTTTTGAGAGCCTCTACAAGAGCTTTTTGATCGGGTAAGTTTTCAGCTTTTGGCAGATTGAATAATTCAAATTTGATTCCGAAAGCTCTAAGCGTGTTATATGCTCCAACCACTCCAGCATAATATCCGAAGCCTATCATTCGCTTTTTGTTAGCATCTACAATCGTTTCGTGATCATACAATTCGATGTTTTTCTCTAAAACAGCTTGTAATAGTTTCCTGTTATAAGGTTGCTTTTTGATGGTATGCGAAAAGAAAAAATATTTTTTGTTTGGAATAAGTGCCTCTACCGGAACTTCTTTAACTCCCATCAAAACATCACAATCTGACAAGTCTTGTGTTACTTCAATTCCTTGATTGAGATATTCTTGGTCAGTAAAAACTCGAATGTCCGAAGATTCGGCAACGATCTCAATATGAGGGAATTTTTCTTTCAGATTTTTGGCTTCTTGTGGCGATAAAACCACCCTTCTGTCAGGTGGAGATTTTCGTTCTTTGATAAGGGCAAATTTCATAGTATAGTGGCTTTTAAAAACTGCAAAAATATGAAATTATTTTGAGATTTTAGTCCGAGGTTTTGCCTATGTTTTTTAAGATTGTTATTTTTTGTGTACTAAATTTATTTTATACTCTTTTTTTTAGTAATTTAGGGACATCAAAAACAAAATGAATAATTATGAGTACAATTACAGTTAGCACTACTATTTTTGAGAATACTTCAATCGTGTGGGACTTATATACTCAGTCTAAACACATTTCGCAATGGTATATTTTTTCACCGGGTTGGAGGTGTACGCATGTAGAATGTGACATTAAAAATGGAGGTAAGTATTCTGCCAAAATGGAAGCAATAGACGGAAGTTCATGCTTTGAGATAAAAGCTGTTTTTGATAATGTAATACCTTGTAAAGCTATATCGTACACACTTCAAGATGGTCGTGAAGTTCGTACTGTTTTCGAAAATCTTGATGGAGCTACTCGAATCGAAACTACTTTTGAAAAAGATATAGATAAACCCGTGAAAAGTCAACACGATCGCTGGTCAGATATTTTGAATAATTTTAAAAATTATGTCGAGAAAGGTTCGGTGTAAAACAGCTTTTCGGCATAAACCAGCAAAAGAATGAAAAACCAGCTCCTTCATCAAGTTTATCAGCATCCGTTAATTAGCTCTGAAATGCTAGAGAAAATAATTAATGCTCACCGAAAAATAACGTTAAAGAAAGGAGAGTTTGTCTTAAAGAAAGGAGAAACAGCCAATAGTTATCTGGTTCTTGAAAATGGTTTGATGCGTTCTTTTGCCTATGATTATAATGGAAATGATATTACCACCGATTTTTTTTCAGATTGTGAACTTGTTATAGAGGTTCTTTCTTTGTTTCAGCGAATTCCCTCCGAAGAAAATATTCAGGCTATTACCGATTGTGTGTGTTGGAAAATAGATTTTGAAACTTTTCAAGAACTCTATCATTCTATTCCGGGTTTTTCAGAATGGGGACGCTTATGGATGACCGGAAAACTATTTCAATTCAAGCAACGTTCTTTAGAAATCATTACTACATCTGCCAAAGATCGGTACGAAAACTTGATGAAAGAAAAACCCCAGATTGTATTGCACTCGCCCTTAAAACACATTGCTAGTTATTTAGGTATTACCGATACATCTTTCAGTAGAATCCGAAAAGAAATTTAATGCATTTTTTCATTTCTTGTCTTATGACAAGTTTGTTTTTATTTTCCTGGTTTATTTTTGTCATAGTTATTAATCAATTGAGGATTACAATTTTAAAACCCTACCTCTTAACTCCTAAATAATTATGACATTAAATCCGTATTTAAACTTTGACGGAAATGCTGAAGAAGCGTTCCGATTTTATCAATCCGTATTCGGAGGGGAATTATTTATCCAAAAAATGAATCAGGCTCCAGGCACAGATGATTTGCCTGAGAACGAAAAAAACAGAATAATGCACGTAGGATTACCTATCGGAAATGGTCAGTATTTGATGGCTTCTGATTGTCTTCCGAGCCAAGGGCATATACTTAAACAAGGTAACAATAACTATATTTCGGTATCACCTGATAGTCGTGAAGAAGCAGATAGAATTTTTAACGAACTTTCGGTCGGAGGCAAAATAGAAATGCCTCTAGAAAATATGTTTTGGGGCGATTATTTTGGTTCTTTTGTAGATAAGTTTGGGGTGTGTTGGATGATAAATTTTGCGAACCAAAATAATGAATGATAGAAAAATAATCTATGAAAACAAAGCAATTTAAAATAGATATTCAAGCTCCCGTACAAAAAGTTTACAGAACCATGCTCGGTTTGGATGATAAACTTAATTACGAAACTTGGGCAGCCGAATTTAATCCAACCTCAACCTTTGAAGGCAATTGGGAAAAAGGTACAAAAATTCTATTTGCCGGAACAGACGAAAACGGAGAAAAAGGAGGAATGATTGCAGAAATTGCAGAGAATATTCCAAATAAATTTGTATCTATTCGATCTTATGGGATTTTAAAAGGAGAAACAGAGATTACCACAGGAGAAGAAGTCGAAAAATGGGCAGGTGGATTAGAAAATTATTCTTTTGAAGAGCGCAACGAAATTACAACAGTAACAGTAGAAATAGATATAATAGAGGAGTATATGGATTATTTCAATACAACCTATCCAAAGGCATTAAGCAAATTAAAAGAACTACTTGAAGGTTAAGCAATGAATCCGGATGTCCAAAAATATAACAATGAATTGCTCCATAACCACAAAGCTATTTGTGATGTCTTAGCGCAACAAATAAATGATTACTTGCCCGAAGCCGAAAGTAAAATTTGGCACGCACATCCAGTTTGGTTTTTAGAAGGAAATCCGATAGTGGGATATAGTAAGCAAAAACTCGGAATTCGGTTGATGTTTTGGAGCGGAGCAGATTTTGAAGAAGAAAAATTAGGGATTAGGGGAAAAAAGTTTAAAGACGCTTCTGTTTTTTATAACGAAATCTCTGAGGTTAGTACCGAAGATGTACAACGCTGGCTCAAAAAATCAAAAGAAACCCAATGGGATTATAAGAATTTGGTTAAACGCAAAGGGAAGCTAGAGCGATTGAAATAGAATAATTCTTAATTAGAAAATACTACTTTGTACAACCATAAATACTTACTTAAATAAAATGAAAATACTAAAAAAGATACTTATTGCAGTCTTTATAATCATTGCTATTCCTTTGATTATAGCCTTGTTTGTTCCTAACGAATCGAAAAGTGAGGGGCAAATTATAATTAATAAATCTAAAGAAGAGGTCTTTAATTATATCAAATACGTAAAAAATCAAGATAATTTTGGAGTATGGCAACTCTCTGATCCAGAAATGAAAACCAGCTCGGAAGGCGAAGACGGAACGGTTGGATTCAAATACAGTTGGGATAGTGAGAAATTAGGAAAAGGAGCTCAAGTAATCACAAAAATCGTGGAAAACAACAGCATGGAATCAGATATGTACTTTTACGATTTTGACGATACTCCAAACAAAGCTTATATTAGTGTACAAGAAGAATCAGGAAATCAAACTCTTGTAAAATGGGGTATTTCATGGAATACGCCTTATCCTTGGAATATAATGAGTTTGTTTATGAATATGGACAAAGACTTTAATAAAGGCTTAGAAACATTAAAGGGAATTGTTGAGAATCAAGAAGATGCGGCTCTAAATAAAGTAGGGTTTTTTGATCATTACTGGAAGACTATAGATAATCTTAGAAGTAGCACTGTGGGTTTGACCAAAGAGCAAATGCACTTCAAACCATCAGAAGAATCGTGGAGCATTAGTCAATGTATGGAGCATATTGTTTTAACAGAAAGTATGCTTTTCAGAATGATAAAAGAACACATGGAAAAACCGAAAAATCCGGAACGTAGGGGAGAAATAAAATTTTCCGATAATGAAATTTTAGAAATGGCCATGGATCGAAACCAAAAGTACAAAGCTCCTGAAACATTGATTGCTAAAGGTAAATATGATGATCCTTTTATGGCGCTGTCGGATTTTGAAAAGCAACGTAAAGACATCTTGTCTTTTGCAGAAAACACTTCTCTCGAAGATTTAAGAAACAGAATCAGTGATACTCCAGCCGGAGCTTCGGATGTCTACCAATCACTACTGTTTTTGGTAGGACATACAGCAAGACATACTTTGCAAATCGAAGATATAAAAGCAAATAGTAATTTTCCGGAATAACGCTATGAGCCAATTAGAAAAATGGACTGAAGAGATTCTAAAAATCAAAGAAATTCTGAATAAAACCCCACTTGATGTTGCTGTTAAATGGGGTTCTGATGTATATACCCACAAGGGAAAAAATATTGTGAGTATCGGAATATTTAAGAACCATTTGGCTTTAGTTTTTTTCAACGGAGTGTTTATAAAAGATGTGTTTAAGGTATTTTCTACAGATACAACTGCAAAAGCAATGCGTCAATGGAAATTCAAGTCTGGAACGGAAATCGATGAAAAGAAAATCTTGCAATACGTCAACGAAGCTATCAATAATTCGGAACAAGGCAAAGAACTAAAACCTGAGAAACACCAACCCGTGCCAACCGCAGAACTTTTGCTCGAGGCCTTTAAAAAAGATAAGAGGCTTAAAGAAGCTTTCGAAAGGTTGACTTCAGGCAAACAAAAAGAATACAATCTCTACATTAGTGAGGCTAAACAAGAAGCCACAAAAATCAAGCGATTAGAAAAAGTTATCCCGATGATTGTGCAAGGAATAGGATTATACGATAAATATAAAAATTGTTAAGTATGGCCAAAAACAAAACAACAATAACTGAGGCTAGCGTTGAAGATTTCATCAATAACTTTGCGGACTCGGAGCAAAAAAAGAAAGATAGCTTTGAACTCATAGAAATTATGAAAGAAATTTCGGGTTTTGAAGCGAAAATGTATGGAGCAAGCATTATCGGATTCGGGAAATATCATTATAAATACGAAAGCGGACACGAAGGTGTGGCACCACTTATTGGGTTTTCTCCCCGAAAGGCGGCTATATCGTTATATGTCTATTCAGGCTATATGGGTTCAGAGCAAGAAAAAATGCTCGAAGAACTCGGTAAATTCAAAATGGGTAAAGCCTGTATTTATGTCAAAAAGCTATCTGACATTAACATCGAAGTACTTAAAAAAATGATGCAAAGCACCATAGAATTCTTACAATCTAAATATCCTATATCTTAACAAAGAACAGACTACAAAATAATTGTTTTTATTTCGTATCTTTGCACTCAAGTTCTTTTACAAAACTAATACACTTTGGGGTCGACCGGTTTTGACAGCGAGTGGAATTGATTAGT
>CAZOQH010000074.1:0-10975 GCA_964581855.1 uncultured Flavobacterium sp.
AAAAAAATTCCCTTAAAACTATAAGTCTTAAGGGAATTTAATAATTTATATAAAAGCTACTAAGCTTGTACTTGCTCTTGGCTTTCTTCTTCTTCTACAATCTTATCTGCTCCACTCTTAATCATAGTGTCTGCCATAATTGGCGTTGCGATGAATAACGAAGTGAAAGTACCAACAATAATACCAATCAGAATAGCGAAGATAAACCCTCTAAGTGATTCTCCTCCGAATATAAAGATAGCCAACAACACTACTGCTAAACTCAACGATACGTTAATAGTTCTACTCAATGTAGTATTCAAAGCTTTATTAACCGTATCGGTAAAGCTCTCTCCGGTGTGTAAGGATTGTCTGTTTCTTAAGAACTCTCGAACCCTGTCAAATACAATCACCGTATCGTTAATCGAATAAGCCACTACGGTCAAGATTGCTGCAATAAGATGTTGGTCAAGCTCCATGTTAAAAGGCATAATCGAATAAGTAGCCGAATAAACTCCTAATACGATAATTACGTTCTGAGCCAATCCGACAACTGCTCCTAAAGAGAACTGCCATCTTCTAAAGCTTATTAAAATATACAAGAACATTACGGCTAATGCTCCTAATACAGCTTTCATCGAGTCGTATTTTAAATCATCCGCAATGGTTGGTCCTACTTTTGAAGTCTGTAATACTCCCAGATTTTTATCTTCATGCGAAGACATAAAATCTTCAAAACTAAGATCTGCCGGTAAGTATTCTTTTAGGTTATCATAAAGCATATGATTGATTTCGTCATCTACTTCTGTACTTTCTTCTTCTACTTTATATTTGGTTGTGATTCTCAATTGGTCTGCCGAACCAAAAGTCTTAGCTTCGGCACTTCCGAAAGCTCCATGCAATTTATCTTTAATTTCGTTGGCATCTACTGGTTTGTCAAACTTAACTTGGAAAGTTCTTCCTCCTACAAAGTCCACTCCCGGGTTTAATCCTTTGGTCGATAAAAGTACAATACTAATTAACACAGCAATACCTGACAAGATATAAGCCATATTCTTTTTGCGCAAGAAATCAAACTTGGTTCCTACAAACCAATTTTCGGTAAACGAGGTTGAGAATTTCACTTCTTTTCCTTTGTCCATTCTTCCGTAAATAAATAACATCGGAATGAGGATTGCTGTAAATAAAATGGTAAGAATACCTATTAACAAAGTTGTTGCAAACCCTTGAATAGGCCCTGAACCAAATATAAATAAGATAATACCTACTAAAAAAGTAGTAATGTTTGCGTCAAATACTGATGATAAAGCACCGTTCCAGCTAAAGGCATAATCTACGGCTTCGCGTGTAGATTTTCCTGCTCGGAGTTCTTCTTTTACCCTTTCGTTGATAATGATATTGGCATCAATAGCCGTACCCATAGTAAGGACAATACCTGCAATTCCCGGAAGTGTAAGTACAGCTCCTAAAGAAGCTAAAATTCCGAAGATGAACAATAAGTTTACTAACAAAGCAATGTTAGCATACATACCTGTACGTCCGTAATAGAATACCATCCATAATAACACTACTGCAAATCCGATTAAGAATGACATCATTCCGTTGTCGATTGCTTGTTGTCCGAGTGATGGTCCTACTACAGCTGATTGTACGATATCTGCTGAGGCAGGTAGCTTTCCTGCTTTTAGGATATTGGCTAAATCGGTAGTTTCTTCTAGTTTAAAGTTTCCGGATATACTTGAGTTTCCTCCCGAAATTGCTTCGTTTACGTTTGGAGCAGAATATACTTGGTCATCCAAAACAATTGCAATAGCTCCTTGTCTTGCTGCTACATCACGAGTTACTTTTTCCCATTCTTTAGCTCCGTTAGAATTCATTCTCATCGACACAGCCGGTTTTCCGAATTGGTCAAAGTCTGAACGGGCATCCACCACAGCACTACCTCCAAGGGCTGGTTTGTTTTCTCTATTTCCTTTAATAGCATACAACTCTACCACCTCCATTTTTTCGGCTTTGCTATCTTTTGAATAACCCACCACTTGTTTGTTTTCGATGTATTGCACCGAAGGCTTGCTCCATAAGAACTTTACATATCTTTGATCTCCCGAAAGTAAAGCTCTAATATTGGGTTGATTTAAATACTCTTGAATTTGAGGAGCATCTTTTACAGAATAATATCCTAGAACTTGTCCTCCACCATAAGCAACCATTTTATCTATAATAGGTCCTAAAGAAGTTTCTGTTGAATCCGTTACATCGGTTAATAACGACTCTATATCGCTAGTTGGTTTTAAAGTATCTTGTACGGTTTCTTCTTGTTTTGGTTGAGCTTGTTTTCTAAGTTCCTCATTAGCAGCCATCAAAAAGTTTCCGATTTCTTCCATCTTATATACTTCCCAAAACTCTAATTGAGCTGAGCTTTGTAAAAGTTTTTTGATACGTGCTTCGTCTTTAGCTCCCGGAAGTTCTACTAAAATACGTCCTGTATTTCCTATTTTTTGGATATTAGGTTGCGTAACTCCAAACTTGTCGATACGCTCTCTTAAGATTTGATATGCGCTTTCTACCGACTCATCTACTTTAGTTGCTAAAACTTTTTTTACATCTGCATCCGAAGTATTGATGTTGATTTCTTTATCATCAAAGTTTCTGTTTGCAAAAATATCAGGAGATGCTAAACGAACTGTGCTTCCTGCTTCTTTATTTGCTTCGTCAAACGCTCTGAAAAACGCATCCAGATAAGTTTCTTGAGCTTTTCTAATCTGGTCTGTATTAGCTAGCGCTTTTACAAAAACTGGATTTTGAGAATCATTAGCTAGCCCTTTGATGATATCTTTAACAGAGATTTGAAGCGTTACGTTGATACCTCCTTCTAAATCAAGCCCTTTGTTGATTTGTCTTTGTTCAACTTCTTCATACGTATATCCGAAAATAGGATAAACCGGTTCGGTTCTGATAGAATCCAGATAATACGCTTCTTTTTCTCTGTCTCCTTGGGCAAAGGCTACAGCATCTTTCTTCACTTTACTAGTTACAAAAGTGAATGAAAGTTGATAAATACATACGATTGCAAACAAAATTGCAAAAAACCTAATGAGTCCCTTGTTCTGCATTATAATTCTGAGTTAAATTTAGATTATATGGTTTTAATTTATTTTTTAGTAAACACTTTAATATAATAGAGTACTACTAAAAAAACGGACAAATATATGATTTCAATAAAGATTAACCAATTTATTTTTTAATTAAATCGTTTTGAAACAAAAAAACCTTTTCAGATTTTTAAAGCTCTGAAAAGGTTTTTACTATATAGTGCTATTGTTTTTATAGTACTGAAGATAAAGCATCGTTCATATTGCGAACTGCGTCTGCACTTTTGGCAAACAATGCTTTTTCGTTTTCGTCTAAATTGATATCTACAATTTCTTCTACTCCATTTTTACCGATAATACATGGTACTCCCATACAGATATCGTTTTGTCCGTATTCGCCTTCAAGCATTACCGAACACGGAATCATTCTTTTTTGGTCATTCAAAATGCTATCTACCAAATACGCTACCGAAGCTCCTGGTGCATACCAAGCCGAAGTTCCTAAAAGTCCGGTTAGAGTAGCACCTCCGACCATAGTATCGGCTGCCACTTTTGCTAATTCTTCGGTTGATAAAAACTGTGATACCGGAACTCCGTTATAACTTGCCAGTCTGGTTAAAGGAATCATGGTAGTATCTCCGTGTCCTCCGATTACCATTCCTTGAATATCATTAGCAGGCTTGTTAAGAGCTAAAGACAAATATGTTTTAAAGCGTGAACTATCTAAGGCGCCTCCCATTCCGATGATTCTATTCTTAGGTAATCCTGTAGCTTTAAGAGCTAAATAAGTCATCGTATCCATTGGGTTAGACACTACTACAATAATTGTGTTCGGAGAGTATTTCAGTAAATTTTCTGCCACTCCTTTTACGATTCCAGCGTTGATTCCGATAAGCTCTTCGCGAGTCATTCCCGGCTTTCTAGGAATTCCTGAAGTAATAACTACTACATCACTTCCAGCTGTTTTAGAATAATCGTTAGTACTTCCAGTTACTTTTGTATTAAATCCTAAAGTAGTTTGTGTTTGGGTAATATCAAGTGCTTTACCTTCAGCAAAACCTTCTTTGATATCCAATAAAACTATTTCGCTTGCAATTCTTCTGAATGCAATAGCATCTGCACAGGTAGCTCCTACGTTTCCTGCTCCTACAATTGTTACTTTCATCTATATTAATGTGTTTATGTTGTTTAAAAAGTTTTGCAAATTTACAAAAAATAATTAGTAAGAATTGCAGTTCGCACATTAATTAAAACTAAAAGCTATACCTGCTGTCAGGGTATTATATTCTTGAAAAGTATAGTCTCCAAATATTTTAAAAAAGCCTAAATTAAGACGTGTCCCTATGGTTCCTCGCATCCCACTAGCCTTAAAATCATGACTTACCGGGTTATAAATCGTTTCGCTTACTTCATCTATAGGAACTCCTCCTGCTGATTCTACATCATAGGTAAGAATATATTCTCCTTTCATTTTTACAGCGGTTGAACCGTGATTGTATCCTAATGCTCCATAAAAAGTAATTAGTTTAAAGTCTAATGAAGCTATTCCTTGGATTGTCCAAGTGTTTAACTTGAATTCTGCTTCCCCGTTTCGTACTTCTACATTTTCAAAACTAGCATCATTTTCGATAGCATAAACCGCTTTCATATTTGTAAATGCTGCTAACAGCGATACATTTAAAAACGAATTTTCGGCTTTAAAATACTGGGTTAAATCGTGTTGTACTCCTAATCCGAATAGATTAAACTCAAATTCATCCGCTATATCTATGTTGGGCACCAATCTTAGTTTGACATCGGTATTGGCAAATAACCCTACTCCTATTTGAGCCATCGGAACGGGAACTGCGTTTAGCGGCAAATCTCCTGCAATTCCTTTGGGCATATTGAATTCAGCTACTTTATAAGTTCCGCCTTCATGAGGAATACTCACTCTGATTAGCGTTTCGTGTTCGGATTCACTCATTACTGTAGGGATCCTTGTTTCTCCGTCAGGCAATGACAAATAACGGTAATCGTCCTGATTAAAGCTAAAGAACTGCTCTGAACTCGGAACAAAAGACAAGCTCGGATTTATGGTAAGATCAAATCCGAATTTATTATGTGTTTTGGCTGTTGTGTACCAACCTGAGTTTAAATCATACATTAGTCCTTTTACGAAAGGATTCACATAATTTTTTGCCAGAAGACCTGCATCTTCTGCTGCTAATGCAATACTTTCAACACCTCCTCCTTGCGAGTATCCAACAATTGAACCTAAAGAAAACAGAACGATAGAAATTACTTTTTTCATATTATTTTTCATTAAAAATTACGACAAATGTATTAAAATTAACCATATAAATAATAAGTTGACAAAAAAAATCCTCGAAATGTCTTTCGAGGATTTTCTGTCTAACTATTCTAAATATATTTATTAGGCATCAATTTTGGCGTACGAGGCATTTTTCTCGATAAATTCTCTACGTGGTGGCACTTCGTCTCCCATCAACATAGAAAATATTCTGTCTGCTTCGGCTAAACTTTGGATAGATACTTGTCTTAATGTTCTATTTTCCGGATTCATTGTTGTTTCCCAAAGTTGCTCTGCATTCATCTCTCCGAGACCTTTGTATCGTTGAACAGATACTCCGCTTCCCATTTGCTGAATAATTCTATCTCGTTGGTCATCATTCCAAGCATATTCTCTTTTGTTTCCTTTTTTAACCATATACAATGGAGGGGTAGCGATATACACATAGCCGTTTTCGATGAGTTCTCTCATAAAGCGGAAGAAGAAAGTCAGAATTAGAGTAGAAATATGGCTACCATCGACATCGGCATCACACATAATTACTACCTTGTGATAACGAAGCTTTTCTAAATTCAAGGCCTTACTGTCTTCTTCTGTCCCGATAGTTACTCCGAGTGCAGTAAATATATTTCGGATCTCTTCGTTTTCAAAAACTTTGTGATGCATTGCTTTTTCTACGTTTAGGATTTTTCCTCGCAGTGGCATAATTGCTTGAAAGTTTCTATCTCGTCCTTGTTTTGCTGTTCCTCCAGCCGAGTCTCCTTCGACTAAGAACACTTCGCATTTTGCCGGATCGGTTTCTGAACAGTCTGAAAGCTTTCCGGGAAGTCCTCCGCCTCCCATTACTGTTTTTCTCTGAACCATCTCGCGAGCTTTTTTAGCTGCGTGACGAGCTTGAGCGGCAAGAATTACTTTTTGAACTATGATTTTGGCATCATTTGGATTTTCTTCCAAATAGTTTTCGAGCATTTCGGATACTGCCTGAGAAACTGGCGCTACCACTTCTCTATTTCCTAATTTAGTTTTGGTTTGCCCCTCAAATTGTGGTTCGGCAACCTTAACAGAAATAATTGCCGTTAATCCTTCGCGGAAATCGTCTCCTGATATTTCAAACTTTAGTTTATCCAAAAGACCTGATTGGTCGGCATACTTTTTTAATGTATTGGTAAGTCCACGTCTAAATCCTGACAGATGTGTTCCTCCTTCGTGGGTATTAATATTATTTACGTACGAGAAAATATTTTCGGAATAACTCGAGTTATAAATAAGCGCTACTTCGACAGGAACCTCTCCTTTATCGGTTTCCATACTGATTACGCTAGAAATAATCGGCTCTCTATTTCCGTCAAGGTATTTGATATACTCTTTAAGTCCTTCTTCTGAGTAGAATTTCTCTCCGATAAAGTTTCCTTCTTTATCTGTTTCTCTTTTGTCGGTAAGCGTAATGGTTATACCTTTATTTAAGAAAGCCAATTCTCTCATACGATTGGATAGGGTTTCGTATGAGTATTCGATGGTTTGCGTAAATATTGTTTCGTCCGGGTGAAAGGTTACCATTGTTCCTCTTTCGGTCGTTTCTCCGATTTGTTTTACCGGATATAATGCTTTACCTCTAGAGTATTCTTGCTCGTAAATTTTTCCGTCTTTATATACTGTTGCTCTGAGGTGGTCAGAAAGTGCGTTTACACACGAAACTCCTACTCCGTGCAATCCTCCTGAAACTTTATACGAATCTTTATCGAACTTTCCTCCGGCTCCGATTTTGGTCATTACTACTTCTAGTGCTGACACTCCTTCTTTTTTGTGAATATCTACCGGAATACCACGTCCGTTATCTCTTACTGAGATTGAATTATCCTGATGAATTACTACGTCTATCGTATCACAATGTCCTGCCATTGCCTCATCAATCGAGTTATCAACCACCTCGTAAACCAAGTGGTGTAATCCTCGAGGGCCAACATCCCCGATATACATTGAAGGACGCATCCTTACGTGCTCCATTCCTTCAAGAGCCTGAATATTATCTGCAGAATAATTGTTGTTTTTTACTTCTTCGCTCATAATAATTTTAAATTGTCAATAACAAGCAAATATACGAAATTTCAGCCGATTTACAAAACCAGAACTGCTCTTATTTAACCATAAGTTATTAACATTTTCACAAAAGTTTTAATCTAAAAAATTCAATTAAAAACAGCAAAAGAAATGTTTTTTTAAACCGTTAGAAAACAAGCTTATTAAATTCTCTTTTTTTTAGTTATTTTAAAACTTATTATATTTCAACGCTTTACTTTTTATTGCTCTAAAAAAAACATTCTTTCTTATTGTATATAGAGCAGATATAGTATATTTGTCTGAATTTGGAAAATACCGAATAATGAATAAAGAACTGACGAAAGACAAAAAATACACTTATTTCGAAACTGGCGAAGGCACTCCGATTATTATCTTACACGGCTTGATGGGAGGCTTGAGCAATTTTGACGGTGTAGTTGATTTTTTTCCTAAAAAGGGCTATAAGGTTGTTATTCCTGAATTGCCTTTATACACGCAAAGCATCTTAAAGACCAACGTCAAAGCATTCGCTAAATACGTTAAAGACTTCATCACGCATAAGGGATTTGAAAAAGTAATACTTCTGGGGAATTCTCTTGGAGGACATATTGCTTTGTACCACACCAAGATGTATCCTGAAAAGATGGCCGGGCTTGTGATTACGGGAAGTTCAGGTCTTTATGAAAGTGCTATGGGTGACAGCTACCCTAAACGTGGAGACTATGAGTATATCAAGAAAAAGGCCGAGGATGTTTTTTACGACCCGAAAATAGCCACCAAAGAAATTGTGGACGATGTGTTTGCCACCGTAAATGACCGAATTAAACTCATCAAAACACTGACTATCGCAAAGAGTGCTATTCGTCATAACATGGCTAAAGATTTGCCTAAGATGTCTACTCCTACTTGCATTATTTGGGGAAAACAAGATCAGGTAACACCTCCGAATGTTGCAGAAGAATTTCACGAACTACTTCCGGATTCGGATTTGTATTGGATTGACAAATGCGGACATGCAGCCATGATGGAACACCCTGAAGAGTTCAATCGTTTGATGTATGACTGGCTTCAGAAAAGAGGACTTTAATACAGAATGCAGTAGTTTTTGAACTTTGAATTTCTACTTATGAAAATCAATACAGCAGAATTTATAATCAGTAACTCCGAAGTGAGCAAATGCCCTAAAGAGCCTCTACCAGAATATGCCTTTATCGGGCGTTCTAACGTTGGTAAATCTTCGCTCATCAATATGCTTACCGGAAATAAGAATTTGGCCAAAACTTCTGCTAAACCCGGAAAAACTCAACTTATCAATCATTTTAAAATCAACTCCAATTGGTTTTTAGTTGACTTACCCGGTTATGGATATGCCAAGGTTTCTAAAAAGACAAAGAATTCGTTTCAGCAATTTATCACCGATTATTTTGAGAAGCGCGAACAACTTGTTTGTGCTTTTGTGCTTATTGACATTCGTCACGAAGCTCAAAGAATCGACCTTGAATTTTTGAGATATCTCGGAGAAACCGAAGTTCCTTTTTCTATCATCTTTACCAAAGCCGACAAGATAGGAAGAACTAAAATCCATCATCATGTGTCGGTTTTTCAGAAACAGATGTTGGCAGATGGTTGGGCAGAATTTCCGGATTACTTTGTAACTTCATCGCTAGAAGAAAAAGGCAAAGATGAAGTTCTTGAATACATTGACTCCATCAACAAAGAGTGGTTTAAGAATCAAGACTCTTTTTAGGGCTTTACAAAACAAACTCCAATATTTGGCTAGCTATTTGGTCGGGTGTTTTATTGTCTGTATCTATTATTCTTTTGGATTGATGATAATAATAGCTTCTGTCAAACAAATGTTTAGTGATGTAATCTTTTAGCTCAACGCTGTTTAAATGCGCAATCAAAGGTCTTTTCTGTTGTTCTTGTTTAAGTCTATCTACCAACACGTCTGTCGAAGCCCTAAGATAGACCGAAATTACGCCTTCTGCTTTCAACAACTCATGGTTGTTCGCATAACAAGGTGTTCCTCCTCCTAAAGCCAAAACAAACGACTGCTGATTGCTGATAAATTGTCTTAAAACCTGTGCTTCTATTTTTCTGAAATAAATTTCTCCGTTTTGTTTAAATATATCTGATATTGTTTTTTGCTGAGATTCTTCTATCAGATCATCCAAATCAAAACTTTTTATGGCTAGTTTTTCGGCCAAAATATTTGCTACGGTAGATTTACCCACCCCCATATAGCCTAAAAGAATTATTTTTTTCATGCATTAAGTTATTATAAATAAAGACTTTAAAGCCTTGCTTTTATAAAAAAGCGAATTTACGGAAAAAATACTTTGAAAAATAGATAAAAAGCCCTTATATTTGCACCCACTTTCAAAGGAAGCAGACTCGATAGCTCAGTTGGTAGAGCACAACACTTTTAATGTTGGGGTCCTGGGTTCGAGCCCCAGTCGGGTCACAAAGCAAAAGACAAATCTATAAGGTTTGTCTTTTTTATTTTATTCTCCTATCCACCAGATATATCGGTTTTCTACTTTTCGGGTCAAAAACAATTTTGTTTAACTCCTCCAAATCAGCAAATTCAACCTTTGGAGTTACTCTTAATTTAGATTGCAGGTACTCTTTTATCTGATTCAGAAATTCATACGAAGTATCGGTTGAGGCAACCCGAATCAGAATATCGTCATTTCCTGCTTCATTAATATAAAGTTCAATCAGATACAGTTGAATCTGGTCGAAAAATTTCAGCAAATCATAAATGGCAGGAGGATAAATCGTTGTACCTTTGTACTTTATCATCTGTTCCTTTCTACCCAGAACAGGTCCTACCCTTTTGGTATTTCTTCCGCATTGGCATTTTTCTGAAAAAACCTGAACAATATCCCCTGTTTTAAACCGTAGTAAAGGCATTGCCTCAACTCCCAAAGTGGTTACGGTTAATTCGCCTGATTCCCCCGCTTTTACAGGATTGTTATTTTCGTCCAAAACCTCAATAATAATCAGTTCGGGGTGATGGTGTCCTCCGTTTTGAAACTCACATTCGGTAAAAGCAGTACTCATTTCGGTCGAGGCATAAGTAGAATAGAGCTTTACATTCCATTTGGATAAAATCTTGTCACACAAAATACTATTCGATAAATCCTGATTTCTCAAAGATTCTCCGATACAAACCACACCTTTTACTCCAGAAGTATGGTAATCTATTCCGTTTGCCTCCGCATATTCGAGCATTTTAAGCAAAAAAGAGGGAACAGTAATCAGATATTTTGGGTTGTTTTCAAAAATAGAGTCCCATTGTAATTGCGGAGTTCCCGCTCCAATTCTAACAACGCCTGCTCCGAGTTTTCGCAGTCCTAGGAAGTAAGCCAATCCTGCCACAAAACGTCTGTCAATGGTCGTCATCAGCTGAACGACATCACCTTTTCGAATTCCCGAACAGGTCAATGAAATCGCCTCATTGTAAGCCAATCGTTCCAAATCATTATCCGTCAATCCGAACGAAACGGGTCTTCCAAGCGTTCCCGAAGTTGCGGCATAATCAATA
>CAZOQH010000075.1:0-10737 GCA_964581855.1 uncultured Flavobacterium sp.
AGGTTTCCCAACGGATTTACAGTCCGTCCTCGTTGGCCGCTTGAGTATCTTCCCTATACCCTATAAACTCAAATAAGTTTATTATTTCACTCTGCTATGAATGCTCACTTAATAAGTGACCGCTATTTCTAACGGACTGCAAATGTATAAAAAATATCATTCAATCAAAATAATTTGCTTCTTTTTTTTTAAAAAAAGTGAAAAACTTTTTTCTCAACATACATAACCCTCATAAAAACAGCTCTTACGAAAAGCGACTTAATTACAAATCAAATCTCGTAAGAGCTTTATCAAAACACTTTTAATATTCCTACTTAACTACATTTTTGCTTTTTCTTTATGTTTTAGCAACAATCTTTCTAGGGCTTCACAACAATTATCAACTGCTTCTTCAAAAGACTTAGCTTGTTTGCTAACCGCTAAATCATTCCCCGGTACATTAACCCTTATATCTACTATTTTGTTTTCTTTCTCACTTGTATTAACAAGTTTGAGATAAACATCTGCATCTACTACTCTATCGTAGTACTTTTCGATTTTATCTAATTTAACCTGGATAAAATCCACTAATTTTCTATCTACTGAAAATCCGACTGCATTCAAATTTACTTTCATAATTATCGGGTTTTAAAATTACACTTTATTATTTTTTATTTCTTGGGTGTGCATTTGCATACACTTTTTTGAGTTCTGAAAGACTACTATTCACATAAATTTGAGTAGAAGCTAAACTTGAATGTCCTAAAAGTTCTTTAACCGAGTTTAAATCTGCTCCATTATCTAATAAGTGTGTAGCAAAGGAATGCCGCAAAACATGTGGGCTTCTTTTTACCTTTTCTGACACGTTACTAAAGTACGAATTTATTATTCTATAAACAAGGGTTTGATACAATTTAACCCCGTTTTTTGTGACAAAAAAATAGTCGCTATCCTTAATCTGCTCTAAACTAGAACGAACAATTAAATATCTTTGTATTGACCCTAAAATACTTTGCAGCAAAGGCAGTATTCTTTCTTTGTTTCTCTTCCCTACAACCTTGATTGTTCCTGAAGACAAATCAATACTGCTCAACTTTAGATTAATCAACTCTGCTCGTCGCATTCCTGTAGCATAGAGCAACTCGATTATCAATCTATTTCTGATTCCTTCAAAATCATCTTGAAATTCTAATTTCAAAACATCCTGAAGTTCTTTTTCTGAAAAAGGGATTTGAATTTTTTTAGGCATTCGCAAAGACCGATGTTCGGACAAAGGGTTTACTTCAATTTCTTTAATTTTTAATAGAAATTTATAAAATGCCTTAAGTGAAGAAATCTTTCTGTTTATACTTCGATTTGAGACTTTATTGTCCGAAAGAAAAACAATCCAGTTTCGGATTTGCCCATAATGAACCCTCTCTATCGCCTGTTCATTTAAATCTAGTTTTAAAAACGATCTAAAATCATTAACATCTTTGAGATAAGCATTGACTGTTAACTCCGAATAGTTCTTTTCTCTTAGTAAGTATTCTTGGAAAGCAATTACATTTTTATCCATAAAAAAAACCATTGGAATCAAAGTTACGAAAAACTTCTGATTCCAATGGTAAATTTAATCAAAGTATGAAATTAGTTTTCTAAACTATCTCTCATTGCTTGGATATATTGTGCTTTTTGCATTTGAGCTCTTTTAGTTACAGAAGGCTTAACAAATGCCTGACGCGCTCTTAATTGACGAACAACTCCAGTTTTATCAAATTTTCTTTTGTAACGCTTAAGCGCTCTGTCTATATTTTCTCCGTCTTTAATTGGTATAATCAACATAATAATGACACCTCCTCTCATTTAGCGGGTGCAAATATATGATAAAATTTTATTTTTTCAAACTCTTCCGGTTTTTTCCTTTAAATTTTGTAGTAAAAAGCTATTTTTGTTAGCTAATACTAATCTAAATAAATGTAAGAACAAAATGAACGCAAAAGATTTGTTACAGCTCGCAGAAGAGTTCGGAAGTCCGCTTTATGTGTATGATGCGGAAAAAAATTGAATTTCAGTACAATCGCTTAGCCAAAGCCTTTTCAAAGGTGGAAAAGCTAAAGATTAATTATGCTGTCAAGGCACTTTCGAATGTATCAATACTAAAGCTGTTAAAAGATTTAGGTTCTGGATTAGATTCGGTTTCGATTCAGGAGGTACAGCTCGGGCTTTTAGCAGGATTCGAACCAAAAGATATTATTTTTACTCCAAACGGAGTATCATTAGAAGAAATTGAGATGGCATCTGCTTTGGGTGTACAAATCAACATAGACAATCTTTCCATATTAGAGCAATTTGGAACAAAACATCCTACAACACCCGTGTGCATTCGCATCAATCCTCATGTAATGGCAGGAGGAAATGCCAATATCTCGGTGGGTCATATTGATAGTAAATTTGGAATTTCAATTCATCAGCTTCCTCACATTTTACGAATTGTCAAAAACACAGGTATGCACATCAACGGAATCCACATGCATACCGGCTCTGACATCTTGGATATTGATGTGTTTTTATACGCTTCTGAGATTCTGTTTGAAACTGCTAAGCACTTTAAAGAATTAGACTTTATTGATTTCGGGAGCGGATTTAAAGTACCTTATAAAAAAGACGATATCGAAACCAATGTTGAAGAACTTGGAAAAAAGCTAACAACTCGTTTCAATAGTTTTGTAAAAGAATACGGTCGTGCGTTAACCTTGGCTTTTGAACCAGGAAAATTTCTTGTGAGTGAGGCAGGATATTTCTTAGCCAAGGTCAATGTAGTAAAACAAACTACTTCTACCGTTTTTGCTGGGATTGATTCTGGATTTAACCATTTAATTCGTCCGATGTTTTATGGTTCCTATCATCAAATCACAAACATTTCGAACCCAAAGGGTAAAGAACGATTTTACTCAGTAGTTGGCTATATTTGCGAAACGGATACTTTCGGAAACAATCGAATGATTTCTGAAATTTCGGAAGGTGATATTCTTTGCTTTAAGAATGCTGGTGCTTATTGCTTTTCTATGTCTTCTAATTACAACTCTCGATTCAAACCAGCTGAAGTACTTTGGAAGAACAACAAAGGGCAACTTATCCGAAAAAGAGAAAACTTTGAAGATTTGATACGTAATTTAGTTTACTAATCCTTTTTGTGGTGTATTATTAAGGTAATACACCACAAAAAACTACATCGATTTTAGTTCATCTAAGTAAGTTCGATCGTTAGATAGTCTTGGAATCTTATTTTGTCCTCCGAGTTTATCATTCTTTTTAAGCCAATCATAAAACAATTTTTCTCGAGCTATATTAAGTACAGGCGGATTAAGCGTCATATTATTGGTTCGTTTGGCTTCGTAATCCGAGTTTAATTCTTTAAGGGTTGTATCTAAAACAGTATGAAATAGCTCTAAATCTTTAGGATTTTCTTTAAATTCTATCATCCATTCATGAGCTCCTTTCTCTTTACCAATCATAAATATAGGAGCAACGGTATAGTCTAGTACTTCCGTATTTGTAGCCTTACAAGCTTGAGCGATTGCCCTATCTGTATTTTCAATCATCAATTCTTCTCCAAACACATTGATGTGATGTTTAGTTCTTCCTGTAATTTTAATCCTATACGGATTAAGTGAAGTAAATCGAACTGTATCTCCGATTAAGTATCGAAAAAGACCTGAATTGGTCGAAATTACAACGGCATAGTTCTTTCCGATTTCAACATCAGATAGGCGTACAGCTTTTTGTTTTGAAGTTCCGAAAGTATCCATCGGAATAAATTCATAAAAAATCCCGTAGTCGAGCATCAAAAGCATCTCGTCAGAATTATTCAAATCTTGTAAAGCAAAAAAGCCTTCAGAAGCATTATAAATTTCGTAATAATTAAAATCTGAACTTGGCAAAAGTTTTTTATATTGCTCTCTATAAGGATCAAAACTCACACCTCCGTGAAAGTAAACCTCTAAGTTGGGCCAAATCTCGAGCAAATTATTTTTCCCTGTAGTTTCTAAAGCTCTATTCAAAAGCACGAGCATCCACGAAGGTACACCTGCAAAGCTGGTTACATTTTCGTTTCGAGTTTCTTTGATAATAGCATCGAGTTTTATCTCCCAGTCCGAAAGTTGAGAAACTTTATTACTTGGAGTACTTCCGAATTCGGCCCACATAGGTAAATTCTCGATTAAAATAGCTGACAAGTCTCCAAAATAAGTATTGTTGTCTGCATACAATTGCTTACTACCTCCAAGACGTAAACTTTTGCCCGTAAAGAGCTGTGAATTTTCGTTATTATTCAAGTAGAGGCACAACATATCTTTCCCTGCCTTAAAATGACAGTCTTCTAACGCTTCGTTACTCACCGGAATAAATTTACTTTTTGCATCGGTTGTACCACTTGATTTAGCAAACCATTTGATAGGTGTATTCCAAAATACGTTTGCTTCTCCTTTTCTTGCTCTTTCGATATAGGGTTGTAGGTCTTCGTAGGTTACAATCGGAACTCTCTCTGCAAATGTATCGTATGATTTTATGCTTAAAAAATCATATTTTTTGCCGAGTACCGTATTCCCTGAACTCCGTAACAAACTGAACAGTAATTCCTCTTGAACTTCATTCGGGTATTTTACAAACAATTCTATCTGATGAATTCTTTTTTTCAGAATCCAAGAAGCAACTGAATTGATGATAGAAAGCGCCATTTTTTTGTTATCTTTACGAACCGTAAAAATAGTTAAAAATCTTATGTCTTTTGAGTTTACCCTTACAAAAATGCAAACAGAGTTGTCAAACCCTGTTCAGTATTATTTAATTTCGGATGTTAATTTTTTAAATATCAATCAATTACTAAACAAACAAGTCGTATTTGAGCATATTGGTTACCAATGTTTGAATTGCGAAATGGAAAAAAAAATTTTCCGACAAGGGTTTTGTTATGATTGTTTTTATAAGTCTCCACTTGCCGGAGATTGGATTATGAAACCCGAATTGAGTACTGCTCATCTCGGAATTGAAGACAGAGATTTAGAGTATGAAAAAAAAGTTCAGCTACAACCTCATATAGTTTATTTTTCTTTATCAAGTGAGTTAAAAGTTGGAGTGACTCGTAAAACTCAAATTCCTTATAGGTGGATTGACCAAGGAGCAGTACAAGCCTTGCCAATAGCAGAAGTTCCAAACCGATATTTAGCAGGAATCACTGAAGTTGCACTCAAAAATCATTTTTCGGATAAAACAAACTTTAGAAAAATGCTTCAGAATGAAATTCCAGAAATAAATTTAGCCGAAGAAAGAGATAAAATTAGAGAGTTTTTACCTGCCGAAATTTTACCATTTTACGAAGCCACTCAAAGTGATATTACTCAAATAAACTATCCTGTGTTGCAGTACCCTACCAAAGTTAGTTCACTAAACTTAGAAGTAAACCCAATTTATCAAGGAAAAATAGTAGGAATAAAAGGACAGTATTTAATATTTGAAGATCAAACAGTTTTTAACGTTCGAACTTACGAAGGTTATAAAGTGAATATAAGCATTCTATGAGTATAAAACGTTTTTTAAGGGTTCTTTAGTTATAAAATATAAAAAAATGCTGACTTTCGGGTCAGCATTTTTTTTAAAGAGTGATTTTTGATGTCCACATTGCACCACTTATATCAAGAAGTTCTAAGGTGTATTCTCCTTTTAAGTCTCTGAAAGAATCATTTGTAAATGAAAGTGTGGCTTTTGCCCCTAAAGGGAGAATCAAACTGTATTTGCCTGGTTTTACTTTTGCCACATAATAGTTATGAATTTGGCTTGCATTTATACTTGCCAAATCTTCTTGATTTTGTACAAAAACAATGTTTTTATCGTTATCCAAGAGTTGGATTCCGATTAAAAACGAACCATATACATCGGCTCCCTCATCTCTAAAAACCGTAAAAGACAAGTTATGGTCTTGAATCATCACATCTGTAATGGTTACGTGAGGCCTTACAGATAAATTATGTAATTTTCCATAAACTCCTCCGTGAAAATACTGGTTGGTAAACAAGGTTAATCCGAAAATAAAAACCGAACCGAAAAGTACTATTTTATGGATTTTATTTTCTGTAAAAGGTAGTTTTCCTGAAGCTAAAAATCCGAAACTTTTCTTTTGAGCAAACGATTTATTTTTGTTCATAAAATAATTGTCTAAAGAAAACTTTCCTCCTCCGGTAAAGAAAATAACAAATCCTGATGCCACTCCTAATACTCCGATTTGCCATTCATCCAGACAAGTTGTCCCTAACCAGCCAGAGCCCAGAAGTATTCCCATAGCTAAAAAGAAAACTCCTATGCTCATTAAGCGAGTGTAAAATCCGAGGATAAATAATAAGCCTACAATTCCTTCGATAATCGTAAAGGCTACCATAGCATACCACAATTGGTCCGGATTTGAAACCAAATGTTCGATAATGGGTTTTATTCCGAGTGCATTCGGGAGGAAATGATTAAATTTTTCTCCGATATATCCTGCTTGGTCAGGATCTAATTTATTTTCTAAAATAAGTCTTCTCCAAAAAGCAGAAAAATATGTCCACCCTGCAACCCAACGAAGGGCAGTAGTGAACATTCCTGAATATAAATAAGTTTGATTGTTCATGATAAAATTGATTTTAGTAAAAAAAGGAATTCGACTTAACAGTCTTGCTGAAAAGTCTTTTATAATTCGATATTTCTTGCTAAATCAAAGTCGATATTGCTCATGGAGTATAAAAATAGGAACAGTAATAGACTGAGGTTGTTCCGATTTTTGTTGTATGGTGATAAAAGGTAGTATGAAAGGGTAGAAAATCAGGAAATAGTTGTTATTCTCGCCCTTTTGCTCTATAACATTTTTTTTCTGAGAAGTTGTTTCGATTAGAGTTTGACAAGTTGTGGTTTTGTTTGGTTTCTCGATATTTTCGAGCGTCGGAATATTCAAAGCTTTTTTGAAGTCTTGTTTTGCCGAACAAGGTAAAGTCAAACTTATCATCAAAAAGATGATAAACAAACGAAGTACAGTATGCTTTTTCAGAAAAATCATAAGTACAAGTTTATAAAATAAAAATCAAAATGAGTGTTATGAATTTGCTAAAAAGCTCTTAAAACATAAAGATATTTTGCTTTGGTCAATAAATCCAAGTCTTCTGATAGAGGACTCGGTGTGTTGAGTCAGAATCTAATATTTTAAAATGCTTGGCATCTTGCTCTTTGCTGTGTATAAAAAGTAATTTTATCATATATTCTCGTTGATTAATCGCTCTAATTCGTTAGCAGAAAACACAGCAGACTGCCTCCATCTGATTTCTCCGTTTTTGAAAATAATGAGCGTAGGAACACTTCTGATTTGATACTTCGAGGCGACTTGCGGATTTTTGTCCACATCAATTTTGATGATGCTGGCTTTGTCTCCGATACGTTTTTTGAGTTCTTCCAAAATGGGTGCCTGCATTTTGCAAGGTCCACACCAAGTAGCAAAAAAATCGACTAAAACGGGTTTGTCTTGATTGATTAGTTCCTGAAATGTCATAATTATATTTTTCGTGATATTCTATTTAAATATTAAGATTTGTTTTTTTGTGATTTGAACAACGAGAACAGCAATCCTCCCAATGCAGAGCCATAAAGCATACTGCTTGTAGGGTTAGAAGTAATAGCACAGCTTTTCGTAATGCATCCCACATATTTCCAATACAGATAACCAATCAAAGCTCCGAGAGCAATCCCTACAAAAATCAAGAGGTTTTTCTTTATAAAATTCATTTTTATTTTAATTTAGTTGTACTTTCCACATTCCTCTGAAATCTCCTATTTTGTAATTGGTTGCTTTATCTTGAGGGTAATTCTTCTGGATGAGTTTTAGGGTCTCGGGCAAAATATCCGTTTGTGGATTTCCGTGACATTGCAAACAAGTTGGCATTGCCAGAGGAATGGCTTTATAATAATACACCACATTGTTTTCTTGTAAAATCAAATGTTTGTTGTTGGTTGTGTTTTTTAGTATTTCCCAAGCTTCTAGGTCCATTTCTTCCTGGAGTTGGTTTTCTATATTTCTACTTTTGTCGGTTAGTCGTTTAATCGGATGCCTATATTTATTCGATAACGAATCTGTCAAAACCATTGCTTTTTCATTGCAAAAAGCCACTGCTTGAGCCGTTCCGTTTTTTTGAATTTGTTGGCTTACATTCGATAATAAAACCATTTGAGCATAATGGGTTATACTATCTCCCAAAATAAGATATTCTTCTTTTTCAGAAAGGCTAATGGTTTTAGGATTGTTGCACCCCACCACAAAGAACAATAAGGATAAATAAAGAAGATATTTCATATTTAATTATTTTATCTCATCGTAATGAATTTCGTCTTTATTCTCTTTTGTATTTTTAGATCTTGAAGTCTGGCAACCTGAAGCTGCGCAACCTACATTCATCAAAGGCATCAGAGCGAATAATCCTCCCAGAAACACAAACATCCATTCTCTGGTGAGAGCTCCCTGAACTACTACAAATAAACCAACTACAAGTCGTAAAATCCGGATGATGTTCCAATTTTTAAAATATTTTTTCATTTGTTTCATTATTTTTTGATGCCCAAAATTCGTATAACCGATGCTTCTCCACGGTGATATAATCCTTCGTCAAGTTCTGTTTGTGTTTGATAAGCTTCTATAAACTCAAAACTTTCAAAATCTGATTTTAACTCTTCTAAATCATATAACATATTTATATCTCTTGGCCCTCCTACATTCGGATTATTATTTTGATGTTCAATATTCCTTTTGCTAAATCCTTCGATAATCAAAGTTCCGTTTTTCTTTAGCAAAGCGCTTAATTTTTGATGGTATTCTCTTCTTTTTTCTTGCGGAAAATGAGCATAAACCAAAACTAAAACATCAAAATAATTCTTTTCGTAATTGATGTTTTCAATATCTGACACCAGATAATCAATTGTGACCTCTTTTTTTAAAGCTAAAAATTCTGCTTTATTTTTTCCGATTTCGCTTTGGTCGAAAGCATAAACTTCCCAGCCTAATTTTGAAGCATAAACCGCATTTCGTCCTTCTCCTTCACAAGCGAAAAGAATTTTTCCAGCCGAAATAGTTTTGAGTTTTTCTTTGAAGTATTCGTTTGGCGATTCTCCGTAGGCAAAATCCGATTCGCTGTAGCGCTGGTTCCAAAATTCTTTCATTGTTCCTTCAATAATTTTTCTACACTTTTCCAACCTCCTCCATTAATAACATTTTCAAACCCGTTGCGATTCAGAATATTTTTGGCAGAAGCACTACGCATTCCGCTTGCACAAAACACTACAATAGTTTCGTCTTTTTTTAATTTCGACAACTGAGTTGAAAGTTGATTAACCGGAATATTGATAGAGTTTTTAATGCAACCCGAGGCATATTCCGCTTGAGTGCGAACATCCACTAAAACAGCTCCGTTTTTGAGGGCTTCCGAGAGGTTTTCAGAATTTCTTCTAAATATTTTTTTAAAGAATCCGAACATATATTATAGTATTTCAGGAGTTAATATGATTTCTGTTTTCATAGAGTTTGTAACCAAACAATTCTCTTTAGTTTTTTCAATCACTCGTAACATCCTCTCTTTTTGCTCTTGATTTACGAGTTTTACTTTCGGAAGAATTTCGGCTTGTGTAATCAAATATTTTCTATCTACAAGTTCTAATTTAATTTCGGTTGTGCACTCAAAGTTTTCGAATTCTATTCTGGAATTTTCGGCAATAGCCAAAAAAGTAGTCATAAAACAACTACTAATAGCTGCTGCATAAAAGTGTTCTGGTGACCATATATTAGCTACTCCATTAGCAAATTCAGGAGGTGTGGCACATTCTATGGTGGTATCTAAAACAGGAGACGATAATTCTCCTATTCGACCTTCTTTCCATTTTAAATCTACTTGGTATAGATGTTTTTGTGACATAATTTTATATTTTAAGTTTATGACACAAAAATAAGCCGTAACAACTATTTGTACAGTTACTTTAGTTACAGAAGCGTAATTTTATTTCTTCCTAGTTGCACTGCCCCATTTTCTTCCAATTGTTTTAAAAGTCTAGAAACCACTACTCTTGCTGTTCCGAGTTCGTTAGCTAATTGTTCGTGCGTGGTTTGAATTAGTTTGGAGTTATTGAGTTCGGCTTTTTTATGGAGTAAATTTAGAAGTCGTTCATCAACTTTTTTAAAGGCTATCGCATTGACAATATCCAAAAGTTCTTCAAAACGCTTGTGATACAATCTGAAAATATAATCCAGCCATTGTGGATATTCTTTTATGAATAAAGACACTTTATCTATAGGGAGGAATAAAATTTCTGCGTCTTCTTCTATTTCGGCTTTTACTTTGCTGGTTTCGTTGTGCAAACCACCCAAAAACGACATAATACAGCTTTCTCCTGCTTTAATATAGTATAACAAAATCTCTCTTCCATCTTCTTCTGTACGGATAACTTTGATACTTCCTTTGATAACAATCGGTATTGAGCGTATATATGAATTTTCGTTTATCAATATATCTCCTGCTTGAAATTCTTTGGAGACTCCGTGTTCGTATAACTTTTGTATCAGTTCTGGCGAAGACTTGAATTCGGTGATTTGTTCGAGATTTTCCATACTACAAATTTATGCTTTTTGTCGAGGAATAAAACCTGCTTTTTTTAATATTATTTTTCTTAATTACTTTTCTTGGTACATTCTAATTTTAAAAGTATTAAAAGTGATTT
>CAZOQH010000076.1:0-7073 GCA_964581855.1 uncultured Flavobacterium sp.
CCCTGTTAAATAAACCTTTTTCATTTTTTGATTATTTTATTATTAATTTTTTACTAAATGATTGAGTATCTCCTTCGATACTAATTATATACATTCCTTGAGAAAGAGAAGATACGGGTAATGAAATGTCAGAATCTGATGATAAAAATTCAGGAGCTTTAGATAGAACTTCTTTACCTGTTATGTCATAGATTTTGACTGCATATTTTCCATCCTGATTGATTTGTAAATTTACAAAATCAGTTGCAGGATTGGGATAAACAGAAAAACCTGAATTGGAGTTTATATCATTGACACTTAATGTTCCTGCATAAGCGCTGTTAGAATTAACAATTTGTCCCGTAGTAGTATCTATAACAACCACAGCTACATGTATCTGGTCAATATCATAAGCGGTTGGAACAGTATAGTTAAATGTATAATTTACGGTTTGTCCATCTGTTAAAGTTGTAGGTACAGATCCGCTAACACCGTTATAACCTCCTAACAAAGCTCTACCTACGTGGTCGTAAACCATCATGCTTGCAGGGACAGGGTTCGGAAGATTTTCGTATCCTCCCATAGGTCCGTAAGCACCTCCCGAATAAGCATTTGATTGTGAATAAGTATTAGCTGTTCCTGTAACATCATTTTCGATAATAATAGCCGCAAGTCTGAAATTTGCATTAGTAAAATTTGAATAGAATGTTGCTGAAGCCTCTACGGTCAATTCTTGTCCTGATAGAATTGTTTCTATACCTATGGAGACAGGGTTAGGTCTTGCTGAACGTAACAAAACGTAATATTCCATTACTTCTTGAGATACACTCTCATCTTTAATTAATCTATCAATATGCATACTAGGATATCCACTGAAATTTGAGCCACTTGCATAAGCGGTAACCTGCATTGGATCTGGCCATTGAGGAATTCCTTCGTGAACTGCAATTCCAACAAACTTATCACTATAATTATTATACATATACTCCATGGCTACTGCTCCCCGCGGACACCACTGGCACCAAGTTCCTGTTCCTTCTTCGATTAATACTTTCGTTCCTCCGTTTTGTGATATTGCTCTAATAGAAGTCATTTGAGAATTATTACTCATATCAGGGTCTGTACTACTGTTAACCTCTGTAACTGTAATCTCAATATTATATAATGTAGCTGAAGAATAATTTAAAGCAGTTGGATGGTTTACTATAACTGTTTCTCCAACAGGAATTGTTACAGGAATTGTAGCAATATGGTCAGTTCCATCATTCCAATTAACAGTAACAGAGTTTATTTCATTAGCTCCTACATTTTTAAGTTCCAATTCTAATGATGTATTCTGATTTGTTAAAATATATTCTTGAATATTAGCACTTTCTAATGATACATCATTATTTGAAATGGTTTTTACAGACAGATTATCGATTCCTATAAAATCCTTGTCGTAACAGTCGTGATGTCTAAATGTAATATATATTGTTTGTCCCATGTAAGACGACAAATCAAGCGACCTGATAGTTCCTACAGCTGTTGTAGCGGTTCCAGTTTCTGTATGAATAGGAGTCGTAGCTAAAATATCTGTGGCTGTATTACTCGTAGAAACATATACGCTATATTTATCTTGTGGAAAGCCTTGGTTGGTGTAAAAAGTATATTCTAAAAAGACATTATCAGAAGCCCCTGTTAGATCAATAGCTGGAGAAACAGCTAAATTATTTGGAGTAATAGGAACTCCCTGTGACCAAGAACGCGACACCAAAACCTGTCCTGCAGCACTTGGTAAGCTTAAATTCGTTCCAGGCATGAGTGACCAGTTATATCCATCATTATTATGGTCGATATAAGTCCAACCATTTTGACCCGCTTCAAAATAATCAATAAAATAATTTTGCTAAAATGAAAATTGCGTACCTTTAAAGATAAGCAAAAATAGAGTAAAAATTTTCTTCATATTTTTATGTTTGGTTAGTTATGTTTTTTAGTAAGCTAAACGCCAAATTTATAAAATAAATTAATATATTATTAATAAAATTTTAATAGATAGTAAAAAAAATTACTTTTCATAAATAATTCCTGAACTATGATTGTGTTTAGCTCCCGTAACACTTGCTAAGACATTGATTCGGTTTTGTAGTTTTAAATACCCGAGTAAAGCAAAAATTAAGGCTTCTTTGTATTCGATTATCTTTTTTTCAGGGATAACAATCTTTTTTTCAGGTAGGTAATGTTGAATTTGTTCAATCAAAAACTCATTATAAGCACCTCCTCCGGTAATCAATAATTTTGAGTTTTTATGCTTACTATTTTTACTAATCTGAAAGGCAATGTGCTCGGTAAACGTCCGCAAAACTTCTGTGATTTCATAATTTTCGGTTATCGGAAATATCACTTCTTTTACAAACTCAAACCCTAATGATTTTGGATGTTTTTTGTGGTAAAAGTTTAAAGAGTTTAATTTTTCGAAAAGCTCGTGGTTAAAAATTCCACTTCTTGAAATGCGTCCTTTATCGTCATATTCCATCCCGAGCTTGTGTGCATAAAAATTTAGAACCGTATTGACAGGCGAAATATCATAAGCGATTCTTTCTCCATTTTCTTCGAACGATATATTCGAAAAACCTCCTAGATTTAAGCAATAGTCATATTCCGAAAAAAGTATTCTATCTCCAATCGGAACAAGTGGAGCACCTTGCCCTCCGAGTGCTACATCCTGAACTCTAAAGTCACAAACTATCCTTTGATTTGTAATTTGAGCCAGTTCCGGAAGATTTCCAACCTGAAGTGTAAACCCATTTTGAGGTTGGTGTAAAATGGTATGTCCGTGAGAAGCGACCGCATCAACAGCTTCAATTTTGTTTTGCTCAATAAATGTCTTTATGATATTTCCTAAAAGAGCAGTGTATTCTGAATTGAGTACTTTTAATTCTTTTTCGGAATAATTTATAGCATTTTTTAATTTCTTAATCCACTCGGTAGAATAGGGAGCAGTTTGGGTTTTGCCTATTTCGAAGGTGATTTTTTCGCTTTGTTCCGAAAAATAAATTTCGGCTAAATCCACTCCGTCAAGCGAAGTGCCCGACATCACTCCGATTATTTTCTGCTTTAGATTCAAAGGTTAAAGTTTAAGGCATTAAAGTTAATGAAAATTAAATAATCTGTGAAAATCCGTAGATACTGTGTTTTAAAAAATAGAAACCGTATTTTTGCATCAAATTTTCAGAAATGGCAGACTTTTATAAACTTACAATAAAAGAAGTAAAACGCGAGACTCCAGAATCTATTTCGGTTGTTTTCAATATCCCGACCGAACTTGCTCCGTTTTACAAATTCATAGCAGGACAATACGTAAACCTAAAACTCACTCTTGACGGACAAGAAATCAGACGAGCCTATTCGATTTGTTCGAGTCCGAATAGCGGCGAATTGCGAATTTCGATTAAAGCCATCCAAAACGGATTCTTCTCGACTTTTGCTAACAAGCAATTGGCAGTCGGAAATGTTATTGAGGTCGGAACTCCCGAAGGACGCTTTACGTTTGAACCAAATTCTAATAACAGAAAAACCTATGGAGCATTTGTGGCAGGAAGCGGAATCACTCCGGTTATGTCCATTTTGCAAACGGTTTTAGAAGAAGAACCCGAAAGTACGTTTGTTTTGGTGTACGGAAATAAATCTCCCGAAACCACTATTTTTTACGACAAGTTAAACCAACTGCACAATAAGTACATCGGACGTTTCTTTTTGTACTATGTATTTAGTCAAACTAAACTTGACGGACATCTCTTTGGTAGAATTGAACGTTCAACCGTAAATTTTGTGATGAAAAACAAACACAAAGAGTTTGAATTCGAAAACTTCTACTTATGCGGACCCAACGAAATGATTTCGCAAGTAAAAGACATCTTAAAAGAGAATGACATTGCCGAAAAGAAAATCAAATTTGAGCTTTTTACAACAGTAGAAACCGAAAAAACTATCGAGCAAAATACAGAAGGGCAGTGCAAAGTAACAGTTTTGCTTGATGACGAAGAAACTACTTTTTCTATGCCAAGCGGAACGGTTGTTTTGGATGCAGTGCTCAAACAAGGTCTTGATGCGCCATATTCTTGTCAAGGAGGAATTTGCAGTTCGTGTATAGGTAAAATTACACATGGTTCAGCCCAAATGAAGAAAAATGCTATTTTGACCGAAGGAGAAATTGCAGACGGATTGATATTGACTTGTCAGGCTGTTCCGACTTCAAACGAAATTTACATCGATTATGACGATGTGTAAACTCTCAGATTAATTAAACACATTGGAGAAATTCACGTTGTATAAAGGAGCAAAAATTCATTATTCCGACTCCGGAAAAGGTTCGGCTATAGTGTTGCTTCATGGTTTTCTTGAAAACTTATCGATGTGGGATTTTATTGCGGATGAATTATCTAAAAAATATAGGGTTTTTGCCTTTGATTTACTCGGACACGGAAAATCCGAAAACATAGGCTATATCCATACGATGGAGGATCAGGCAGATATGATTCATGCGGTTCTTTCCGAACATAAAATCAGAAAAGCCTCCTTTGTCGGACATTCGATGGGAGGCTATATTGCTTTAGCTTTTGGAGAACTTTATCCGGATAATGTCAAAAAAATTATTCTGGTAAACTCGACCTCAAAAGCAGATTCAGACGAGAGAAAAATCAATCGAGACAGAGCTATTAAAGCAGTCAAACAAAATTTTTCTACTTTCGTTAAAATGTCTATTTCCAATCTCTTTTCAGAAAAAAACAGAGTTCGACTCGCGGAAGAAATCGAAAGCGTAAAACAACAAGCCTTACAAACTTCTTTACAAGGAATTATTGCTTCGCTCGAAGGAATGAAAATTCGCAACGATAGAGAAGTGTTACTTCATTTTGCGCCTTATCCGATTTTACTTATTCTCGGAACAGAAGATAGTGTTTTGAATTATCAAGAAAATAAAATTCAGGTTGATGGTTCTCAAACCGAACTAATTTCTTTAGACGGAGGTCATATGAGCCATCTCGAAAATACAATGGAATTAAAAGAAAGTATTATTTCTTTTTTGAAGAGTTAGCCTGTTTTTCCACTCTTTTAAGCTGCAATAAATTCAGCGGATTAATTCCTAAACCTTGAGTGTTTTTTGAAGTAAACCGAACGGCTTTGTCATAAAACAAAGGAATAACGGGAGCTTCACTAATTATGATACTGTCCATTTTTCGATAAAGTTCAAATCGTTTTTGGTTGTCGGTTTCTAAAAATGATTGTTCGTATAAATTATCGTACAAATCATTTTTGAAATGTGTGTAATTTGGACCGTTCGGAGCAAAATTTTTACTGTAAAAAAGCGAGAGATAATTTTCGGCATCCGGATAATCTGCAATCCAACTTCCTCTGAAAAACTCTACTTTTCCGGTTGCCATAGCCTGTCGTAAAGCAGAATTAGGCTGTACATCAATCCGAACCTGAATTCCGATTTTTTGCCATTCGCGCTGCAAGTATTCGGCAATATCTAAATACGAAGCATTGGTGCTTAAAGTAATCGAAAGATTATTGGTTTGGGTCTCGGTTTTGTAATCTTGAACCAAACTTATAGCTTTAGGCAAATCGTAGTTATATCCGTTTAAATATCTTCCTTGAAGTCCTTTCGGAATAAATCCATTTGTAGCAGGCGTTCCCATATTGTTTCGAAGATAAGCAACCATTTTAGCTCGGTCAAAACCATAATTTAAAGCTTGTCTAATTCGTTTATCTGCCAAAATACTTTCAGAGTTATCCACTTTAAAACCCAGGTATTCTGTATTGAGATAAGAACCTTCGACTAATTGAAATCCTTCTTGGTATTTTTCTTGTAAAGTTCCTGTTGGAGTTAGAATTTCGTCTTTGTACGAAGCGTCTAACCCAGAAATAAAATCGGATTTTCCTTGTACGAACTGTAAAAATCCACTTTGTTTGTCAGGCAAAAACGTAACAGCAACAGCTTCGAGATAGGGGAGTTGCTTTCCATTTTTGTCTTTTTCGTGATAAGTCGGGTTTTTACGAAGAACTAACTTTACACTTTCTTCCCAAAGTTTAAAAGCAAAAGGTCCTGTTCCGATTGGATTTTTTCGGAAATTATATCCGTTTTTAAAACCTTCTTCCGGAACAACCGAAGCATACTTCATGGTAAGCAACCCTAAAAAAGCGGGGAATGGACGTTCTAAATTGATTTCGAATAGAGTGTCGTTTATAGCTTTAAAACTACTTACGTTTCGCATTATCCATGCTCCGGGAGAAGCAGTTTTTTCATCTTTTAATCTAGAAAAACTATATTCAAAATCACTTGCTTTTACTACTCTTGTACTGTCTTCGAAAACTGTATTTTTATGAAAAAAAACATCATCCCGAAGCAGAAAAACATACTGTTTTCCGTTTTCAGAAACTGTCCAGTCTTTAGCAATATCTGGTAGGATATTCAAACTATCATCCAGTTGTACAAGACCGTTAAAAAGCTGATTGGTAATCCAGATTTCGGCTTGCGTCCGTGCAAAAGCAGGATCTAAAGTGGCTACATTTGAACTTTCGTTATAACGAAAAGCCATTTCGCTCCTATCTTGTTTTTTAGTATCAGAACACGATATTAAACCGACAAAGCAAAACAATAAGAGATACCGAAAGTTCATTGAATATAAAGCAGTTTAGGCCAACAATCCCGTTTCTTTTTTATAAAGTGCAAATCGCCCTCCTCCTACACAATACAAAGCCAAAGCAGAAAAAAGATACAGTAAATTGAGCTCAATAAGAGGTGCTCCTGTTTCTCCTAATCCAAATCCTGCTGCTCCATATTTTAATACAATAGAGAAAACCATTGTGATAGCCACCAAAAGTGCGGATATTCGGGTAAAAAATCCAAAAAGGATACACAGTGGAGCGATTACTTCTCCTACAAAAGCTCCTATCCATAAAAGCTCAGGGAGTCCGTTTTTTATTAATAATCCTTTAATCCCTCCAAAACCCATGATAAGTTTGTGGATTCCGTGAAATAACATTAGGCCTCCCACTCCCATTCGAAGAAAAAGTTTTCCTAAATCAATTTTGATTTGTTTCATAAGGTT
>CAZOQH010000076.1:7173-10191 GCA_964581855.1 uncultured Flavobacterium sp.
GTTTGTGGTTGAGTTTTTCGGTTGCTTGTTTGCAAAATGTATTTCCTTCCATGCATACCACAACTACTGCTCCTTGAGAAGGCGCAGGAATCATCCAGTCTAAAACGATATTTTTTTCTGGTTTTACTTCGATGCGTTCTAGCCCGGCTTGAGCAAATATAGCTCCGTTCCATCCATTGTCTTTCAGTTTTTGAAGCCTTGTGTTTACGTTCCCTCTAAGGTCTGTAATTTCGTGTTTCGGATATCGGTTAAGCCATTGTGCTTTTCGCCTTAGGCTTCCTGTTGCTACAACTGCTTTTTCTTGGTTTAAAAAATCAGTATTTTCGTTAAAAACTAAAATATCATTCGGATTGTGCCTTTCCAAAACTGCAGTTTGAATCACTCCTTTTGCCAAGGCAGTAGGTACGTCTTTCATCGAATGAACTGCAATGTCAATTTGTCCGTTGATGAGTGCAATGTCAAGGGTTTTCGTAAAAACTCCGGTAATTCCGAGTTCGTAAAGTGGTTTGTCTAGAATGATATCTCCTTCTGACTTTACTTTTACAATTTGGGTGTTGTATCCTAAATTATTGAGCTTTTTTTCAACGGTATGAGCTTGCCATAAAGCTAATTGGCTTTCACGCGTTCCGATTCTGATTGTTTTTTCCAAGGTTTTGTTTTTAGCCACGAATTTCGCAAAATTTCGTGAATAATACGAATAAAATAATTCAGTAATAGTTAGCTGATTGTAGATTCTAACCCAAACACTTTTTCAATCCATTCTATACTCTCTTCGAGTGGAGTGTTTTCATCTTTGAGGTGGTTAGCAAAATGAGTGGTGATTTTATGGATAATACGGTTAGAAATTATCTCTGCTTGTTGTTCATCAAAATTGATAATTTTTTTCTTCTGAAAATCAAGTTCAGCTTCTTTGATGAGATTTAGCTTTTCTTTTAAGGCATTGATGGTAGGAGCAAATTTTCTAGCATTGGTCCAATCAAAAAACTCACCTTTAATCTCTTCGATAATTTCTTCTGCTTGTGGAATAAAGTTTTTTCTGTTTTCTAAAGTAGAGTCTGTGATTTTCGAAAGTTCGTCCAAATGTACAAGCTTTACATTTGGGTTGTTTGTGATTTTTTCGTCAACGTTTTTCGGGATTGACAAGTCTAAAACCAATATAGGTTTCTGAGGATTGAGGTTTTCGGGAGTGATAGTAGGAGTGTCGGCTCCGGTTGCCACAACCAAAATATCTGTGTTTTGTAGTTCGGTCGAAAGCTCCTCATATTCTTTTACGATAAGATTCAGCTTTCCTGCAATTTTATCGGCTTTTTCTCGGGTTCTATTTATTAGTGTAATATGTTCGTTTTTGGTGTGTTTAACCAAATTCTCGCAAGTATTCCGTCCGATTTTTCCTGTTCCGAAAAGCAAAATATTTTTAGAAGGAATATTGCTAACGGTATTCATGATATATTGTACCGAAGCAAACGAAACCGAAGTGGCACCCGAGCTGAGTTCTGTTTCGTTTTTGATTCTTCTGCTGGCTTGAATTACCGAGTTTACCAAACGTTCGGTATAAGCATTTGAAAGCCCACTTGCTTTAGATTCTACAAAACCAGATTTGATTTGACCTACAATTTCAAAATCTCCTAAAATCTGACTATCTAATCCTGTTCCAACTCTGAAAATGTGATTTATGGCTTCCTGATTTTTAAACACATATCCTACCTTCTGAAAATCATCAACGGTTCCGGAACTGTTGTCACACAAAAGTTTAATCAGCTCAAACGGATGATTTGCGTAGCCATAAATTTCGGTACGATTACAAGTAGAAATTATTAAAACTCCTTGAAGATTATTTTCTTTTGCTTGTAGGAGAACCGAATTTTTCGCAACTGAATTCAAACTGAATTTACCTCTAATTTCGGCATCTGCCTTAAGGTAGCTCAATCCAATACAGTAAAAGGTCAGGTGTTTGCTCATATTAAACTGCATAACGCAAGCGGTTAAACCACCATTTAGCATTAAATATTAGGGTGTTCTGAAGATAGTGTTTAAATTTAGATGCAAAAATATAACTAAGCTTTTGATAAAAGTAACGCTAAAAGACCTTTTTTTATCGTTTCAGGTTTTTTAAATCAAATCTTACCTGATAAATAACTAAAAATCGTACATTTGTAATCAAATCAGTGCTTACAACTCACTTTATGTAGAACGATTCTAAATAACAAGCCTATTGCTTTTGCAAAAATACGAATTAAAAAATACCGCAATGAGTTCTTTTGACGAAATTCATATAGAAGATAACTTTATGGTCTTCCGTTTTTGGAATAATGATCTAAAACAATTTAAGTTTCAGAAACGTATTAATCCTGATTTAATACAATTCCACTTCGGAATTAAGGGCAAAGCAAGCTTTGTCTTTAATGATGGTAAGTACACACTCCCTCTTGAAGAATCGTCTTCTTTGTTTTTATATAATCCTCAAAAAGAATTGCCGGTCAATCTAAATATAGAGCCAAATTCACAAGTAATATCACTTTTTATTCCGATTAAAAAATTCCACGGACTTTTCTCGGAACAAGCCCATTATATTCCGTTTTTGAGTAAAGAAAACGAACAGAAGAAGTATTATAAAGAAGAAAATATCTCTTCTTCGATGATGATTGTGCTGAATCAAATGTTGAATTATGATTCGAATTCGCCTGTTAAAAAACTGTATATTAAAGGAAAAATTTATGAATTATTGAGTTTGTACTTTAGTAAAAACGAAGGAACAGATATCGAACAATGTCCGTTTTTGGCCGATGAAGAAAACGTATTGAAAATTCGAAAAGCCAAAGATATCGTAATTAGTAATATGGCAGAGCCTCCAACACTACCAGAGCTGGCAGACCAAGTGGGTATTTCGCTCAAAAAACTCAAAATGGGTTTTAAACAAATTTATGGAGACAGCGTGTATAGCTTTTTGTTGGATTATAAACTTGAGTATGCCCGAAAATTGTTAGATTCAGGTTCGTATAACGTAAACGAAGTCGGACT
>CAZOQH010000077.1:0-9844 GCA_964581855.1 uncultured Flavobacterium sp.
AGTTTTTGTGAATTTTACTTTTCACTAAATTCACTACAAACTCTTTTAGTAATATGCTAAACAAAAAAACGTCCGAACATTCGGACGTTTTTTTGTTTATATAACACCAATAAAATAATTAAATTTTAAAAGTAATAACCGGACGTTGAGCACTATTTACAATGTCTTCTCCGATACTTCCGTTCAGGTAATGGCTAATTCCTGTTCTACCGTGCGTTCCTACTCCGATAAGGTCAGCATTCATGCGTTTTGCAAAATTAAGCACTCCTTTTTCTACACTATAATCATTATAAACGTGCATTGAGTAATCAGGCAGATTAAAGTTCTTCAAGAAAGATGTCATTCTTTTTTCAGATTCCTCTGTAGAACGGAAACTTCCAGGAGTGTTGATCATTAGCAATTCCATTTTTGCACCAAAAGCATTGGCAAAATCAATTGCTCTTTCGAAAGGTTTTTTAATTTCGTCTGCAAAATCTGAAGCAAAAACAAATTTATTAATATCCTGAATGTTCAGTTCGCTTTTAACTACTAAAACAGGGATATCTGAAGTGCGGACTACTTTTTCAGTATTAGAACCCACAAACAATCCTTGAACTCCTGAAGCACCATGAGATCCCATAACAACTAAATCAACATTATGAGATTTACTTGCTCCGATAATTCCTTCAAAAGCTTTTTCAAACTGTACCGCTTCGGTAACAGGAATACCTTCTAAGAAATCACTATTTTTCACTTCTTCAAAACGATCACGGGTTTTTTTAATAAAAAACATTACTTCCGGAATATCTCCAGTTCTTCCCGAAACCTTATCAATTACTTGAGTAGGTAATTCTAACATGTGAAGAAGAATAATTTCTCCGTTGTTTTTTTTAGCAATTTGAGCTGCGGTCCTTAAGGCGTAGTCTGCGTGTTCAGAAAAATCAGTAGGCACTAATATTTTTTTCATACTATAAATTGTTTTTGGATGGTTTATAATGAAGAATAAAGGTAAAAATAAAGTTTAATATATCATAATTATTTCTGAGTAAATTTACTTTAAAAATAAAAAAAGAGTGACAAATAGCTTTTGTTTCCTTATTTTTGCAAGAATTTAAAAGTTATACAAATATGAAACCGGATTTATTTCAAGCTCCTGACTATTATTTACTAGACGAGTTGCTTTCGGAAGAGCATAAATTAGTACGTGATGCAGCACGTGCATGGGTAAAAAGAGAAGTTTCTCCAATTATTGAAGAATATGCTCAAAAAGCACAATTTCCTATGCAACTTATCAAAGGTTTAGCAGAAATAGGAGGGTTTGGGCCATATATTCCTGTAGAATATGGTGGAGCAGGACTTGACCAGATTTCGTACGGACTTATTATGCAAGAAATCGAAAGAGGAGACTCTGGTGTGCGTTCTACCTCTTCAGTACAATCTTCGTTGGTGATGTATCCGATTTGGAAATACGGAAATGAAGAACAAAGAATGAAATATTTGCCAAAATTAGCTTCTGGAGAAATGATTGGGTGTTTCGGACTTACCGAGCCTGATTATGGTTCAAATCCAGGAGGAATGGTAACGAATTTTAAAGATAAAGGAGATCACTACTTGCTCAACGGAGCCAAAATGTGGATTTCAAACGCTCCATTTGCAGATATTGCTGTAGTATGGGCAAAAAATGAGGAAGGAAGAATTCATGGGCTTATTGTAGAAAGAGGCATGGAAGGTTTTACAACTCCAGAAACACACAATAAATGGTCGCTTAGAGCATCTGCTACCGGAGAACTTATTTTTGACAATGTAAAAGTTCCAAAAGAAAACTTATTGCCTAATAAATCCGGATTAGGAGCGCCTCTTGGATGTTTAGATTCTGCCCGATATGGAATTGCATGGGGAGCTATCGGAGCAGCTATGGATTGTTATGACACCGCTCTGAGATATGCTAAAGAAAGAATACAGTTTGATAAACCAATCGCTGCTACACAGCTTCAACAAAAGAAACTGGCAGAAATGATTACCGAAATAACCAAAGCTCAATTGCTTACTTGGAGATTAGGAGTTTTGAGAAATGAAGGTAAGGCAACCAGTGCACAAATCTCAATGGCAAAACGCAATAACGTAGAAATGGCTATAAACATCGCTCGCGAAGCCAGACAGATTTTAGGAGGAATGGGAATTACAGGCGAATATTCGATTATGCGTCATAGTATGAACCTAGAAAGTGTTATTACGTACGAAGGAACACACGATATTCACTTGTTAATCACAGGAATGGATATTACGGGTCATGCGGCTTTTAAATAATTAAAGCTAAATAAATTATAAAGGAGGTTGTTAAAAGCAACCTCCTTTTTTATTATAAATACGTGTGCAGATGTTATAATGTTAGAGTTTATCCATTACATTTGTAAGATGAAAGGATTGCGATTATTACTTTTGCCGTTTGGGATATTGTATTGGCTTATAACAAGTCTGCGAAATGCTTTTTATGATAAAGGAATTTTTAAATCGTTTGTGGCTCCGATTCCGGTAATTGCTATTGGTAACTTATCTGTCGGAGGAACAGGAAAGTCGCCTCAAACCGAGTATTTAATTCGGCTTTTGTCAGATAAATATCGAATAGCGACTTTAAGCAGAGGATACAAAAGAAAATCAAAGGGATTTGTATTAGCTAACCAAAATACCACAGTCGACGAATTAGGCGATGAACCTTTTCAGTTTTTTTCAAAGTTTAAAAACATACGAGTTGCAGTAGATTCTGACCGCATCAATGGAATTCAAAACCTGTTGAAGCTTGATAATCCACCTGAAATTGCCTTACTCGATGATGCTTATCAACACAGAAAAGTAAAGGCTACAACATACATTTTGCTTACTGCTTATAGTGATTTATATTGTGATGATTTTATTTTGCCTGTAGGTAACTTGCGGGAATCTAAAAAAGGAGCATCTCGTGCAGAATATGTTATTGTAACCAAGTGCCCAAGTACTTTGACTGCAAATGAAGAAAATAGGATTCGAGAAAAACTAAAACTAAAAAAACATCAAAAGTTATTTTTTACAACGGTGGGTTATGATGGTTATGTGTTTTCTTCTGTTTCTAAACAATCAGTTGCTGAAGTCCAACTTCAGTCCAAAGTAATCTTAGCAGGTATAGCTAAGCCAGAACCATTTTTTGATTTTTTGAAAAACAAAAATGATATTTTACTCAAATATCCAGATCATCATAACTTTTCGGAAGAACAAATTACTGTTATTAAGCAAAAGGCAGCCGGGAAACTGATTGTTACTACCGAAAAAGACTATGTTCGTATTAAAGATAAATTTGATGGGGACCAACTTTTTTATTTACCTATCAAAACAGAATTCTTAAATAAAGAAGAAGAATTCAAGGATTCACTCTTAGGCCTTTTAAGAAAAAAACAGTTGTAAATAATACAACTGTTTTTTGGTTTTAATTAGTAAGCTCTTTTGTTATTTCCTTCATAAAAATTGATAAAAGCTTGATTTACTACTCGGTTTCCTCCAGGTGTAGGATAATCACCCGTAAAGTACCAATCTCCAAGGTTTTCTGGACAAGCTTTGTGTAGATTTTCAACAGATTGAAAAATAACTTTCAGTTCAGCCTTCAGATTGTTCGGAGCAACAAGTTGAGCTACTTTGTCTGAAATTTGTTCGTCCGTGAAAGGAGCATAAATTTCTTTTACGTAATTAATTACTTGGTCATCTTTGAGCTGCTCTTGTGTCTTTGATTTTTTATAAACTTCTTCAATGATATGGCTTTTTCCGTTTTCTTTTAGGAGTTCAAGAGCTGCTCTAAAAGCTACAAAATCTCCGATTTTTGCCATATCAATTCCATAACAATCCGGATAGCGAATTTGTGGTGCAGACGACACAATCACAATTTTTTTAGGATTCAGTCTGTCTAGCATTTTGATAATACTTGTTTTGAGGGTTGTTCCTCTTACGATACTATCGTCAATAATGACCAAATTGTCCGTAGGTTTTACTACTCCATAAGTTACGTCGTATACGTGTGCAACCAAATCATCACGAGAGTTGTCGGCTGTAATAAAGGTGCGAAGTTTAGCATCCTTAATGGCTATTTTTTCGGTTCTAATCTTAACAGACAATAGGGCTTCTAGTTTTTCTTTAGTAAGTGTCTTCCTAGTGTTGAGGATTTCTTGATTTTTTCTTTGGTTCAAAAAGTCATTGGCCGCCTCGCTCAACCCAAAGAAAGAGGTTTCGGCTGTATTGGGGATATACGAAAAAACAGTATTGTCTGTATCGTTATCAATCGCTTTTAGCACGTCAGGCAGAATTAGCCTTCCGAGTTGTTTTCTTTCTTCGTAAATTTTAGCATCGCTTCCTCTAGAAAAATAGATTCTCTCAAAACTACATGCTTTTTTAGGAAGGGCAGGAATGATTTCTTCCTGATACACTTTTCCGTTTTTCTTTATAATTAGAGCGCTCCCTGGATTTATTTCTTGAATATGCTCAAACGGAACATTAAAAGCAGTCTGAATAACTGGTCTTTCAGAAGCTACAACTACAATTTCGTCGTCTTGATAAAAGAAAGCCGGACGGATTCCGGCTGGGTCACGAAAAACAAACCCGTCTCCGTGTCCAAGAAGACCAGCCATGGCATAGCCACCATCCCAAAATTTAGAAGCTCTTCTCAATATTTTGCCAATATCGATTCTTTCTGCTATTTCCGGAGAAGACTCTCTTTTAGATAAACCTTCGTTTTTACATTGTTGATATAAATCTAGAACCTCATCATCCAAAAAATGCCCGATATTCTCCATAACGGTTACCGTATCAGTCATTTCTTTGGGATGCATTCCGAGTTCAACCAAGTTTTCGAAGAGGGCTTTTACGTTGGTCATATTAAAATTTCCTGCCACAATAAGATTTCTGTGCATCCAATTGTTCAGTCTTAAAAAAGGATGAACATTTTCGATACTATTCTGCCCATAAGTTCCATAACGAACATGACCTAGAAACAATTCTCCTATATAAGGTACATTTTGTTTTTGCCATGCTACATCATTTTCCTTATCCGGATTTTCGTCCAGAGATTTATTTATTCTTTGGTTGATTTGCGTGAAGATATCTTGAATGGGTTGTGGTTCGTTAGAACGGATTCTCGAAATGTATCTTTCGCCTGCTTTTACGTCAAACTTGACACTAGCCAATCCTGCTCCATCTTGGCCTCTATTGTGTTGTTTTTCTAAAAGGAGGTACATTTTTTCTACTCCATAAAAAGCCGAACCATACTTTTCTTTGTAATATTCCAAAGGTTTTAAAAGTCGAAGGACTGCAATTCCGCATTCGTGTTTAATGCTGTCGCTCATAGTTGTGTTTGTGTTTTTTAGTCAAAAAAAGCCTCGTAAAAGAGGCTTAAAGGTTTATTTTTGTAATGATATATCGAATTGTGTCAACGCTTTGAATTGTTGCAGTCTTCTAAATATTTCGTCTTTTCTAAGCTCTAGCATACGTTCGGTTCCGAATTTTTCTACGCAGAAAGAAGCGAGGTTCGAACCAAAAATAATTGCATTTTTCATGTTCTCGAAAGAGATGTTTTCGCTTTGAGCAATATATCCAGCAAAACCTCCAGCAAATGTATCTCCGGCTCCTGTTGGGTCAAAAACTTCTTTCAAAGGAAGAGCAGGTGCAAAAAACACTTCATCTCCATTAAAAAGCAAAGCTCCGTGTTCTCCTTTTTTAATTACTACGTATTTAGGCCCCATTTGGCTGATTTTTTCGGCCGCTTTTACAAGCGAATATTCTCCTGAGAGTTGTCTTGCTTCCTCATCATTGATGGTAATTACATCAATTTTTTTCAAAACTGCTTTTAGCTCATCTAAAGCACAATCCATCCAAAAGTTCATAGTATCTAAAACTACAAGCTTTGGTCTTACCGGAAGTTGGTTAAGCACTTCCATCTGGATGTTAGGATGTAAGTTTCCAAGCATTACTACATCCGCATCTTTAAAGTTTTCGGGTACAACCGGATTAAAGTCTGCTAGCGTATTTAATTGTGTTTCGAGTGTGTCTCTCGAGTTCAAATCATTATGATAACGCCCGCTCCAAAAAAAGGTTTTACCTCCTTTTACGATTTCGACTCCCGAAATATCAATGTTACGTTCGGTAAGTAAATCCAGATATTCTTGTGGGAAGTCATCTCCTACAACCGATACAATACCGATTTCTATGTCAAAATTTGAAGCAGAAAGCCCTATAAAAGTTCCTGCTCCTCCCAAGATTTTATCTGTCTTTCCGAAAGGGGTCTCGATAGCATCAAAAGCAACCGTACCTACAACTAAGAGTTTGTTCATTTTGTGTTTTAAATAAGAGTGCAAATATACTTATAAATTAAAAATTGTGCAATGCATATTTGTAGTATTCTGTTTGGTTATTTATCAGGTACGTTATTAATTTACGAATTTTACTCCTGCTTTTATTTCTACATTCAAATCGTTTTGTGGAGGAGGGATAGGACACGAATATTTGTAGTTATAAGCACAATACGGATTATAAGCCATATTAAAATCAATATACATCACTTCGGTTTCAGGTATTGTTAAATCGAGATAACGACCTCCACCATAAGTTGTGTTTCCGCTAGTTAAGTCTGTAAAAGGTAAGAATAAGGAGTTTTTATATAGTGGTATTCGAGACATTTCGACATTCTGAAAAACATCGAGTTTCAGCTTTTGACCATCTAACTCAAAATGCACTTCTGCGTATTTTACGTATAACGGTTTTCTGTCTGTTGAAGTAGGCATTTCAAAAGGTTGTTCGTCAGGAGTTCTGATAAATAAAGCCTTTACAAAATATTTTTTGTTCGGTTTAAAAAAATCAAGCGATTTAAATGTTTTTAAATCTTTTTCGAGTAGCGGACTTTTTTCTGGATTAGCATAGTGTTCATTCAGTTCCTTTTGAAATTTTTTTACACTTCTTTTATTAAATTGTTCTTGCCCAAAGCTGATAATCCCTAAATAAAGAAAAAATACCGTCCAAAAAGTTTTCATGTTTGTCAAATTTATGTTGAGGTAAAAATACAAGAAAATTCATAATATATCTTTTTATTTTAAGCTAAATTTTAACAAATTGATATCAAAGACTCCTTTTCAGAAATAATCATTCAAAAAAGTTTATATTTGCAGTCTAATTTTTAAGCCTTATGAAAATAGAAGATCAAATAAAGCAAAGAAGTTCAAATGCTTGTGAACTTTCAGGAAGTACAGAGAACCTTGTAATTTATGAAGTGCCCTTTGCACCAAAAGCTGATGCGAGTGGTTCGATTTTAATTTGTGAAAAGTGTCTGAATCAAATTGAAAAAAAAGAAGAACTAGATAGTAAATATTGGGAAAGTTTCTTGCTGACCTCCATGTGGAGCGAGGTGCCTGCTGTTCAGGTAGTGTCGTGGAGAATGTTGAGCCGTTTTAGAAACGAAAGCTGGGCTTCTGATGCCTTAGATATGATGTATTTGGATGAAGAAAATCAGGCTTGGGCAGAGAAAACAGGAGATCATACTAACGAAGCTTCTGAACTGCACAAAGATTGTAACGGAAATATTTTGGTTAACGGAGATACCGTAACGCTAATTAAAGATTTGGATGTAAAAGGCTCCACCTTAAATGCCAAAATAGGAACTGCAGTTAGAAACATTCGCTTAGTTCACGATAATCACGAACAAATTGAAGGAAAAATCGAAGGACAATCAATTGTTATATTGACTAAATTTGTCAAAAAACAATAAATCTAAAATACAACTGTTTTTATAAAGTCTGAATGTTTTTAATATTCAGACTTTTTCTTTTGCTCACAGAGGTTTAAGATTCATAGTTTTTGATGTACATTTGCCTTATGGAAAAAGAAAATATTATTTTCGGAATAAGAGCTGTTATTGAAGCTATTAACTCAGGAGCAGAAGTAGATAAAGTATTTATACAGAAGGAGTCTCAAGGAAATCTGATGAAAGAACTTTTTGGAGTACTCAAAAAAAACAACATCAGTTTTAATTATGTCCCTGTCGAAAAGCTAAACCGATATACGGCTAATAACCATCAAGGAGTTGTCGCGACAATTGCTCCTATTAAGTTTTATTCGATAGAGAAATTGATTGAGGAAGTTGCTAAAAAAACAGAAAAACCCTTGTTTTTGGTTTTAGACGGAATTTCAGATGCACGAAATTTCGGTGCTATCATTCGCACAGCAGAATGTACGGGAGTAAACGGAATTATTATTTCTAAAACAGGAGCCGCTCCGGTTAACGGAGATACAGTTAAAACCTCTGCAGGTGCTGTTTTTAATATTCCGATTTGTAAGGTTGACCACGTTAAAGACGCTGTTTTTTATCTGCAATCTTCGGATATAGCGCTAGTGGCGGCAACTGAAAAAACAGAAAATACAATTTATGATATGGATTTCAACCAAGGAGTGGCTATTATAATGGGCTCAGAAGATAAAGGAATAAACCCTTCGGTTTTAAAAATTGTAGACAATAAAGCTAAACTTCCTATGTTCGGAACGATTTCTTCCCTCAATGTTTCTGTTGCTTGTGGAGCATTTTTATATGAAGCTATCAGACAACGATTATAAACAAAAACGCCTTGAATATCAAGGCGTTTTTTATCTGTTATAAATTGATTGTTTATTCTGCGATGGCTTTCAAAACGACATTGTCTATATAAAAAGCGTGATGAATTCCGCTCAAAATAACTTTAAACCCAATATGTGCATCTACAGGAAGCGTAAGGGTAAAGTTTCGGGTGCCTTCGGTAATTTCAATTTCTTTAGAAATGGTTTTAAGTGTCGAAAGATCTGAAGGGTTTTCGATGCGATATAAAACTAAGGTTGCTTTTTCGCCTTTGTTTAAAGCATCAAACGAAAGTGAATATTTTCCTGCTTTGACTTTTGGGGTAGAAAGAGTCATGTTTTCATTCGGATTCATCATCGAATAAAAAACAATTCTTCCTTCTTTATGATACAACATTGCTTCTCCACCATCGGCTTTCCAACATTTATCAATGTCTTTCCAGTTATCAAAGTTTTCGTTAATCTCGGTAACGGTATTGCATTGTGCTTGAGCTGTTAGTAAACCTCCTAAAACTAACATACTTCCTATTAAAACATTTTTCATCTCATCGTTAATTATAATTATTCTAAATAAAGAACAAAAGTAAACAAAATAATTTTACAAACAGGTTAAATTTATTTTTTTAGGAACATATTAAAACTATATAATCTGTTTTTTGACTTTCAGACTAAAAGAAGTAACTTTGTAGCTTATAACACAACTACACAATGATTCATTTTTTTGAAAACCAAAATCAAACGATTTATGCTGTTCAGGCTATAGGTGAGCTATATCCAGAAACCATCTCAAAACTTTGTTGGCTCTTCGGAAATGCCCGAAAAATAGAACAAAAAGAACTCGAAGGTTTTTTTGTAGGTCCTCGAGCTGCAATGATTACACCTTGGAGTACCAATGCAGTCGAAATTACTCAAAATATGAGTATAGAAGATATTATTCGTATCGAAGAGTTCTATAAGTCGGATGAAGATTCTACGGACTTCGATCCGATGCTTTTCCAAAAATATACCCGATTAGACCAACATATTTTTACCATCAATATTACTCCCGAACCTGTTTTGGAAATAGACGATATTTCGGAATTCAATCAGAAAGAAGGATTGGCCATGAGTGATGACGAGGTAGAGTATTTAGCGAATCTATCCGCTAAACTAGGTCGAAAACTTACTGATTCTGAAGTGTTCGGGTTTTCTCAAATCAACTCAGAACATTGCCGTCACAAGATTTTCAACGGAACTTTTGTGATTGACGGAGAAG
>CAZOQH010000078.1:0-9829 GCA_964581855.1 uncultured Flavobacterium sp.
ATCTTATCAAAGAAGAACTTATTGAGATTAGAGATAAATATGGAGACGAAAGACGCTCAACTATTGAATATGCTGGGGGAGATGTAAGTATCGAAGATTTGATTGCAGACGAACAAGTGGTAATTACAATTTCACATGCAGGATATATCAAGAGAACTCCACTCTCGGAATACAAAACTCAGAATAGAGGAGGAGTAGGTCAAAAGTCTGCAGGAACTCGCGATCAAGATTTCTTAGAACATATGTATGTGGCAACTAACCACCAATATATGTTGTTTTTCACCCAAAAAGGTAAGTGTTTCTGGATGCGCGTTTACGAAATCCCAGAAGGAAGCAAAACAAGTAAAGGTAGAGCTATTCAGAACCTAATCAATATTGAGAATGATGATAAAGTAAAAGCGTTTATCTGTACGCAAGACCTAAAAGATGAAGATTACATCAATAATCATTATGTAATTATGGTTACTAAACAAGGACAGGTAAAGAAAACTCCGCTTGAACAATATTCAAGACCAAGACAAAACGGAATTAATGCTATTACTATTAAAGAAGATGATGAGTTGCTTGAAGCTAAATTAACTACCGGAAATAGTCAGGTGTTAGTGGCTTCAAAAGCTGGTAAGCTGGTTCGCTTTGAAGAAGAAAAAACCAGACCAATGGGTAGAACAGCTTCTGGAGTACGTGGAATTACCTTAGCCGATGATAAAGATGAAGTAATCGGGATGGTTTCAATCGATAAAAATGATGTCAATGATTCGCAGATTTTGGTAGTAACCGAAAATGGTTATGGGAAACGTACAAAACTAGTAGATGATGATGGAGAAGATGTGTACCGAATCACTAACCGTGGAGGTAAAGGAGTAAAAACTCTTAATATTACCGATAAAACGGGAATGTTAATTGCTATAAACGTAGTTACTGATGAAGATGATTTAATGATTATTAACAAATCAGGACTCACTATCCGAATGAAGGTTTCTGATCTAAGAGTAATGGGTAGAGCCACTCAGGGAGTTCGTTTAATAAACATCAAAGGAAATGATTCCATTGCGGCTGTGGCTAAGGTTATGCGTGAGGATGAAGAAGAAATTGACGAAAATCTAGATGGTACTCTAAATAATGAAAATTTTGATAACTCATCAGATACAGAAAAAGTAGAAGAATAAAAATTAATAACACAAATTATATGAAAAAGTATATATTATTATCGGTTTCACTCCTTTTTGCTACAGCGATGCACGCACAAAAAAGTGAAATCAGAACGATGAAAAGGATTTTAGACAAACAAAATCCTACAGAAGCTGATTATAAAGAGCTTCAAGGACTGATAGATACGACCACTCCTTATATTGGTAACGCTAAACCAGAGGAGCAAGCAGAGTTTTATTACTACAAAGGTAATTATGAACTTCAACAGGCACTTAAAGTTAACAGTGTAGAGGCTTTAGCAAAAGCCGTTGAGAGTTTTAATAGGTTAAAAACAGTAGAAAAAGAAGCTAAAAGAAGAACCTTTAGTGATAAGTTTGACAATGAACTTTTCCCTATATTAAAACCTCAGGCTTTTCAAAAGGGTTTAGACTTTAGTAAAAACAAAAGATATCGTGAAGCGTCTGATGTGTTTAAAGCGATATACGACTTAGACAAAGACCCTATAAATTTGTATTATGCTGCTTCGATGGCTGTTTCAGTACCTGATTATAATACAGCCTTAGAATATTACCAAACGCTTTTAGATATCAATTTTACTGGAGAAGGGGTTTATTATACGGCTATTAATAAAAAAACCGGAGAGAGAGAAAATTTTGGTGATAATAAGAATTTGATGACTTCGGTTATAAGAACCGGGGAATATTCTAATCCTAAAGAAGAAAAGGAACCCTCAAAAAAGCCTGAAATTTTGAAAAACATGGTGTTGATTTATAAATCAGTAAATCAGAATGCTAGAGCGGAACAACTTTTAGCTGATGCCAGAAAAGAAAATCCTAAGGATGTAGATTTGATAATTATGGAAACTAATCATCACATTCAAAATAATAATATGGACAAGGCAGAAAGCCTTATAAAAGAGGCTGTCTCTATTGATCCTAATAACTATGAATTGATGTTTACTTTAGCACAAATCAATGCTCAAGCCAACAAAATTGAAGATGCACGAGGTTTATACGAAAGAGTATTACAAATCAATCCAGAATATACAGAAGCTCACGTAGGTTTAGGAGAATTAGTTTTGAAAAATGAATCAGAATATGTTGACCAAATGAATGCTATCAAAGGGTTTTCTGCAGCTGAAATAAAAAAATATGATGAATTGAAAAAGAAAAGAGATGATATGTATAAAGAAGCAATTCCTCACTTTGAAAATGCTTTAAAAATAGAGCCAGATAATCAGCGCGCTATCTCTTTCTTGGCAGGACTTTATGGAGCATTGGATATGCTCGAAAAACAACAGTTTTATCAAGCGAAACTCAAAAACTAAATAAGCTGAATATAAATAACAAAGTATTATAAATAAAAAAATCCCGACTCTGTCGGGATTTTTTTATTGTTTGGTAATTACAAATTCTACGCGTCTATCCAAGCGTGGATCCTTACCTAAGGGCTGTGAATTTCCGTAACCTCTATAAGTCATACGATATTTCGAAACTTTTTTAGATATAAGATATTTATAAACGGCTTCTGCTCTGTTCTTTGATAGCTCACGTTTTTTAGTGCGTCTATCTATAGCTTCTTTATGAAAAGAAGGAGTGCAACATACATGACCTTGAATTTCGAAATGATAGTTTTTATGCCTATACAAAAGTCGTGCTATGCGATTGAGCTCTCTTTTAGATTCGCTTGTTAATTCGCTGCTTCCTCTCTCAAATAATAATTTTTTTAAATAAATTCGATCTCCAATAACGTGATTGCCGTTTATATCTTCGTAGATTCCTGGAATATTAATCGGTTCTTCTTTTATCTCTTTTAAGTTAGCTACCACATCTACTCTTCTGTTTTTAGAACGAACTTCAGGTAGATTATCAACCAAATCATCATCTATCATAATCTTTCCTTTTCCTTCAATCGAAACAATAATTTTGTTTTTAATACCTTTTTGGACCAATACATCCTTTATGGTATTAGCTCTGTTGGTTGATAGCGTATAGTTGTATTCGTCTTTCCCTCTATCGTCTGTATAGCCATAAATCGAGATGGATTCAATCATGGTAGAATCGAGTTCTTGAATAAACTTAAGCATTGATTCTTTTTGAGAATCTTTCAGGTTATACTTATCAAAGTCAAAATAAATTGAATGTACAATTTCTTCCTGAGCCAAAGCTGTAAAAGGAATCAGTAGAACAAAAAAAAGGAGGCGGTTCACTTTATTCATCTGACGGTTTTTTTTATTACTTTTTAAGAATACTGTTGTATTTTGACTTATCATTCAAAATTTGAATCGCTTTTTGGATTTCAGTATTTGCTTTTAAATAATAGTTATACAAGCCTTCTCGGTATTGAAATCGGATGATTAATTCATCTACCAAAAGGCGTTTTATTTCTTCTTTGTTTTTATCTAGTTCGGTTTCGTTGCTTCTTTTAAGAGCTTCTAAAAGTGCTTCATACTGAGCAGTAATATTTTGGTCTATTTTTTCTTTTTTTGCAGTTTCGAGTGTGTTTTCAAGAGCTTTCTGAGTTTCTGTATTGTACGAAAAATGTTCTTTTTTAAGCCATGTTTTTAAATCGTTAAAATCCGAATCGCTAATTTTAGGGATTTTGTCTCCTAAAGTCTGATTTTTATAATAATAATGTGTGGCATAATTAAAGAGACCATCTTCCTGAACTAGAGCTTGAGTAATAGGACTCAGTTGTGATTCCTCAAGTTCAATATCGGGTTGAATACCTCCTCCGTCATAAACTGTTCTGCCTTTTCGTGTTTTAAAAGCGGTATGGTTCTCTGTTTTTAAAGCATTTCCGTCTTGGTCTCTATGCGAATAATCTAAGGCTTGGATACATCTTCCGGAAGGTGTATAATATCTTGAAATCGTAACTTTTACTTGAGTCCCATAACTCAAGTCTATAGGGCGTTGTACCAATCCTTTTCCAAAACTACGACTCCCAACCACTACCGCTCTGTCTAAGTCTTGTAATGCTCCGGCTACAATTTCAGAAGCAGAAGCACTTCTTCCGTCTATCAAAATAACCAGTGGAATTTCGGTATCAACAGGTTCGCGCATGGTTCTATAAATATTATTGTGTTTATCAATGCGGGATTTGGTTGTGGTTATGACTTCTCCTTTCGGGACAAATAAATTACAGATATTCACAGCTTCTCCTAAAAGTCCTCCAGGATTTCCTCTTAAATCTAAAACGATTTGGGTTGCTCCTTGATTTTTAAGTTCCTCAAGAGCAAAATGTGTTTCTCTACTTGCTTTAGCATTAAATTGTGAGAGAACAATATATCCGGTATTGTCATTAATTTTAGCATAGAATGGAACTGCTTTTACGTCCACTGCATCTAAAATAATCTCTCCGTTTAGCACTTTTCCTTGTCTTTTATACTTGATGCTAATTTTCGTTCCTTTTGCTCCCGAAAGTAAATTTGAAGTGTCTTCTTTAAAGTCTTCTAATCTAACGTCTCCCACGTGTGTAATTTCATCTCCTGCCTTTAAACCTGCTTTATCTGCAGCGTAATCTTTAAACACTTCTTTGATAATTACTTTTCCATCTTTTCGGTTTATAGTTGCTCCAATTCCGGTATATTCTCCGACGCTGTTTATTTTAAACTTAACTACATCTGCTTCGTTGAAATAAACCGTGTAAGGATCTAATTCTTTGAGCATGTTTTTGATAGCAACATCCATCAGTTCCCCAGGATTGGTTTCGTCCACATAGTTCATATTTACGGTTTTGAACATGGTGGTGAATATTTCGATTTGTTTAGCTATTTCAAAAAAGTCGTTTTTAAAACTTACTCCAACAAAGAAAAAACCAATTAAAAATGAGGTAATTATATATTTTTTTTTCGGTAGAAATTTCATTTTATGTTTTTTTTGTAAAAATTACATAACAAATATAGTCAAAACATTAGTTAAAATGTTTTCAAACGATTGATTTTTAGTCTGCTGCTTGGTAAAATAATTCCAAAATAAAAGGCAAGAGACTCAGTCTCTTGCCTTTTTGTATATAGATTTTAGGGAATTATTAACCTAAAACTTCTTTTACTTTGTCAGCTGCTTCTTGAAACTGAACAGCAGAATGTACTGCCAGCCCTGAATTGTCAATCATCTCTTTTGCCAATTCAGCGTTTGTTCCTTGAAGACGAACAATGATAGGAACTTTAATAGAGTCTCCCATGTTTTTATAAGCGTCGATAACACCTTGAGCTACACGGTCACAACGAACAATTCCTCCAAAAATATTGATAAGGATTGCTTTTACGTTAGGATCTTTTAAAATAATTTTAAAAGCAGTTTCCACACGTTTTGCATCAGCTGTTCCTCCTACATCTAGGAAGTTAGCTGGTTCGTATCCTGCATGTTTGATTAGGTCCATAGTTGCCATTGCAAGTCCTGCACCGTTTACCATACACCCTACGTTTCCGTCAAGGTCAACATAGTTTAGCCCTACAGCTTTTGCTTCTACTTCTATAGGATTTTCCTCTAGAATGTCTCTCATATCTTCGTATTTTGGATGTCTGTAAAGAGCGTTGTCGTCTAGTACAACTTTAGCATCTACAGCCAAAATTTTATTATCTGAAGTTTTAAGAACCGGGTTAATTTCAAATAGCGATGCATCACATCCAACATAAGCAGAGTAAAGTGCATTGACAAACTTCACCATTTCTTTAAAAGCGTTTCCTGAAAGACCTAGATTAAAGGCGATTCTTCTTGCTTGGAAACCTTGTAGTCCGACAGCAGGGTCGATTTCTTCTGTATAGATAAGGTGCGGTGTTTTTTCTGCAACTTCTTCGATATCCATTCCACCTTCTGTAGAATACATAATCATATTACGTCCAGTCCCTCTGTTTAAAAGTACTGACATATAAAATTCTGAAGTTTCGCTTTCTCCCGGATAATATACATCTTCTGCAACAAGTACCTTATGAACCTTTTTACCGGTCGGAGGTGTTTGTGGAGTAATCAACTGCATTCCGATAATTTGTTCTGCGATTTCTTCAACCTGTTGTAGGTTTTTAGCAAGTTTCACTCCTCCTCCTTTTCCTCTACCTCCAGCGTGGATTTGAGCTTTGATTACATGCCAACCTGTTCCGGTTTCTGCTGTTAATTGTTTGGCCTTAGCTACTGCTTCTTCAGCATTGTGAGCTACATAACCTCTCTGAACTCTAACTCCATGAGAAGCTAAGATTTCTTTTCCTTGGTATTCGTGTAAATTCATAAGTTGAAAATTGTCGTGTTTATTAAAAAGCGAAACAAAAATACGACAATCAAGACAAAAAGCCTAATATTTTTCTTTGAAAACTTTTGAAGCCTTTAGATTTCAGATATTAGTCTAGTTTAAAATCGAATCGTTTTTGTAGAATATCAATAAAAAATCACTTTTTTTTAAGCTTAAAATATCCATTAGCCAGAATGGTCAGAATGATAATCCCCGCTCCGATATAAAATCCTGTACTCATCTTTTCCTCTTCTGGGAAAAGTATAATGGCTAGAATGATTCCGTAAACAGGTTCTAAATTTATCGTAAGCATAACCGTATAAGGACTCAAGTGTTTCATTACATCAATCGAGGCTACAAAAGTATAGGCCGTACAAATGGAACCTAGAATCATCAAGTAAATAAAATCGCTTGTACTCAAGGTAAAAAAATCAGAGTTCAGCTCTTCTGAAAAAAATAAGTAGCCTGTGATGAATAAAACTCCTCCTAAGATTTGATAAAGCGAAATATAAGACGAACTGTATTTTCCGGCGAACTTTCCGTTAATGACCGAAAAAGTAGCAGATAAAAAAGCAGCGATTAAAGCCAAAGTAATTCCGTAAAGAAAATTTCCGTTTACTTCATAAATGATGTATAAACCTAGAATTACAAATAGTCCGAAGAGTACTTCGTATTTAATGATTTTTCGCTTGTAAAAAATAGGTTCTAGAATCGACGCAAAGAAAGCTCCTGTCGAGAGTGTAGCTAAGGTAACCGATACATTAGAAACCTCAATAGCTTCAAAAAAAGTAAACCAGTGAAGTGCAATTATAAAACCAGACCCTAAAAATATAAGCAGTAAATTTCCAGAGATTTTTAAAGGAATTTTTTTATACCAAATATAAATTCCGACCAAAACAAGGGCGATACTCATTCGGTACCAAACTTTTGCCATTGAGCTAACCGAGATTAATTCACCCAAAGCACCGGTAAAACCCCAAATAAATACAATTAAATGGAGATGAAGATAACTTTTAGTTTTATCGCTTGGCATTTCGTAAAAGATAAATTGCTAAAAACCCAAACATAATATTCGGAAGCCAAACAGCTAACATTGGAGAAATACTTGACTTTTCGGCTAAGGTCCCGAACATTTTGTCAAAGAAAACATATGAAAAGGCAATGAAGATACCTATTGCCAAGTTAATTCCCATACCACCTCTACGTTTCATGGCTGAAACCGAAACCGCAATAATTGTTAATATAAAAGCGGAAACCGGAACAGCATAACGTTTGTATTTTACGACCAAGTAGGTATTTATATTTCCAGAGCCTCTTAGTTTTTCTTTTTCAATGAAACGGTTTAGTTCTCCTATAGAAAGCGTTTCGGCCATATAAATAACTGGAGTCAAATCTTCTAAATCAAAGTTGAGAATAGTGTCTTTTGTGGTTTCTGAATAGATTTTGTCATCTAATTCTCCGACAACTCTTTTGGTGAAATTTCGTAAGGTATAGGTACTGTCTTGGTCATTCCATTTAATACTCGAGGCGTGGATTTTTTCTTTCAATCGATCGTTCAGGTCAAAGGTCTCTAAAGAAAATTCAAATCCGGTTTTACTAGAAGGATTAAATGAATTTACATGAATGTATTGAGTGTCGTTAAGTTGTTTGTAAACGTTGGTGCTTTCTCGTGTTTCTGCATTTCGTTTAAGATATTTATAACGAAATTCGTTGTAATTTTTACTTGCAGTAGGCACCAAATAAAAACTCATCATTATAGCAAAAACAGAAACTATCGTGGCACCAATAATATAAGGGCGTAGAAATCTTGTAAACGAAACTCCTGAGCTTAAAACAGCAATGATTTCTGTATTGTTCGCTAGTTTTGAAGTAAACCAGATAATCGACAAGAACAAAAATATCGGAAACAAAAAATTAGCGAAATAAACAGTGAAGTTCAAGTAAAAAAAAACTGTTTCGTCTAGAGGAGCTTTGTTTTCGAGAATCTTATTTATTTTTTCGGATATATCAATGACAATTCCGATTGGAGCAAACAAAAGTAACATCATTCCGAATGTTACCAAGTAACGTTTTAGTATGTACCAATCGATTATTTTCATAAAAAATTAAATAAAAGCAAAGATAATAATTTAGGATTTAAATTTATTGTGTCACCCGCGACTCAAATGAGATTTAGAAATTGAAATTTTATTTTCGTACTTTAAAAACCCTTACAATCTTTGTCCTAGTTTCTTAACCATTTGGTTTTTCCAAATAGCAAAATCTCCTTCTAAAATATGTTTTCTGGCCTCTCGAACCAACCATAGATAAAACCCTAAGTTATGAATGGTAGCAATTTGTTTTCCTAAAAATTCTTCTGCTGCAAATAAGTGCCTTAAATAAGCTTTTGAATATTCTGTATCTACAAAAGTAATTCCCATCGGGTCAACCGGAGAAAAATCATCTGCCCATTTTTTGTTTTTGATGTTGATAATTCCCTCTGAAGTAAAAAGCATTCCATTTCGTGCGTTGCGAGTAGGCATTACACAATCGAACATATCTACTCCCAAAGCAATATTTTCCAGAATATTTATAGGAGTCCCGACTCCCATCAGATATCTCGGTTTGTCTTTCGGAAGAATATCACAAACTACTTCGGTCATTGCATACATTTCTTCGGCAGGTTCTCCAACCGAAAGGCCTCCGATAGCATTTCCTTTAGCACCTGCATTGGCAATATATTCGGCTGATTGCTGACGCAAATCTTTGTAGGTGCTTCCTTGAACAATCGGAAAAAACGTTTGATTATAATCGTATTTCAATGGTGTTTTCTCTAAATGGGCGATACATCTGTCTAGCCAACGATGCGTCATATGCATCGAGCGTTTAGCGTAGTTATAGTCACAAGGGTAGGGAGTACATTCGTCAAAAGCCATAATAATATCTGCTCCAATAGTGCGTTGGATTTCCATTACGCTTTCGGGAGAGAAAAAATGGTATGACCCATCGATATGCGATTTGAATTTTACCCCTTCTTCTTTGATTTTTCGGTTAGCAGAAAGAGAATAAACTTGATATCCTCCTGAATCGGTTAAGATATTTCTATCCCAATTCATGAATTTATGAAGTCCTCCTGCTTGTTCTAAAATATTAGTTTTCGGGCGTAGATATAAATGATATGTATTTCCTAAAATAATGTCAGGATTTATATCTTCTTTAAGTTCTCGCTGATGAACTCCTTTTACCGAAGCTACCGTTCCTACAGGCATGAAAATAGGCGTTTCAATCACTCCGTGATCTGTAGTTATTTTTCCTGCTCTTGCTTTGGATTGGGGGTCGTTTTTAAGTAATTCGAATTGCATATAACATATTTGAATGCGCAAAGATAGGTATTTTTTGAACGTGACTTTAGGATTATGTTTCACCGATTGGATTAAAAAAGCCCTCTTATTTTTGAGGGCTTTTTTGTTTTTATCTT
>CAZOQH010000079.1:0-3520 GCA_964581855.1 uncultured Flavobacterium sp.
CACTACCATCATAATCATCGTCACAAACCTCTAAAGGAGAAATAGTCTTGGTGATCGAAGGTTTAGGGTGAACTATCAAACTTACATTCGTAAATACTCTACAAGCACCTCCTAAGGAATTCACTGCTATGTAAATCGTTTGGTTACCAGCAGCTATATTAAAATATGTTTCAGGATTCGGAATTATATTCGCATTAAAAATCAAGTCATCTTCTGTTTCGTGGAAAGTAATAGTCACATTTGACACACCTCCGGTTATTTCGTCAATCAATGAAGTCAAATCAAAAAGGGCATAGCCATCGTTATTATCATCACAAACTTCATAAGCAAGAGGTTGAAAAGCGTCTGGATATACACTTACAATCAAATCAAACTGGGTTGTAACAAAACACCCTTGTTGATTTTCTGCCCTAACATAAATAACTTGAGGATTAGAAATATTCGTATAACTTGCAGGATTAGGTATCTCATTTATTCCACTTTGTGCATCTGCTAAAGTTTCGTAATATGAAAAACTATACGGTTGTCCAGCCGACATTTCAAAGTTTTTAGAATTTAGATTAAAAACAGCTGTATCAGAGTCTTCAGAACACATTTCGTAAATACTAGGCTGATTGAGTTGCGGTAATTCAATTACAACTAATTCAAGGTTCGTAACAGAAAAACATCCCTTGTCATTTTCTGCTCTTATCCACAAAATTTCTCCTTCTGAATTATAACTATCACTATTATTTATAGCATTTTCCCCTATCGTGGCATCTGCTAATGAATTGTGAAAAGATATCTGAATTTCCTCTTGTCCGTTTCTAATTTCATCAACTTTAGAAAGCAAGTCAAATATTTCGGAACCATTCCCATCATAATCACAAATCTGATAATCGATTGGAGTAATTATTTCAGGGTTTTGATATACATTTAAGTCAAATGAAGTAGTATTGTAGCAGTTTAAATCAAATTGAGCTCTGACATAAATCGTTTGTGGGTTGGATATATTCGTATAATTTGCTGGATTTGGAATAGCTCCTGTGTTATTATCAGCATCTTGTTGAGAGATATGATAGGTAATCGTAGCATTTTGCCCTTGTAGAATTTCATCTTGTTTAGAAGTCAAATTAAAAGTAGTGTTCTCTCCTGCCCCATTGATACAAATATTATAATCTAAAGCAGCATTAAGCTCCGGTCTTTCGTTAACCGTAAGCTGTACATCATAAATCAAATAGCACAAAGTGGTGGGATCCTGAATTCTAAGATAAACCGTTCCTGAAGGTCCTACATAATTTGTAAAATTCGTAAAAGCACTTATATTATTTTGAGCATTTAATAAAGAAGAATAAAAACTAACATTATAGTTTGGATTTACAGCGACCAAAGAATTCATCAAATTAAAAGTTGCTGTATTCACATCACTACAAGCTTCCTGATTGGTCAATTGAGGTTCTTCGAGTGCATCCAACAATGTTACGTTCAACAAAAAAGTATTATTATCTTCGTTTACTTCTTGTTGTATTCCGGTACCATTTCCGGTATCATCCACAACAATAGTGAGTTCGAAATTATTCGGAATTGCATTCGGGATGGTAAATGAAGCGGACAACGATTGACTACTTCCTATGGCTAAAGCTTGTGTTGTTTGACTTGTTCCGACCAAAACTCCTTCAGCATAAAAAGCAATCGGAATTCCTGCAGGAAGCACATCCGTTCCTTCTAAAGTATTAGAGACTGTAAAATCAACATCCAAGTCTCTACTTCCACATGAGTTTTCGCCTTGTACATTTGGATTTACAGTTATGCTTGCGTCAGGTAGCTCACTACTCAATACCACTACAATGTTATTTATAAAAACCACATCTTGATTGGAAGTAAGCATTACATCAAGTGTAGTGTCTCCTGGGTTTACATACGCACTTATATCGTAATAATCCAAATCCATATTATACAGATTAGAAGCTCCTGTAAAACTATTTGTTCCGTTAAAGACATTGTTAGGAGGATTCAAAGGAGGATTGCTTAAAACATTGCCATTGACAAAAAGTTCTTCACCTGCAGCTGTTCCTGCATCGCCTTCCCAAGCCAAAAAACCGATTTTTCCTCCTTGGGTATCAATCACGTTAATTCCTTGTAGCTGAATTTCCAGGGTAGTATTAAGCGAATTGCCCACCATCTCAAATCCATCATATACATTCACAAGATTATTTATAAAAACAGGATCTTCATAAATTATAACAATACTCCAACCACCAAAGTTTTGACCTGTAGCACAATACGGTTGAATAACGGTATTTAAATCCATGTCTGAAAAAGTGTATGTACCGTTGCCTGTAGTCTGAACAATACTAGTTACATCAGCAAAAGCTCCAAAAAAGAGATGATTAAAGTTATTATAGAACATACTATTCGAAAAAGTACGTTCGGCAATAATATTTGTCTCATTTAGTTGAACGTTAAAATCTCCTGAACCTGAACCTGCCCAATATAAATAAGCTGCAATCACGCTTTGATCAGCAGTAAGATTAAGAGTAGCTGAAGATTCGGTCAAAATAGTACAAGGTCCTCCTGAATTATTTTCCATTAAATTCAAGGTATTTCCGATAGCTATATAATCGTATTTTCCAAAAAGCTGTTCGTATAATTGAACTTGTTGGGCATTTGAATTAAAACACACAATCAGCAGTACTAATTGTATGAATAAAGTAAAGTTGTTTTTCATATAAAATCTATTAACAAAAAACCACATGGGTCTTATTAGGTTAAACCGATATTTTAACAATTTATTGTTTGATAATCTTCGAAAAGTCTGGTTTGAAATAATTAGGCCCTTTCATAACTTTTCCGTCTTCTCGATAAATTGGTTTTCCGTCTTCTCCTAATTTACTCATATTACTTTTTTGAATTTCGTCAAAAACTTCTTCAATTTTGTGTTGCAGACCGTGTTCAAGAATGGTTCCACACAAAATATACAGCATATCGCCAAGAGCATCTGCAACTTCGATTAAATCATTATTTTGAACCGCTTCGAGATATTCTTCGTTTTCTTCTTTCATCAAATTAAAACGCAATTCATTTTTCGTTTTTCCTAAATCTGCTTTTGGGGTTTGATTAACTCCTAATCCGTAAGTTGTATGGAATAACTCTACTGCTTTTAGCTGCTTTTTCATGAAATATTAAATTAAAAGTGAACAAAAATATACGTTTTTACTAATTTTTCACTTTAAAATGATTATTATTTTTCGAATTAAGCCTTATTCGACAAGTAGAAAAGCACTCCTATTCTGTTATTCTTTTCATAAAGTATAGAAACAACTGACTTTATTATCAAATTATTTCTGAAATTTGTTATCTAATCTAAAAAGCATTATAGTTATGAAAAATTTAATAATCAAAGTTATAATCGGTTCTTTCTTATTTTTTGGTGCAACTCTCAATGCACAAGAATCAATAATCTCAAAAGACAAATTACCACAAACCGCTCAAAAATTTATTGAGGATAATTTTTCGAATAGTTCAATCGATTATATAAAAA
>CAZOQH010000079.1:3620-9666 GCA_964581855.1 uncultured Flavobacterium sp.
AAAGGTCGTTTCGGAAAACAAGAAGTAAAGCTTTCCAACGGATTGGAGTTAGAATTCAATTCAAAAGGCGAATTCAAAAGAATTGATGATTAATTTTTGTGTAAATAATTTTAAAAAGGCTGTATCAATGATACAGCCTTTTTTTATTCTATCTTCCGGAAAGGTATTTTCTCTCTACCCAAAAAGTTCCGAACGGAATTATTGAAGCAAATAAAATCAGGAAAAAATCTTTCCCGTTCCATTTCATTGGTCCTTTTAGCATAATTGCCAATAAAATATATGCAATAAATAAAATTCCGTGAGACATTCCGATAGGAAACAACAAGGTTTGATACAAATCTGTATTGTTGGGTTTTATAAAAAGCATATTAGCCAGAATCGCTAAATAAGAGGTACCTTCTAAAAAAGCAACTATTTTGAATATTTTAAGCATTTTGTGAGTATATAAATTAAGCATTAAGACTTTTTAAATTCTAAGGCCGGTAATAATTTAGAAGAAACTTCTCCGAATCCGATTCTCAATCCATTTAGTTGAGCATAACCCCTCATAATTACGGTATCGTTGTCTGCAATAAATTTTCTTTCAGTTCCATCTTTTAAAGTTATCGGATTTTTTCCTCCCCATGTCAATTCAAGCATTGAGCCATAGCTATCAGGAGTAGGACCAGAGATAGTTCCTGACCCCATCATATCCCCAGCATTTACCTGACATCCGTTAATGGTGTGATGAGCCAACTGTTGGCTCATAGTCCAATACATATACTTAAAGTTAGATTTCGAAATTGAAGTTTCTTCGTTATTTTCAGGCTTAATCAAAACTTCTAAATTAATGTCAAAAGCGTGATTCCCTGTTTGTTGTAAGTACGGAAGTGGTTTCGGATCTTCCTGTTTTGGGCTCTCACAACGGAAAGGTTCTAAAGCGTCTAGAGTTACAATCCATGGCGAAATAGACGATGCAAAATTCTTTGCTAAAAATGGCCCTAATGGCACATATTCCCATTTTTGAATATCTCTTGCACTCCAATCATTAAATAATACCATCCCGAAAATATAGTCTTCGGCTTCTTCGACCGGAATATATTCTCCCATTTTGTTTGCATCAGTTGTAATAAAAGCCATTTCGAGTTCGAAATCCACTAATTTTGATGGCCCAAAAACAGGGTTTGTTTCTCCATTAGGCAGAGTTTGCCCTAGAGGTCTTCTTACAGGAACTCCTGATGGCACGATTGTAGAGCTTCTACCGTGATAACCTACAGGAATATGAAGCCAATTCGGGAGTAAAGCATTATTTGGATCACGAAACATCATACCTACATTGGTAGCGTGTTCTTTACTTGAATAAAAGTCAGTATAATCTCCGATCTGAACCGGAAGTTGCATTTCGATATCACTAATCGAAAATATGATTTGAGCTTTATCTTTTTCGTTATCTCTTAATTTAGGGTTTTTCACGTCAAATATGTCTGCAATTCGATTGCGAACTTCTCTCCATGTTTTTCTCCCTGACGAAATAAAAGCGTTCAATGTGTCTTGTAAAAACAAGTCATCTGTTAGATCAATTCCGTCAAAATACCCTAATTGATGTAAAGCATTCAGATCAATTGCATAATCACCGATACGGGTTCCGATAGTAACAATATCATCTTTTGTTAGAAATACTCCAAAAGGAATATTCTGAATTGGAAAATCACTATTTTCATGAACTTCTATCCAAGATTTCCTACTCGGATCATTAGCTGTAATAGGCATATTTTTAGGTTTAATGTTAAAAATTCAGACTTAAATTTATAAGAAAGGATTTATAAAAATAATAGCCTCAAATATATTGTTTATTGCTAATTTCTCAAAGTAATTTCGTATTTTTGAAGTCAATTTAACGAAAATTTACATCATGCAAAGAGATCAAGAAATTTTTGACTTGATTCTGGAAGAACAGGATCGTCAGACGGAAGGTTTAGAGCTTATTGCTTCTGAAAATTATGTAAGCCAACAAGTATTAGAAGTAGCTGGATCTATACTTACAAACAAATATGCAGAAGGGTATCCTAACAGAAGATATTATGGAGGTTGTGAAGTAGTGGACGTAATTGAACAAATTGCTATTGATAGAGCCAAAGCTCTTTTTGGAGCAGAATATGTAAACGTACAACCTCACTCAGGGTCTCAAGCCAATACTGCCGTATATGCTGCTTGCCTAAAACCAGGAGATAAAATCTTAGGTTTTGACTTATCACATGGAGGGCACCTTACACATGGTTCTCCGGTGAACTTTTCAGGAAAATTATACAACCCTGTTTTTTATGGAGTAGATAAAGAAACAGGCCTTATCAACTATGATAAAGTTCAAGAGATTGCCGAAAAAGAAAAACCACAGATGATTATAGCAGGAGCTTCTGCTTATTCTCGTGATATGGATTTTAAGCGTTTCAGAGAAATTGCAGACAGCGTTGGAGCAATCCTTTTCGGAGATATTTCGCATCCTGCCGGACTTATTGCTAAAGGACTTTTGAATGACCCAATTCCGCATTGTCACATTGTTACCTCTACTACTCACAAGACCTTGAGAGGACCAAGAGGAGGAATCATTATGATGGGAAAAGATTTCGAAAATCCATTCGGACTAAAAACTCCAAAAGGAGAAGTAAGAATGATGTCTTCACTATTAGATAGTGCTGTTTTCCCTGGAAATCAAGGAGGACCGCTTATGCATATTATCGGAGCGAAAGCAGTAGCGTTTGGAGAGGCACTTTCTGATGAATACTTCAAATACATCATGCAGGTTCAGAAAAATGCTAAAGCAATGGCTCAAGCATTTGTAGAGAAAGATTACCATATTATTTCAGGCGGAACCGACAATCACATGATGCTTATCGATCTTCGCAACAAAGGAATTTCAGGAAAAGATGCTGAAAAAGCGCTCGGAAAAGCTGAAATTACCGTAAACAAAAATATGGTTCCGTTTGATGATAAATCTCCGTTTGTAACTTCAGGAATCCGTATCGGAACACCTGCAATCACAACCAGAGGACTTGTGGAATCGGATATGAAAAATATTGTAGAGCTTATTGACGAAGTTATCAAAAACCACGACAATGACGAAAAATTAGAAGAAATCGGAGACAAAGTGGTTGAAATGATGAGCAAAAGACCAATTTTTGCTTACTAATATTCACGTATTATTGACATAAAAAAACCTCTCAATTTGAGAGGTTTTTTTATTACCATCCGCAGCATTGGACAATAAAGATGTTATTCTATTTCTAATAAAATTTTGGCTTTGATTTGGGTAAAAACATCATCTTTTGCCTCTGCAAACGATATTCCGAATTTTCGTTCTACGTCTTTCAGATGTTCAGGAAAACGAGATAACAAAGTATTGTAATAGTCGTTCAATTCTTTGTCTGAAGGCAATTCAAATTGCACGCTCAACTGAAAGCGTCTTAACAAAGCTCTATCGATAATTTCAAAATGATTAGTGGCACAAATAAGCAAGGCTTTTTCAGGAAAATAATCAATAAGCTGAATCAGTGTATTGACCAATCTTCGCATTTCGCCTACATCCTTATCATCATTTTCTCGAGCTTTACCTATTTGGTCAAATTCATCCAAAAAAAGAACGGCTCTTTCTCTTTCGGCTTTATCAAACACGGCTTTTAAGTTTTGAGATGTTTCACCTATTCGTGAGGATACGATATTACTTAAATTCAAAATCAGAAGTGGTCTTCCGAGTGCATTGGCAATGGCTTTTGCAGTTGTTGTTTTTCCGCATCCGGAACTCCCGTGAAGTAAAAGTTTGTTGTTTACAGGCAATCCGTATTGATGAAGTTTATCAATATGTTGGTGTTCTTTGATGAGTTGTTCGATGATTTCTCGGTTTTTGTCTTTCAAAAACACTTCCGAGAGCTGGACTTGTTCTTTATCGTTTATGATTAGGTTATAAATATTCATTGGTATTCAGGTTTAGGCTATTTGTTCGTGTTCAGGACAATCCATTCGCAAATCTTTGATATTTAATTCCTGATTCAGCAATGAGCAAAAGTGATTTTGACCATTATCCGACTTATAAAAAGCACAAGTCATACACATTCGTTGAATCGTAATTACTCCAGATTTATTTAGATAACGTATGATTTCCATTAGATGCAATAACATTTTTTGTTTATCTTCAGGATTCATTTTGTCTATCGGAGTACGAATTTCTTGCGTAAAAAGCGAAGTTCTAAGAGCAATATCGCTGCCTTTTTCGGTCAAACTAATGATATAGCTTCGGGTGTCTTGAGGTTCAAATTCTTTCGTAATAAGTTCTTTTTGCTCAAGTGTTTTAACTGTATCGCTTATGGTTGCTTTGGTCATATTGAATTCATCTGCCAAATAGCTGACCTTTCGTTTTTCACTACTGTGATAAAGCAAAAAAATCAAAACTTGCACCTGAATCGGACTTAAAGAATATTCTTTGCTTTCTTGCCATAACAAAACACGGAAAGCTTGTGAAATTCGCTCCAGAGAAGCTATAATTTTGCTTTCCGTATTTTGGTTTTGATAGGTTAAATCAAAATCTGATACATTCATTAATTGCAATTTTCCATTTCAAGGATATAATATCCTTTGTTTATTATATCTGTTTTCCATTCCGGAGAAACCTCACTCACGTGACAAAACCTACACTCATTAGAGGTTAAAGGTTGATTTTCTTGACCTTTGGTTTTTAGGTATTCTTTTCCGAAATTATAGATTACATCTGGATCTTTTATGGTTTCGGGCACAATAATATCAAAGTGCATTATTCCTCCATCTTTTCGAGTTACATAGGTGTCCCATACTGCTACTTTCATCTTGTTTTGGTTTTAAGGGTTGTACCATCAATCAGTACAAATAAGAAATCATTTTAACCTATTGTTAATTCTTCGAGAGTTAAAGAAATCCGCCTTACAAAGATAGGACTCCTAACTTTGTAAGGCAAATTTTTTATTTTTTCACATCTTCTATCGAAGCACCAAAGTTAATGTGCAATACATTTCCGCTTGGTGTAACCAGGGCCGGAACAGATTTTACTCCTGCTCTTTCGGCTGCTTCTATCTTACTACGTTCTTCTCCAATGTGAATTACTTCTACATTATCAGAACCTATCAAATTGATAATGTCGTGCTCTGCACTAATGCAAACAGGACAACCTGCATGGTAAAAAATTGATTTTTTCATTTCTTAGATTTTTTAATGAGTTGTATGACAAAATTGTCATTACAAATATAGTTAGGATTCCTAACATAAAACAATAAAGTTTTAAAAAAAATATTTTTAACAGTATGTCATAAATTAAAATAAGATTTCCTGCTTACCTACTTATTTATATCTATGAGTTTTATGTAATAAAATTGCCTCAAAGTTCTCTTTTATGACAAAAAAGAAAGGCTATCATTTCTGACAGCCTTTTTAGAATTATTGGTTAGATAATTATTCTTCTTTTCTTACGGTGTGATTGATATCATTTCTATGAGTTATGATTTCAAAATTCGTATCTACAAAATAGGCACTTCCGAAACCATTTACATAGGCACCTTTAATCGGAACAATTTCAATCATAATAAAATCATCCATTCCTGTTAGAATCTCAAGTATTTTCCCGTGATTTTCTGTAAGCCCAGCTACAGCTTTATTCCACAATTCCGTACCTCTTTCTATTTGATTAGTAGTAGCATCAATAGTTAATCGTTCACGAGCATACATTTGTTTGGTGTCTGATTCATCTTCGATAAACATAACCGAAACTTTTTTCATATCTCTTAGGTTCTTCGTATGACGAGCCATAAACGACACTAAAACATATAATTTATTATTAATCATTACGTACGGAACGTAACTTGAATTCGGATTTCCTTCTGAGTCAATTGTAGCTAGAATAACAGTTTTACACCTTGCCATAAGCTCTTTGACTTTTGGTTCGATTGGCCTATTTTTACGCTGTGCTTGATTCACTTTATCTTGAACATTCATAGTACTTTATTTTTTTATATTATAAAAATCGTTCAAAGATAATTCTTATTTAGAA
>CAZOQH010000080.1:0-2851 GCA_964581855.1 uncultured Flavobacterium sp.
CAAGATATCGGAACGGCAATTCAGCGTGTAAAAGATTTTCCGGATGTAAACGGGATGGTTTATACCGTCGGAAACGAACAGGATTATCACTTTAAAGTGTTGTTCTTGATTCTAAAAAAACTGGGGTATTCGTGGGCAGAAAACTTATTCCACCTTTCGTACGGAATGGTAGATTTACCTTCTGGAAAGATGAAATCAAGAGAAGGAACTGTTGTCGATGCAGATGATTTGATTGCAGATATGGAAGCTACCGCTCGTGAAATTTCGGAAGAATTAGGAAAATTAGACGGTTACTCCGAAGAGGATAAAACTCGTTTGTATAAAATCATCGGACTGGGAGCTTTAAAGTATTACATACTGAAAGTAGATCCGAAAAAACGAATCCTCTTTGACCCGAAAGAATCAGTGGACTTTGCAGGAAATACAGGACCTTTTATTCAATATACTTATGCGAGAATTCAATCGATAATCCGAAAAGCAGATTTTGATTTTTCGAATGCAATCTCAGGTTATACTTTAGGAGAAAAAGAAAAAGAACTCATCAAACAAATTGCTCTTTTTCCTGAAATTATTGAGAATTCAGCCAAAACCTATAGTCCGGCTTTGATTGCCAATTATGTGTATGATTTGGTAAAAGAGTACAATTCGTTCTATCAAAGCACTCCGATTTTGGCAACCGAAAATCAAACCGGTAAAATCTTTAGAGTACAACTATCTAAAAAAGTAGCAGATACTATCAAAGCTGGTTTTTCGTTATTAGGAATTGAAGTGCCGGAGAGAATGTAAGTGCCTTAGATTTTTGGATTAACGAGTTTATATTTCAGATTTTGTGAACAAATCGTATTTTATACAATCTTTTCTGATTGTTCTTTTAGCGACACTGTTTTTTTTGGGATTAAAAGAAATCCTGCCTAAACGCATTTTTTCGGAAACCCCGAAAGACAATGCTAATATGGTTATTGATAGCTTATTGCTCGATGCTTTGGCTAACGAAAAACAGCTCATCCAAAACGACACTATCCAAAAAGATACACTTACAATTGTAAAAACTGAAATCCCGAAAAAAGAAGTTATTCCAACTAGTTCAAACGAGTATTTAACTCATTTTTTCGACAAGCTACTCTCACTCGAAACAAGCCAAGAAGGAAAGATACGAATCGGTTATTATGGAGATTCGATGACCGATGGAGATTATATCGTACAAGATTTAAGACGTCTTTTTCAGGAAGAGTTCGGAGGAAAAGGCGTTGGTTTTGTTTCTATTACTTCAGAATCAGCTGCTTCTAGAGGAAGCATACAACATTCGTACTCTAGAAATTGGAAAACGCAATCTTACGTAAATACTAAAAACCCTGACCGACCTTTTGGAGTAAACGGACATGCATTTTTCGTAAAAGACTCTATAAATCCGACTTGGGTTGAATACAAGGCATCTTATCAGAAAAATGTTTCGCAGATCTTTACTCCAACTTTATTTTACGGAGGTTCAAATAACAAAGACGCTTATGTTGAGGTTTTTTATAACGGAGACACTACAAAGGTTGTAAAGCCTCTGAATACCGATAGAAAGCTCAACGCATTAAAATTATCCGATAAAAATCTGAAAAGTATCAAAATGAATTTTGTCAACGCTGATTCGATTGCTTTTTACGGAATCAATTCAGACGACAAGCTAGGGGTACATATCGACAATTTTTCGAGTAGGGGAAATTCCGGATTGCCACTTTCGCTTTTTGAACCATCGTTTATAAATGAGTTTGACAAAGAGTTAGGAGGTTATGACTTGATTGTGTTACATTACGGAACCAACGTGCTTAACTACGGAAACCTCAATTATTCGTGGTACGAAAGAGCGATGACAAGAGTGGTAAATCATTTGCGAAATTGTTTTCCGGATGCATCATTTTTGATTATTTCGACTGCAGATAAATCCACAAAATACGGAATGGAAATGAAAACCGATTCAGCCGTAGTTCCGCTTGCCAATTCGCAACGCAGATATGCCGAAGCTACCGGTTCAGGTTTTGTGAATCTTTATACACTTATGGGAGGAGACGGAGCTATGATTAGATGGGTCGAAGACGAACCTGCTTTAGGAAATAAAGATTATACGCACTTTAACACCAAAGGTTCACAAAAAATAGCCCGATTTATCTTTGACGAACTCAAAAAAGAATACGATCGCTTTAAAAGAAATAAACCAGCAAAACCTGTTATTAGTAAAGAACAGAAAGAAGAAGAAACTATAGATGAATAAAATAATCTCATTTTTTACCCTAATTTTTGGAACATTTTCGTTTGCTCAAATCGATTCGTTAGAAGTAAACGAAGTGGATTCACTTATTGTGGAACAACATTTTATTTCTTTAGACAGTATTCATTCGTCCTTCAAAAATGCAGGAATTTACAATGCAGAAACCTTGGATGTTTTCTTTCAAAAACTTCAGGATTTAGAAGTAAATCAAAATCGGAAAATAAACATCGTCCACATCGGAGATTCACACATTCAGGCTGATTTGATGACCGATATGCTTCGTCAAAAATTCCAAGAACGCTTCGGAAATGCAGGACTGGGATTCGTTTTTCCGCATTCGTTAGCTAAAACAAACGGGAGTTCGCACGTTCGGTTTTCATCCAACGCAAATTGGAACAGCCTTCGCAATATTTATCCGAATGATGGAAGTCCGGTAGGGTTAAGTGGTATCGCTCTATTTACCAACCAAAACGATTTTGTAATTGAACTCACTGTACGCAACGAAAATTATATTTTTAATAATCTAAGAGTTATTACCCCAGAAAACAAACAGCTTTTTGGGCTAGCAAACGCTACTAAAACGATTGTTATCAAATC
>CAZOQH010000080.1:2951-9543 GCA_964581855.1 uncultured Flavobacterium sp.
GAATATCAACATCTGGAAGCTACCGATAAAATTTATCTGATTCCCAATAAAGAGCACACCTCTTTTGCCTTAAACGGAATTGTTTTAGAGAATAATCAGAGCGGAATTTTATATCATTCTATCGGAGTAAATGGTGCAAAATATGCAGATTACAACAAATTCCCGATGTTTTTTGAGCAATTAGAAGCTTTGCATCCTGATTTAATTATCGTGTCATTGGGTACCAATGAAGCTTTTGACAAATTGTGTGATCAGTGTTTTTACGAGCAACTCGAAGAATTCTTGAGTATTTTACGAGCAAAACATCCCAATGTCGCGGTATTGTTTACTACTCCGCCACCTTCACTTTTTAAAAGAAGAACTCCGAATAATTTTGTAGAATCATATTCGAATCAAATCATTAGCAATTCGCTAATTAATCGTTATAGCGTTTGGGATTTGTACAGAGCTTTGGGCGGAAATGAAGCCATGCAAAAACTTGTTGACCAAAGACTCATCGCCAAAGACAGAGTTCATTATTCTTCTGCAGGATACAAAGAGCAAGGTGTTTTGTTATTTGAAGGACTGATGGAAACTTATCAAAATTACCTCAACCAATAATCATAAACTTTGAAGACATTAACTGTACAAAATTGGTTTCTGGAAAATTTTAGCTTTACTGTAGAGCAGGTACAAAGCTGGTTTACGTATGATCCTAAAAATCCGTTGTTATTTAACAGCAGCTTATTTTTAGGGATGTTCTTGATTTTTTATCTGGTTTATATCTGCACCAAAAAATATGCTCATTTCAGGACTACCTATGTGGTTTTGTTTTCGATTTTCTTTTATTATAAAGCCGGAGGAAATTACTTTATTTTACTCTTAATTTCGGCTGTTTCTGGATATTTTTTGGCAGAAGGAATTCACAAAAGTAACAATCAGAAGTTGCGGAAGTTTTATTTGGTAAGCAGTATGATTGCCCATCTGGCACTGCTCGGATACTTTAAATACACCAACTTTTTAATCGATAGTTTTAATAAACTGTTTAACGGAAGTTTTGCTTTTCAGGATATAATTTTGCCCATCGGAATTTCGTTTTACGTGTTCCAGACTATGAGCTACACCATTGATGTGTATCGCAAAGAGATTGAACCTGCCAAGAACGTTTTGGATTTTACTTTTTATGTAAGTTTTTTTCCGCAATTAGTAGCAGGGCCTATTGTTAGAGCAAAAGATTTTATTCCGCAGATTTATAAAAAAATAACACTCTCCAAAGCAGAGACAAGTTTTGCTTTGTTTTTAATTATCGGAGGATTGCTAAAAAAAGCGGTGATTTCAGACTATATTTCGCTCAATTTTGTAGATCGGGTTTTTGATGCTCCAAACAGTTATACTTCGTTCGAAAACTTAATGGCTGTTTATGGATATTCGTTGCAAATTTACTGTGATTTTTCGGGCTATTCAGATATGGCAATTGGACTGGCTTTACTCATGGGATTCACGCTTCCGGCTAACTTTAGAACTCCATATCAATCTAAAAACATAACCGAGTTTTGGCGAAGATGGCATATTTCGCTCTCATCTTGGCTTAAGGATTATCTCTATATCTCGGTCGGAGGAAACCGAAACGGAACGTTTTGGGGTTATTTTTTTCCGGTTGTATTTTTCATCGGAATATTAACGTGGTCGTTTTTGTATATGGAGAAAAGTATCATCCCGTTTGCGATTTCTTCAGCAGCGTTTGTGGTGTTTATCTTATCGTTTGTGCTATCTAAAAATCCGCAAAAAACAAGAGTTACTAATATGAATTTAATGACCACAATGCTTTTGGGAGGTTTGTGGCACGGAGCGAGTTTGCGTTTTATTATTTGGGGAGCTTTGCACGGAATTGCACTTGCTATTCATAAATTTTTCATGGAAATTTTTCCGGATAAAAACCCTCAGAAAAAAAACATCGGAAAAAGATTGTCTAACGTATTGGCTATATTATTGACTTTCCATTTTGTGGCTTTTTGTTGGATATTTTTCCGAGCTAAAGATTTTACGCTCGCTACAGATATCATTACTAATATCGGTAATCTGACTTTTGACCCTCATCAATGGAAAATAATTATTTCGGGTTATCAGAATGTATTTATATTGTTTGTTATTGGTTTTGTATGGCACTTTTTTCCGCAAAGCCTAACAGATAAATTATCTTTTGCTTTCGAAAAAACTCCAATTCTTATCAAAGCTCTAATCATTGCTTTTGTATTTTGGATTGTATATGCTACGGCTTCGAGCGGACCTCAACCGTTTATTTATTTTCAGTTTTAGATATTTTCTAAAAAAGGCTTAACTGTTGCGCTTTTGTTCCGTCGAATAAATCAGTTCGAAGAGTAGGGAATTTTGAATTTGGAAAATATTTTTTCCTTCCCAAACTAAAAGTGTCGTGAATCATTTTAGCAATATGGCCATTCCCTTGATTTCGTTTGGCTATATTTCTCTCTCCTAAATTCCCATTATGAAGTGAAGCAATTTGGTTGAGAACCTTTTCTTTTCGGTCGGGAAAATGAGCTTCTAACCAATCTTTGAACACGGGTTCTACCTCATCACTCAGTCCTACTAATGTATAACCAAAAGCCATCGCTCCATTCTCGGAAATAGTTTTCAGAACATTTAAAATTTCTGAACTATTTAATCCCGGAATAATCGGTGCAACCATTACGTGAGTTGGTATTTTGTTTTCCGAAAGGGTTTTTAGAGCATTCAATTTTGTTTTTACAGATGATGTTCTCGGTTCTAAAACTCTTCTTAATTCCTCATCAATAGTAGGCATACTTATAGAGACAGAAACCAATTCTTTTTCTGCCAATTGGGTCAGTATATCTAAATCGCGAATCACTAAAGCATTTTTGGTAATTACACTTACCGGATGACGATAATCCAAACAAAGTTGTAGTAGTTTTCGGGTAATCTGTAATTTTCTTTCGATAGGCTGATAACAATCAGTATTGCCAGAAAGAGAAATTGTGGAGGCTTTATGCCTTTTTTTCTTGAAAAATTTTTCTAACAGTTCGGGTGCGTTTTTCTTAGCTAAAATTATTCTTTCAAAATCTATTCCTGCACTGTATCCCCAATATTGATGAGTCGGTCTCGCATAACAATAAGCGCAACCGTGTTCGCACCCTTGATACGGATTCATCGAATATATAAAAGGCGACGAATCTCCTTTAACCTCATTGACAATTGTCTTAGGTAAAACTTCTAAAATTTGAGTTTTAGCCACAGTTTCTTCATAGTCGTCCTGATAAATAGTCGTCTCGTATCGATTCTTAGCAAAACGATTATGAATGTTCTCTACAGCTCCCTGACCTTTTATTTTTTCGTTTCGAATCATTGGTTTTACAGCAAAAAAAGGATAAAATTTCTTGTTTACTAAAATAGAAAACCAATCAGAAATTCTGTGTTAAAGCCTTTGATTTTTTTATAAACAAAAAAAGATGCTCTGGGTTCAGAACATCTTTTATTTAAAAGTAGAAATTATTATAATTTACTGATTTATAGCTTCTACCTTGATATCATTATCTTGAAGCATATCTTTGAGCATGTTTTCGATTCCGCTCTTTAGTGTAAAAGTCGATGACGGACAACCGCTACAAGCTCCTTGTAAAATCACTTTTACGCGCTTTTCGTTTTCGTCATACGAATCAAAAGCAATATTTCCACCATCCGACTGAACAGCCGGTTTTACGTATTCTTCTAGAATATTGATAATCTGTTGTGATGTGGCATCTAGTTTATCAAAATTATGGTCCAATTGTTTTTCTTGATGCTGAGTCGGAACATATTTATCCTCGTCTATAACTGATTTTCCTTGTTCGATAAATTCTTTGATAAAACTGCGGATTTCCATCACGATTTCATCCCAAGACGTAATGTTATATTTAGTAATCGAAATATAATTTTCGTCCATGAATACTTCTTTCACAAAAGGGAAACGAAAAAGAGCTTGAGCCAATTCAGACGAAACGGCCTCATCAATATTTTTAAACTCTACCGAATTCTTAACTAACAATTTGTTTGAAACAAACTTCATCACATTCGGATTCGGAGTACTTTCTGCATATATAGATACTGGAACTTTTTTAGGTTGTTCTGCTTCAGAAATCACCTTTTTTCCACTATTTACAAAATCTGAAATTTGTTGAGTTACTTCATCTTTTACATCTTCCCATTCCACAATATTATATCGCTCTATAGCTATAAAATTTCCGGAAATATATACGGTTTTTACAAATGGTAGGTAAAACAGCTTTTGAGCCAACGGAGAAGGCTTTGCTTCATCAATATTTTTAAATTCAAAATTTTCTTTGGTTATAAATTCTGAAAATTCAAATTTGTAAATAGATGGATTTGAAGTAGGTATAGCTTGTATTGTTGTCATCTTTAAATTCTTTCTTAACAATGCAAATTTACTAAAGATAAAATCAATTTCCTTATATTTGGGTTTTATTTAGTACACCTTATATCAATATAATGAAAAAGATAGTCTTACTAATTGCTATTATAACCTTTATATCCTGTCAAAACAAAGAAACTCAACCGAATCAGGAAGTTATAGAAGTATTGCATGCGAAAGAGTTTGCAGCTCATATTGAAAACCCGGATGTTCAACTAATTGATGTACGAATGAAAAGTGAATTTGAGCAAGGACACATCAAAGGAGCAAAACACCATCACGTCTACGATAAAGATTTTAAAGAACAAGTTCGTTATTTAGATAAAGAAAAACCTATTTATCTCTATTGCAAGGCAGGTTCACGAAGTGAAGAAGCAGCCTTAGAACTCAAAAAAATGGGCTTTAAAAAAATATACGACCTCAAAGGAGGAATTTCTTCTTGGGAAGGAGAAATCGAGAAATAAAAAAAAACCGAACATCAGTTCGGTTTTTTTTATTATAATCGGTCAATAGCGTTTTGTAATCTTTTAATGGTTTCTTGCTGCCCGATTGTTTCGATTATTTGAAAGATATCGGGCCCTTTCATAGCTCCCACCAAACTAATTCGCAAAGGTTGCATTACTTTACCCATCGGGATTTCGTTATGAGTAATCCAGCTTTTAATACCTTTTTCTAATGCCTCTGCTTCAAATCTTGGAGAACTATTTAATATTGAAATAAGTTGCTGCATATAGCCTGGAGTTTCCTCTTTCCAGTTTTTCAGTGCTTTTTCGTCATATTCTGTAGGAGCTACAAAAAAGAAGTCTGACAATTCCCAAAAATCAGTAGTAAAATGAGCTCGTTCTTTAATTAAGGAAATTACTTTTGTAACATAATCCAAGTCTTTTTTTATACCTTTTTCTTCTAGTAAAGGAAGAAAAGTTTTGGCTAATGTTTGGTCTGATTGTTTAATGAGATACTGGTGATTAAACCATTTATTTTTTTCAGGGTCAAACTTGGCTCCTGCTTTACTTACTCGTGCTAAATCAAATTTTTCGACTAATTCGTCTAACGAATAAATCTCTTGATTTGTACCTTCATTCCATCCTAAAAGCGCTAAAAAATTAATTACTGCCTCCGGAAAAAAGCCTTTTTCTCTATATCCTATAGCGATTTCACCTGATTTTGGATCTTTCCATTCGAGCGGAAAAACAGGAAACCCTAATTTATCTCCGTCTCTTTTGGATAGTTTCCCGTTTCCGACAGGCTTTAAAATTAAAGGTAGATGCGCAAATTCTGGTGCTTTCCATCCAAAAGCTCGATATAACATAAAATGTAACGGAAGTGAAGGCAACCATTCTTCGCCTCTGATTACATGAGAGGTTTGTTGTAGATAATCGTCCACTATATTAGCCAAGTGATAAGTAGGCATTCCGTCTGACTTAAACAATACTTTATCGTCTAAAAGTGAGGTTTCGAATCGAACTTCTCCTCTAATAAGATCATTTAAAACCAATGTTTCATTAGTTGGAGTCTTGAAGCGAATTACATACGAATCTCCTTTCTGAATTCTTTGCTGAACTTCTTCTGTGGACAAAGCCAATGAAGTTTCTAATTGCTCTCTGATAGTATGATTGTATATAAAGGTGTTGCCTTCTGCTTCTGATTTTTTGCGAAGTTCGTCTAACTTTTCGGCCGAATCAAAAGCATAGTAAGCATTACCGTTATCAATAAGCTGCTGTGCATATTCTTTATACAACAACTTTCTATCGCTTTGTCTATAAGGCGGAAATTTTTCGTTTTTACCGATAGTTTCATCAGGAGAAATACCTAACCATTCTAAAGATTCAAAAATGTATTGTTCAGCACCTTCCACAAAACGGGTTTGATCGGTATCTTCAATACGTAAATAAAACGTTCCATTATGTTTTTTTGCAAACAAATAATTAAACAAAGCAGTTCTTACTCCACCGATATGCAAAGGTCCTGTTGGGCTTGGTGCAAATCGTACTCTAACCTGTGACATTTTATATAATTTTTAGCAAAGATAGTTTCTTTATAAAAAAGAACAAGAAATAAAATCTCGTAGCGGGAAAATTATTGCAGTTGTTACTAAAGGAGATGTTCAGGTAAGAGAGTTGGCAGATCACGTGATTGAAATTCCTGAAACTTCTGATGCACTTTCTCCGATAG
>CAZOQH010000081.1:0-7126 GCA_964581855.1 uncultured Flavobacterium sp.
AAAACCAATCCGTTAGACACTACATTTTTGTAAGCCACACTATCAAATACCAACGTTCCGATAGCGTGAAGCGTATAGAACCAACCACGCGTCTGGTCAACACCTTCTGCAATGAAATCGGCTGGATAAAAGTTGTTTTGGTCTATATATTCTTTGTTTTCAAACGGATAATGCCATTGAGCATACGGCATAGCCCCGCTGTCAAACCAAACGTCAATCAAATCAGCTTCTCGGTGCATTGGTTTTCCTGAGGGAGAGACCAAAACGATATCATCAACTACGTTTTTGTGTAAATCAACAAGGTCGTAATTTTCTTCTGAGAAATCTCCGACAGTAAAGTTTTTGAACGGATTTTCGCTCATGAGTCCTTTTTCAACCGCTTTGTTGATTTCGTTTACGAGTTCTTCTACCGAACCAATACAGATTTCTTCAGTCTTATCTTCGGTTCTCCAAATCGGAAGTGGAATTCCCCAATATCTCGAACGAGACAAATTCCAATCATTTGCATTTTTAAGCCAGTTGCCAAAACGTCCTTCTCCGGTTGCTTTTGGCTTCCAGTTAATGGTTTGGTTCAGTTCAAACATACGGTCTTTTACTTCCGTAACTTTGATAAACCAAGAATCTAACGGATAGTATAAAATCGGTTTATCGGTTCTCCAACAGTGTGGATAACTGTGTACGTATTTTTCAACCTTAAAGGCTTTATTTTCTTCTTTTAGACGAATAGCAATCTCTACATCAACCGATTTTTCCGGAACTTCATCGTCATTGTAATATTCGTTTTTAACATATTTCCCTGATAAATACCCTAATCCGTCAATGAATTTCCCTTGTAGGTTTACCAGCGGAACGGCATTTTCATCTTTATCTAAAACGAGCATCGGAGGCACTTCTGGAGAAGCTTCTTTAGCTACTTTAGCATCATCGGCACCAAAAGTTGGAGCCGTATGTACGATTCCCGTTCCGTCTTCTGTAGTAACGAAATCACCTGAAATTACTCTAAAAGCATTTTCAGGGTTTTGATGCGGAAGTGCAACCGGAATTAGCTGTTCATATCGGATTCCTACTAAATCTTTTCCTTTACTTTCATTCAAGATTTTATATGGAATCTTTTTATCTTCTGCTTTATAGTTTGTAAAATCCTCATCTGATTCGGCAACAAAATATTTCCCTGCGAATACTTTTCCTAGTAGGTTTTTCGCAAGCACTACGTGAATTGGTTCAAAGGTATATTGGTTAAACGTTTTTACTAACACATAATCAATATTTGGTCCTACGGTGAGAGCTGTATTCGAAGGCAATGTCCACGGAGTGGTTGTCCAAGCCAAAAAGTGAATATCTCCAAAACCTTGTAAAAAGCTTGGAAGTGTTTCTGATTTTGTTTTGAATTGAGCTATAATTGTGGTATCGGTTACATCTCGGTAGGTTCCGGGTTGATTGAGTTCGTGCGATGACAAACCTGTTCCTGCTTTTGGAGAATACGGCTGAATGGTGTAACCTTTATACAACAGGTTTTTGTCGTAAATCTGTTTTAAAAGCCACCAAACCGATTCCATATATTTGGATTTGTAGGTGATGTATGGGTTTTCCATATCCACCCAGTACCCCATTTTTTCGGTAAGGTCATTCCATACATCGGTATAACGCATCACGGTTTTTTTACACGCTTCGTTATACTCCTCAACCGAAATTTTCACTCCGATATCTTCTTTGGTGATTCCGAGTTCTTTTTCGGTTCCGAGTTCCACCGGAAGTCCGTGTGTATCCCACCCGGCTTTACGTTTTACTTGAAATCCTTTTTGGGTTTTATATCGACAAAAAATATCTTTGATCGCACGAGCCATTACGTGATGAATTCCGGGAAGTCCGTTCGCAGACGGAGGTCCTTCAAAAAAAACATAAGGCGTTTTCCCTTCACGGGTTTCGATACTTTTTTGAAAAATATCGTTTTCTTTCCAATATTTTAAAATTTCATCAGCTACAACAGGCAAGTCAAGGCCTTTGTATTCTGCAAATTTAGTACTCATTATTATTCCTTTCAGATTAAGATTGCGAATTTACAACTTTTTGGCAAATACCGATTTATGAAAATTTGTTTTTGTTTGAAAAGTTATAAAAACATGTTTTTTTATCTGGTATTTACCGAAAAATAAGATTTCAAGTTGTATTTTTGTTAGGTTAAATTTTTCCTTCCATAAACCATGAAAAACATCTTCCGTACTTCAGTAAAAATTTCACTTATTTTAGTTTATTTAGTAATAATTGCAGGGGCCTTAGTTAGGATGACTGGCTCGGGTATGGGCTGTCCGGATTGGCCTAAATGCTTTGGCTATTATATTCCTCCCACAGACGAACAAGAATTGCTTTGGGAAGAGAACCATGAGTATTTAAAAGGGCAAGTAATTATTCAGGATGAAAAGCTTTGGGTGGCTAAACAAACCTTCACTTCTGCTCAATCATTTGACAACACAAATTGGGAACTCTATACCAAGCATGATTATGCTGTTTTTAATGTATATCATACTTGGACCGAATACATCAATCGACTTTGTGGAGCTTTGGCAGGAATAGCTTGTTTTGTAATGGCTATTCTTTCGTTTTCTTATTGGAGAGAAAATAAAAAATTGATTTTACTTTCGTGGTTGGTGGTTTTTATGATGGGATTCCAGGCTTGGCTAGGTGCAACAGTTGTTTATTCGGTACTTAATCCGGTTAAGATTACTGTTCATATGGTTATGGCATTGGTGATTGTAGCCGTTATTTTATATATTTTACATCTAGTTAGGCCTAAACCTACAGAACTTAAAAAAGATTCTTTGTTTACAAAATTACTATGGGTTTCTTTGTTTTTCAGTTTAATACAGATTGTTTTAGGCACACAAGTTCGTCAATTTGTGGATACCCAGATCAAAAAATTGGGTTATGATGATATGAGTTTAATTCTGGCTGAACCACCTATGAATTTTTACTTCCATCGAACCTTTACATTCTTAGTTGTTGGTCTTGCAATTTATATGTTCATTCGCAACCGAAAATTACAACTTGGTTTTTCTAAAATGAATTGGATATTGTTCCTTTTTGTATTAGAAGTTCTTTCGGGTGTGGCTATGTATTATTTTGACTTCCCTTTTGGGATGCAAACTATGCATTTGGTTGTAGCTTCTTTGCTTTTTGGAGTACAGTTTTATATGATTTTAGAAGACAAACAAAAATCCATCTCTTAGTAAAAACACACCGCCCTGATTTATATAAATCAGGGCGGTGTGTTTAATTTATTTTTTATTTCTTTCCAAAGAAGCCTCCAAGCAAACCTCCAAGTCCTCCTGATTTTTTCTTGTTTCCTGAAATGGCTGTAATTACATCGTTTACGCCTAATTTTCCATCTCCATCTTGATCAAGTAAAGAAGAAAGTATATTTCCTCCAACCGATGAAGAATCATTAGAGCTTCCTCCCATCAATCCTCCTAACAAATCTCCAAGGCCTCCTCCGTTGTTTACGTTTTTACTTTTAGACTCCTTTCCTAAGTATCCCATAATAATCGGGGCTAGCAAAGCAATTATTTTTGACGTATTTGCAGAAGAAACACCTGTTTTCTGACTAATAGCCGTTTCTACAGTGTTTTTTTTAGAACCCAGGATATGTCCTAAAATTCCATTTCCATCAGTTGTGTCTCCTGCTGATAAAAATCCTGAAAGATTATCAAGAATACTTCCATCATGTTTTGACAATGCTCCTAAAATCCCTGAAGCTCCTTGTTCGGAAGATGCATTTTTCTGCAACATTCCCATTAGAACAGGAGCTGCAGCACTTACTACTGATGCAGTTTCTTTTTCTGAAGTTCCTGCTTGTTTTCCTATCCCACTAATGATTTGTTTCCCCAAATCACTATTTAGTAATTCTGAAATATTTGCCATAACAATATTGTTTTTAGATTATTTAGCTAATGTATAGAATTACTTTAAAAAAATCCATAAAAGTGTTTTTAATTTACCTCTGTTTTTTTATTCAACAACAATTACAGATAAACTTATTGTATTTCTTCTGCTTTGTACCCAATTCTGGCAAGTGAATCTACAATATTTTGCTGATTGATTTTTTCTCCTTCTACGGTTAAAATCTTATTCGGATTTTGTGTGTCTACTTCCCATTTTTCAACCGAAGTGTTTTCGTTTAAAACTGGAGTTACTTTGGCTACGCAAGCATCACAGTTAATGTTGGTTTTAAATTTTAGTGTTTTCATATCTTAATTAAATTTTAGTTATCTATATATTTTTCCATTTCAATCTCAAGCTATTACTTACTACACTTACCGAGCTTAGTGCCATAGCTGCTCCGGCCCACATTGGGTCGAGCATAAATCCGTTTATCGGATATAAAATCCCGGCTGCTATTGGAATTCCGATTACGTTATACACAAAAGCCCAAAATAGGTTTTGTCGGATAGCATTTGAAGTGTATTTTGACAAGTGAATCGCTTTAGAAATTTTAGTCAAATCAGACGAAATAATGGTCATTTTGGCTACATCCATTGCAATATCACTTCCTTTACCCATAGCAATACTTACATCTGCTTGAGCCAAAGCATTACTATCGTTGATTCCGTCACCAACCATGGCTACGATTTTCCCTTCGTTTTGCAACTTTTTGACAAAATCTGCTTTTTCGGCTGGCAAAACTCCAGCTTGAAACTCGTCAATATTCATTTGCTCTGCTACAGCTTTTGCGGTCTGTTGATTATCTCCGGTAAGCATATATACTTTGATGTTGTCTTTGTGAAGTTCTTCGATAGCCTTTTGGGAACTTTCTTTGATTTTATCAGTAATGGCGATTATAGCCAAGACCTGTACTTCGTCCGTAAACAACACTACAGTTTGCGCTTTATTGAGTCGTTGGTTAATTTCGGTTTGAATGGTTTCAGAAATTAAGATGCCTTTACGGGTGATTAACGTCGGATTCCCGATAAAATAATTCTTATTGTTATACATACCGCTAATTCCTTGTCCTGAAATATTTTCGATGGTTATATTTTCGACAAGCGAGCTATTATGTTTTAGATGATTTACAATCGCATCAGCCAACGGGTGTTCTGAAGATTTTTCGATACTGAATAAGATGTTTTGAAGTTCATCGGTTTTATTTACTATCCATTTCAAATCTGTTACCGAAGGTTTTCCTTCTGTGATTGTTCCGGTTTTGTCTAAAATTACTGCATTTATTTTTTTGGCGACCTCCAGACTTTCGGCATCTTTGATCAAAATTCCTTGTTCGGCTCCTTTTCCGATTCCTACCATAATAGCTGTAGGTGTTGCCAACCCTAAAGCACACGGACAAGCAATAACCAATACAGTTACAAAAGCAATCAATCCTTGCGTAAAAGCATTATCTCCTCCTAAGATCAGCCATAAAACAAAGCTCAGAATTGCAATTCCGATGACAATTGGGACAAAAACAGCCGCAATCTTATCTACCAGTTTCTGAACCGGAGCTTTACTTCCTTGAGCTTGTTCGACCATTTTGATGATTTGTGCCAATACAGTATCACCTCCGACCTTTTGTGCTCGGAATCTAAAACTTCCTTTTTGATTGATGGTTCCTGCAAAAACTTTGGCTCCTTTCTCTTTCAATACCGCTATAGGTTCTCCGCTAATCATGCTTTCATCGACATAAGAACTACCTTGAGTTACTTCTCCGTCTACTGCAATTCTGTCTCCGGGTTTTACTAAAATAGTATCGCCTAAATTCACTTCTGCAACCGGAATATCTTTTTCGGAATTTCCGCTAATAATCGTAACCGTTTTAGGTTGAATTCCCATAAGCTTTTTGATAGCCGAACCTGTACTTCCTTTAGCTCTTTCTTCTAATAATTTCCCTAAAAGAATAAAAGCAATTACGATTCCGGCTGCCTCAAAATATACATGCGGATGAATCCCTTTGGAGTGTAAAACTTGCGGGAATAAGGTTACGAAAACACTGTACAAATAAGCCGTTCCGGTGCTAACTGCAACTAGCGTATCCATATTGGCCGATTTGTGTTTGAGTTGCCTCCAAGCTCCTACAAAAAACTGTTGTCCGAAATAAAATAACATTGGAGTGGATAAAAACCACATGATCCAATTAGCATAAGGCATATCCATAAAAAACATCCCGATAATAAAGAGCGGAACCGCAAAAATCATGGCTCCGATGACTCTTTTTTTGAGTTTTTTATAGTTGTCTTCTTTGATTTGCTCTAAGGATTCTTTAGCCTCGTCCGACTGGTCAATAATCAAATCATAACCTGCTGATTGAACCGCTTTTTTTAGTTTTTCGGGAGAGGTTTGTGAAGGAATGAATTCTATTTTTGCCGTTGTATTGGCATAATTTACTTCTGCTTTTACTACTCCTTCTTGATTGTTAAGTACAGCCTCTGTATTTCCTGCACACGAAGCACACGATAGATTCGTAACGGGATAATTTTTGGTGATTGTCGATTCTGTAGCCATAATATTGTAGAGTTTACTTCTACAAAATTACGTCATATAATTTATAGAATTTTGAGAATAAGTTATAAGATTACAACTTGTTGATAGGAAGTCTATTTTGTTGTTTTTTGTATTGCGTAGGCGATATTCCGGTAATTTTTTTGAATTGCGAACTTAAATGTGCTACGCTTGAATATTGCATCTTTTCGGCAATTTCTTTGAGCAACAATTCGTCATAACTGATGAGTTCTTTGATTCGCTCAATTTTTTGGAGGATAAAATATTTTTCTACAGAAATATTTTCTTCTTCTGAGAAAATCGTAGCGAGATAACTGTATTCTAACCCTAACTTATTTGATAAGTAATCGGATAAATTTTCGGACAAACGAATTCCACTTGGGTGATAAACCAAAGTGGTAATTTCGTTTTTTATCTTCTCTGCAATTTGAGATTTTCGAGCTTCTATGATTTCGAACCCGACTGACTTGAGTTCTTTCTCGAGAGCTTTTTTTTGTTTTTCTGTAATAGGTTTTTTGAGGTTAACTTTGCCTAAAACTACTTCAGTTACAGGAATTTCATTCTGCTCAAAAACATCTTTTACAACCATTATACAACGGTCGCAAACCATGTTTTTGATTTTGAGCGTTTTTTCCATTTTTATTTT
>CAZOQH010000081.1:7226-9140 GCA_964581855.1 uncultured Flavobacterium sp.
GGTAAATTTGCAAAAAACACAAACTGCGGTGTTGGAGTTGGCAATTGCATACAATATTTAATTTTGATGTATTTTCCTTTCAGTGCAGGAGGAGGATAATTTTCGATTATCTTCAGCATCAAGTCATTTAGTTTGGAGGTAGCTATGCGTTGACTTCTGCTTTCATAAACCTGAACGGCTGTTTCTAAAGCTTTTAACAACCTTTGTTTGGTAAGTGCAGAGACAAACAAAATCGGAACATCTGTAAAAGGTTCTATTTCTTTACGTATTTTTTCTTCGTATTGTTTGGTTGACATCGTATCTTTTTCGACTAAATCCCATTTATTGACCAAAATCACAATTCCTTTTCGGTTTTTTTCGGCCAACCAAAATATACTTTGATCTTGTCCTTCGAATCCTCGTGTTGCATCAATCATCAAAATACAAACATCACTATGCTCAATAGCACGCACCGAACGCATAACAGAGTAGAATTCTAAGTCTTCTTTTACTTTTGATTTTTTACGAATTCCCGCTGTATCCACCAAGTTAAATTCAAATCCAAAACGGTTATACTTAGTGTCAATTGCATCACGTGTTGTTCCGGCAATATCCGTTACGATATATCTTTCTTCTCCAATAAGTGCGTTTATAAAGCTTGATTTCCCTGCATTAGGTCTTCCGACTACAGCAAATCTCGGAAGCTCATCATCTGTATTGTCTAATTCTGGTTTTTCCGGAAAAGCATCCATAAGAGCATCCATCAATTCTCCAGTTCCACTTCCTGAATTTCCAGAAATGGTATAATAATCTCCTAGACCTAAATTATAAAATTCGTACGCATCTTTCTGACGCATTGCATTGTCAACTTTATTAACGGCTATAATAACCGGTTTTGTAACCTTGCGAAGTAATTTAGCAACTTCTTCATCCATCGGAGTAATTCCTTCTTCTACATCCACCACAAACAGAATCACGTCTGCCTCTTCGATAGCAAGTTCAACTTGTTTGCGGATTTCTCCTTCAAAAACGTCATCAGAACCTTTGATGTAACCTCCCGTATCAATTACCGAAAATTCTTTCCCGTTCCATTCACTTTTTCCGTAATTTCTATCACGAGTTACTCCACTTACCGAATCAACAATTGCTTCTCTTCTTTTAATCATTCGGTTAAAGAGAGTTGATTTCCCTACATTCGGACGTCCTACAATTGCTACTATATTACTATTCATTATATTTTATATTTCAAGGTTAAAGTTTGGACTTAAATCATTCCAAACCCTTTATTTTAATGCTGTATTACTTATTATTATATCCGAAACGCTTGAGTTGTCTGGTATTGGTTCTCCAGTCTTTATTGACTTTTACGAAAGTTTCCAAATGGATTTTCTTTCCGAAGAACTTTTCTAGCTCTTCTCGGGCTTGTATTCCGACTTTTTTCAGGGCAGAACCTTTATGTCCGATAATAATTCCTTTTTGAGTATCACGTTCGACCATAATTACCGCTCGAATTCGGATAATATTTTCGTCTTCTATAAACTCTTCCGTTTCGATTTCGACAGCATACGGAATTTCTTTGTCGTAATTCAAAAGAATTTTCTCTCTGATGATTTCGTTTACGAAAAAGCGTTCGGGCTTATCGGTCAGCGCATCTTTCGGATAATAAGGTGGAGATTCTGGCAAAAGCTCAATAATTCTGTCAAAAACTGTTTGCACATTAAAATTCTCTAAAGCTGAAATTGGATAAATCTCTGCATTAGGCACTTTTTCTTTCCAGAAAGCAACTTGTTCTTCTAACTGTTCTTGTGTTGATTTATCAATTTTATTAAGCAAAAGCAAGACAGGAATGTTAGAAAAGATGATTCTTTTAAAGAATGCCTCATCTTTCAGGTCTTTTTCTCCTATTTCAACCATATAAATCAGAACATCTGCATC
>CAZOQH010000082.1:0-1282 GCA_964581855.1 uncultured Flavobacterium sp.
AGAATTTGTTTTCGTAGAATTCCACCTATACAGCCTTCTGAAACGGGCGGAGTGATGAGTTTTTTGTCGATTAACATAAATAGGTTCCCGTTTAATGCTTCAATTACATTTTTGGAATCATTCACCAATAAACAGTTTTGCAACCCATTTTCGTTAGCAAATACGCTTCCTGTTATGTTTATTGCTCGGTTGGTAGATTTCACAGAAGACAAAAGTTGCTTAGTCACATAAAAGTCTTTGTATAAGTCTACTTCATAAGGCTGGTCAACAATGGTGTATAAAGCGCTTTGGAGCGGGAGAGCGTTTATTATATATCCCACGTCATTGGTTTTAGGCAAATAAAAGCCTTCTGCATCTCGGTAAACTGTGATTCGGATTCTGTAACTCGGTGCTTTGTCTTGTTGAGCAACTAGAGATAGTACTTGTTTCTCTAAAAACTCCATAGTAAAGTTCATCGGAATTTCCATCCGTAAAATTCGCATCGAAGACATAAGTCTAAAATAATGGTCTTCAAAAAACAGAATTTTGTTATCTAAAACTTTTAGGGTTTCAAAAACAGCATCTCCAAACAAAAATGCCCGATTGTTGTACAATTGGTTAAGACTTGAATCTGTAATTTTTCCGTTGAAATTTATCATAAAAAAACACTCCATTTTATTGGAGTGTAAAGGTATTGAATTAATATTTTTATAAAAAATTAAGCAGAGCCTAAAACCTGTTTTAAATCTGCAATTTGTGTTTCCCAGAGTTGTTTTGCCTCTTCTATTTCGTCTTCTTCAGCAAAATCGGTGACTACCAAAGATACATCTTTTGTGAGTTCGTCTTCTTGTATTCTAAATTCAAAATAATACTCCATATCATTGTCATTTTCATCTAGCCAACGAAAGCGAACTTTTTCGGAAGATTTTTTAATAGATATTTTTGCCTTTTGGCTTTCAGAGTCCCAAATAAAAGTAAATACTTCTCCTCGAGAATTCACATTATCAGCAAACCATTCTGATAGACCTGAGGATGTTGATATATATTGATAAAGTAATTGTGGAGACACAGTAATTGGGAACTCTATTTCATATTTAACTTTTTCTGACATATCTAAATAATAAATAATTCCCGAAATATATAGAATATGAATCACAAAAAAAAATCATTTTTAAAAAACTTTTATTTTTTTCTGTTGTAAAGTTTAAAAAATCGTTTTAAATTTGCAACCCGATTGAAGATAGGACTTCAAATAATAAAAGGCGAGGTAGCTCAGTCGGTTAGAGCGCAGGATTCATAACCC
>CAZOQH010000082.1:1292-9030 GCA_964581855.1 uncultured Flavobacterium sp.
GAGTTTTAGCAAAATAAGTAAACTGGTTTTCAGGGTTTTATTAAAGTATAGGTATGGGATTTTATCCCGTCTTCGCTACGAAAGGCTTAACACTCAGTGTTAAGCCTTTTTTTTAGGCTAAGAAGTATTCGTTTAGGTGGTTAATCTTTATCTTTTCTTCTTCTAATAAATAATGAATGCTTTTTAATATCTGCTCTTCTGGGAGCTTCAAGGTATGTTCTAAATCTCTTGAAGAATGTGGTTTTTCTGAAAGGATTTTCAGAATTTGGGCAGCAGTATGTTTTAGGTCGAAATTCAAGGCTTCTTTAGCTGTACATACAGAACAAATACCACATTTCGGAGGGTTTTCTTCTCCAAAATACCGTAGTAAAAATACGCTTTTACAGGTTTTTTGGTCAGTTACGTATTCAATAACCGAGTTGAGTTGTGCCGTTTTTAGGTCGTTCTGAGATTTCAAAAAACCAGAAAGCCTGTTGATGGTTCTTTCGTCTTCGCGAACTTCATTAAAAACAATTGAAGCATCATTGTTTTGAGCTCTATATACAATGATTTCCATTTGGTGAAGTTTTTCTAAAAGAGCTAAAACTTTGGCTTCAGAGGATGCCGATTTCTTGGCAATATAAGTTGTGTTTATAGGAGTTTCGATGTCAAAAATTCCGGTATAAGTCCTTAAAATGGTCGAAATTATCTCTTGGTCATTTGGATTTAGACTCATGTATCTGATAACTTCTTTACTCGGAATAATAAACTGTAAGCTCACTTTTTTAGAAAATTCTTGTGAAAGTGATATTACGCTTTGTCGGTCTAAAAACGAAAGTGCATTATAGGTTTTTAGTATTGGTAAATTGTATTTTGAGCAAAATTGACTAAAACTAAAGTCAAATCGGTCTTCGGGTAATTCTCCATAGGCAATCTGAAAAAAGTTAAAGAGTTTGATGTATACGTTTGTCAAAAAACTCTTGTCAGGGAGTATTTCTATAAATTGTTGTTTGGCTTGTAAGATATCGTGATTGTTCAACAGTATAATGGCTTGTGCTGCTGCTCCGTCTCGCCCTGCTCGTCCTGCCTCTTGATAATAACTCTCTAGGTTTTCAGGGAGTTGTATGTGGATTATATTCTGAACGTTAGACTTGTCAATTCCCATTCCGAAAGCATTAGTTGCAACAATAACCTGCACTTTCTCATCCATCCATAAAGCCATGTTTTTTTCTTTTTCAGCAAGAGATAAACCTCCGTGAAAATATGTGGCTTTTATTCCGATTGCATTCAGATTATTTGAAACTTCAATACAAGAGCGTCGATTTCGTACATATATAATAGAAGGGTTCGGAAATTCTTTTAAAATTTTTTGAATATGGTGAAGTTTATCATGAGCTTCGACAACTTTATACATTAAATTTTTTCTTTCGAAAGAAGATTGAAAAACATTAGGTCTTTTGAGATCTAATTGTTCTATTACATCTTGTTTTACACGATGTGTTGCAGAGGCTGTAAGTGCTAAAAAAGGTGTTTTAGGAAGTAATGAGCGTATTTTTTTTATGCTTAAGTAAGCAGGTCTAAAGTCGTGCCCCCACTGAGATACACAATGTGCTTCATCAATTGCTACCAAATTGATTGGTAATGCGGTGATTCTTTCTAAAATCCATTCTTGCTGTAATCTTTCGGGAGCTAAATATAAAAATTTGTAATTTCCGTAAAGGGCATTATCTAATAAATCTGAAATTTCGTTTGTGCTTAAATTTCCTATAATTGCAAGGGCTCTTATGTCTTTTTTCTGAAGGTTTTGCACTTGGTCTTTCATCAGTGCAATTAACGGAGAAATCACCAAGCACAGTCCGTCTTTTGCCAATGCTGGAACTTGAAAGCAAATCGACTTTCCTCCTCCGGTTGGCATTAGAGCGAAAGTGTCTTTACCTTCTAAAACCGAATTGATAATAGGCAGTTGAAGATCCCTAAAATTATCAAATTTGAAATGTTTTTTTAAAATTTCGAGAGGCTGCTGCATGCGGTTTTCAATTACAGAATATAGAACATTAAGCCTAGATTAAAGGAAGTGAGCTCAATAGGATTGCCGTTTATATATGCATTTTCGAATATCGGATTTAAGCTATAATTTGCATGGAAAGTAATATTGCCATGTCCGAGCGAAAGATAAATACTATAGCGGAGTTTGTTAAAATCAGGATTGTTTTTAACGCTTTCGGAAGGAAAATCACCTGTGATTTTAGAGCGGCTGAAAGTTAAATAACTCACTTTAAATCCAGAGTAAACCCTCCAGAATTTAGTGTTTTTAGGAGTTGAAGTTCGCCATCTAAATTCGAATGGGACTTCTAAAAAATGTAAGGATAACTTGCTTCTGTCAAAATTCTCAGCTATTTGATATGAAATAGTATTATTGACTTTTGAAATATGAAGGTTTGTTCTGTAATTACTAAAAGAATATCCAGCTCCTATAGCAACTGCCACATTTCTATTTTTGTTAAGAGGAATATCTCTTAAAAAGCCCATGTGAAACCCTGCAGAAAAGGCATTCTGCGAAATACCTTCTGTTCGATTCTGCAACAAATTATATGTTATTCCAAAATAAAACTGGTCTTCTCTATAAAACAAATCATTTGATTTGATGAGTGTGTCATTGTTTTTTTTTGTGATATCAAACTCACGGACGTTGATTGTGTCTTTTTGCGTTGGTTTATAGTGATATAAATCTTCTTGGTCAGGAACTTGAGCAAACCCTGAGAGAGAAATTATAATAAATAAAAAAGACAAAAATAGCCGCATTACACCTTGATATATACAGCAAATATATAGAAAAATTACTTTAAATTATGGAACTAGAGCAGATGTGTAACAAATAAATATCCAAAAGACAACTTGAGTAATTGTTGAGAATAAAACCAATAGTTGTTAAATATTATAAAAATTCTATATATTTATATCTAAAATACCACAATATATGCTAGTAAAAGTTTTTGGAAGTGCTGTTTTTGGAGTTGATGCGACAACGATTACCATTGAAGTAAACATAGACAAAGGAATAGGATATCACTTGGTCGGATTGCCGGATAATGCTGTAAAAGAAAGTAACTTTCGGATTGCGGCCGCTCTTAAGAATATTGGATACGAACTCCCTGGTAAAAAAATAATTATTAATATGGCTCCTGCTGATATGCGAAAAGAAGGTTCTGCCTATGACCTTACTTTAGCTATCGGAATTTTGGCTGCTTCCTCTCAAATCAATAAGGATCGAGTAGCAGATTATATAATTATGGGAGAATTGTCCTTAGACGGCACGTTACAGCCTATAAAAGGTGCTTTGCCAATTGCAATCAAAGCAAGGGAGGAAGGTTTTAAGGGTTTTTTCCTTCCGAAACAGAACGCTAAAGAAGCAGCTGTAGTGAATGATTTGGATGTTTACGGAGTTGAAAGTATTAAAGAAGTAATTGACTTTTTCGAAGGAAATACTGACTTGCAACCCGTTGTTGTAAATACGAGAGAAGAATTTATGAAAACTTCTGATTTTCCTGAATTTGATTTCTCAGACGTAAAAGGACAGGAGAGTATTAAGCGTTGCATGGAAATAGCAGCGGCAGGAGGACACAACATTATTTTGATAGGACCTCCTGGTTCAGGAAAAACTATGCTTGCAAAACGACTTCCCGGAATTCTTCCTCCTATGACGTTGCATGAAGCTTTAGAAACTACAAAAATTCATAGCGTAGCCGGTAAAATTAAAGAATCAGGCTTGATGAGTCAGCGTCCTTTTAGAAATCCACATCATTCGGCTTCAGCAGTTTCACTCGTTGGAGGAGGAAGTTATCCTCAACCGGGAGAAATATCTTTAGCACATAATGGAGTTTTGTTTTTAGATGAATTACCTGAGTTTGAAAGGAAAGTTTTAGAAGTGCTGCGTCAACCTTTAGAAGATAGAGAGGTTACAATTTCTAGAGCTAAATTTACAGTAACTTATCCATCTTCTTTTATGCTGGTAGCTAGTATGAATCCTAGTCCGAGTGGCTATTTTAATGATGGGACACATGCTGTTTCTCCTCTTGAAATACAACGATATATGGGTAAGATTTCGGGACCGCTTTTAGATAGAATTGATATTCATATCGAAGTAACCCCTGTTCCGTTCGAAAAATTATCCGAATCCGAAAAGCCAGAATCAAGCTCTGAAATACGTAAAAGAGTGATTAAGGCTAGAGATATACAAACCCAACGATTTGAAAATCACGAAAACTTACATTATAACGCTCAAATGAATACCAAGCATATCAGAGAGTATTGTGTTTTGGATAATGCCTCACAAGAACTTTTGAAACAAGCCATGGAACGACTTGGGCTTTCAGCACGAGCTTATGATAGAATCCTTAAAGTTGCTCGAACCATCGCAGACCTCGAGGCTGCTGAAAATATTGCGACCCATCATATTGCTGAAGCTATTCAGTACAGAAGTTTAGATAGGGAAGGATGGTTAGGATAATATAAGCAGACTTTGTTTGGTTAAGAAGCAATTCGCTTTTCGGAAGTTGATATTTAATATTGAATTTCAATCCTAATGTTTATTTTTGCCTTATGTTATTATCTAAATTTTCCGAATTTTTGATAGAAGCAGGAACAGACGAAGCCGGAAGAGGTTGTTTGTCTGGGCCTGTAACCGCTGCTGCTGTTATTCTTCCTGATAATTTCAGCTCAGAATTGTTAACAGACTCTAAACAGTTGACCGAAAAACAACGAAAATACTTACGACCTTATATTGAGGATCAGGCTGTTTCGTTTAAAGTTGTGCATTTATACCCAGATGTAATTGACCAAATCAATATTTTAAATGCGTCCATACAAGCCATGCAACAATGCGTCCTTGAACTTAATCCAAAGCCAGAATATTTGATTGTTGATGGAAATCGTTTCAAACCTTTTTCGGATATTCCGTTTAGTACGATAGTAAAAGGAGATAGTAAATATCTGAGCATTGCTGCAGCATCCGTTTTGGCAAAAACTTATCGAGATGATTTTATGGAAACTATACACGAAGAGTTTCCGATGTATAATTGGAAGAAAAATAAGGGTTATCCAACCATTGAACATCGAAATGCAATTAAAGAATTTGGTCCGACGATTTATCATCGTAAAAGTTTTAGACTGCTACCAGAACAATTAGAATTAGAACTCTAACCGAAATAAAATCCGTACTTTTGCACTCTTACAAAATACACAACTAATGAAAAAGGGTAAATTGATTGTGTTTTCGGCTCCCTCAGGGTCAGGAAAAACAACTATAGTAAAACATCTTTTAGAACAAAAGGAGCTGAATCTTGCGTTTTCGGTTTCAGCAGCTTCTAGAGAGCCAAGAAGTCACGAGGTTAACGGAAAAGATTATCATTTTATGAGCATCCGAGATTTTAAAAATCATATAAAAGCAGATGATTTTTTGGAATGGGAAGAGGTATATCGAGATAATTTTTACGGAACCTTAAAAAGTGAAGTTCAAAAACTATGGGATGAAGGGAAAAATGTGATTTTTGACATTGATGTTTCGGGAGGACTTCGCATCAAAAAAAAATTTCCTGACCAAACTTTAGCAGTATTTGTAAAGCCACCAAGCATAGACGAATTAAAAATTCGCTTAAAAAAGCGTTCAACAGAATCAGATGACAAAATCAATATGCGGATTGCAAAAGCATCTGCCGAGTTAGCAACAGCCCCTCAGTTTGATGTGATAGTAAAAAATAATGATCTCGACACTGCAAAAAGAGAAGCATATGAACTTGTAAAGAACTTTATTGAGAACTAGAAAAGCGTTAGCGAATAATATTACGTACTTTTTCACTTTTAAAATTATAAGCTCATGAATATTGGTTTATATTTTGGTACTTTTAACCCTATTCATGTCGGACATCTTATCATAGCTAATCATTTGGCTGAGTTTTCTGACTTAGATGAAGTTTGGATGGTGGTTACACCTCATAATCCTCATAAACAAAAGAGTACGCTCTTAAATGATTATCATAGGCTCGAAATGGTTCGTTTGGCAACCGAGGATTATCCTAAGTTAAAACCTTCAAATATAGAGTTTGGGCTTGCGCAACCTAATTATACAGTAGATACTCTCGCTTATTTAGAAGAGAAGTATCCAAAGCATCAGTTTTCGTTGATAATGGGAGAGGATAATCTTAAGTCTTTTCATAAATGGAAAAATTATGATGTGATTCTTCAAAGACATCATATATACGTTTACCCAAGAGTTGCGGAGGATGATAATGCTCAAAATGAGTTTTTCATCCATCCTAAAATTCATAAAATAGAAGCACCTATTATTGAGCTCTCTTCTACCTTTATTCGAAATGGGATTAAAGCCAAGAAAAACATAAGACCTATGCTGACGGAGAAAGTATGGGAGTATATTGACAGAAATATGTTTTATTTTTAACCTTTACTTCTTACATCCATCGCATCGCGTAAAGTATTTCCGACCATCATAAAGCTGAGGGTTAAAAGCAGGATGGCTCCTCCAGGGATTAAAGCCAAGTAAGGTTTTCCTAGAATAATGTCACTATAACTGTCCTTAATCATTCCTCCCCAACTCGGAGTTGGAGGCTGTGCGCCTAAACCAAGAAATGAAAGTCCGCTTTCTACCAAGATGGCTGAGGCAAAATTAGCAGCCGAAATAACTATAATTGGAGCAATTACCGAAGGTAAAATATGCTTTGATAGTATCCTAGAATGCGAATAGCCCAAAGCTTTTGCAGCAGTTATGTATTGAGATTGTTTTAAGCTCATAATTTGTCCCCGTACTACTCGAGCTACCTCTACCCACATCGTAAGCCCTACAGCTAAAAACACTTGCCAAAAACCTTTTCCTAAGGTGAGGGTTATAGCAATTACTAATAGTAGGGTAGGGATTGACCATACTATGTTGATGAGCCACATTACAAAAGCGTCTATTTTTCCTCCGAAATATCCAGCAATACTTCCGAAAAACAGCCCAACTACCAACGAAATAAACACTGCTACAAATCCGATAGAAAGAGAAATTCTTGATCCTACAATGATTCGACTTAGGTAGTCTCTACCCGATTTATCTGTCCCTAAATAAAATTTTTGATGAGTAATATATTGGTTTACTACTTCCTGAATGTTTTTTGCATTTGGAAAGCTTGACAGCAAAACTTCTTTTTCAACTATTATATCTGAGTTTTCGCTATAAGGAGTGTAAATGATTTTGTCTTGTTCAATCGTGTAATCTTGAATAGGATATTTATAGAATCGATTTTTTTGTCCAAAAAAATATTCTGAAAATTTAATTTCAGTTGAATTAGGTATCGGAATTTTTAGTATAAGAGTCTCAAATCCGGGGTTCTTGGATTTTATGGATAAATCTCCCCAATTGGCATTTTCAGTTTTATCTGGAGCTATAATATAGGCAAATAGAGCAATTCCTATCATTATGAGTATAAATCCTAAACAAGCAACTCCTAATTTATTTCGGATGAATTTTTTATAAGGAGTCTGTTTAAAAAATGTTTTGATTTTATACATAATGATATATCAAAGATATGTTTTGAGTGTAATCAAAATTTACCCAATAACCACCAAATGATAATAAAAACTACAATAGTTCCGATGCAACCACCTCCTAGTTTTTTAGCACCATATCCAGCAATGAGCGCTTTTATTAATTTGTTCATAATGCTTTTATTAAGTTTATGTAAAGTTAGAAAAACTCTCTATATAT
>CAZOQH010000083.1:0-8795 GCA_964581855.1 uncultured Flavobacterium sp.
TAAAATGAAAAAAATAAAAATCGGACAAACTGATTTAGAAGTAGCTCCTTTTAACTTAGGAGGAAACGTTTTCGGATGGACGTTGGATGAAAAAAAATCATTCGAAATATTAGATGCTTTTGTGGATGCAGGATTTAACTTTATTGATACAGCAGATATATATTCGTATTGGGTAAATGGAGGGGAAGGTGGACAATCGGAAACTATTATCGGAAAGTGGATGAAAGAGCGAGGCAATCGCGAGCAAGTGATTATTGCAACAAAAGTAGGAGGTGAGACAGGAGTAAATCCGGTAGATGTTAGCCGCAATCACATTATAAAAGGAGTGGAGAAGTCATTAAAAAGACTGCAAACCGATTATATAGATTTATATTATTTGCATTTTGATGATAATAAAACTCCAGTAGAAGAAACCTTAAGAACGTTTGACGAATTGGTAAAAGCAGGTAAGGTAAGACATATTGCGGCTTCAAATATTTCTCCTGAACGTCTGAAAGAGTCGTTGGATTTTTCGGATAAAAATAACCTAGTAAAATACCAAGTACTACAGCCTTTGTATAATTTGGTAGAACGCAAAGGATATGAAACCGATTATGCTTCTATTGTAGCAGAGCACAATCTAACGGTGTTTCCGTATTTTTCGTTAGCTGCAGGTTTCTTAACCGGGAAATATCGTTCTGAAGCCGATTTTAACAAAAGTCAGCGAGGGCAAGGCGCTGCAAAATACCTTAACGATCAAGGTTTACGCATCCTAAATGCTTTGGACCAAGTGGCCGAAAAACACAATACTGTTCCGGCAAGTGTAGCTCTGGCTTGGTTGGCTGCTCAGCCTCATATCGGAGGTCCGATTGCTAGTGCAACCTCAATTGAACAACTCAAACAAATCCTTTCGAGTACTTCGCTTAAGCTAGAATCTTCTGATTTAGAATTGCTAGATAGTGTAAGTAAATAATCAGAAAGGATAAAGAATACTATTTAAAAATATAGATTATGAAAATCGAAATATGGAGTGATATAATGTGTCCGTTTTGTTATATCGGAAAGCGAAACTTTGAAGCGGCATTAGAACAGTTCGCAGACAAAGACAAAATAGAGGTGGAGTGGAAAAGCTTTCAGTTAGACCCGACGATTCCGGAGGTAGCCGAAGAAAGCCAAGAAGATTATTTGGTAAAACGTAAAGGAATGAGCAAAGAGCAAGTTCAAGGAATGTTGGCTAATGTTACTCAAATGGCAAAACAAGTTGGTTTGGAATATCATTTGGATAAATCGGTTATGGTCAATTCTCAAAAAGCTCATCAATTGATACAGTTTGCCAAGACCAAAAACTTAGGTGACCAAATCGAGGAGCGTTTGTTTAAAGCCTTTTTTACTGAAGGTAAAAATATCGCTGATATCGAAACCTTAACCCAATTAGGAGTAGATGTCGGTTTAGAAAAAGATGAGTTGCAAGCTGCTTTTACCGATGATCAGTACAGATACCAAATGAGTCAAGATATTCAAGAAGGGCAACAGTTAGGCGTGAGAGGTGTTCCGTTTTTTGTGTTTGACCGAAAATACGGCATTTCAGGAGCACAACCTTCAGAAGCATTTTTAGATACTTTGTCTAAATCTTTTACTGAATGGAAAGCAGCAAACCCGGAAGTGAAGTTACAAATGTCACAAGGACAAAGTTGTGATACTCAAGGAAATTGCGAATAATTTTTTTAAATACTGACAATTAAAAAAGCAACAAAACTTTAGTCTTGTTGCTTTTTTGTTTGTATGATTTTATCCGAATTACTTTACTTTTTTTAATTTGCTGTGTCGGAATCCGTATGAAAAATAAATTATCAATCCTACTGCTAACCAAATCACAAAAAACATCCAGTTTTTTAGTCCTAATTCAGCCATCATATAAAAGCAGCACAACATTCCGGCAAGAGGAATAAAAGTCATTTTTCGGATAATGGATAAGATGGTCATCACAATAAAAATTAAGATAAATATCCACATTGGTATTTTATGCTTGAACAATTCCCATCCTGATTCGTAAATACCCGCAGCATTTATTTGAGGTTTATTCGTAAAGAAATCAATAGTCTCGGTTTTGAAAAAATAAAGTAATACAAAGCAAACTAAGGCAAAAACAACGGGCATCACATAAGCCGAATTGATGTATGGAACTTTAAACTTTCCTCTCGGACCATTTTTGTTGCTCTCTAGTTTTAAAACTCCTGCACATACCAAAACAAATGCGAATAAGGTTCCGATACTACAAGCATCAACTACCATTTCTAAATCGGTAAACAAAATAGGAGTAGCCACAACCAATCCTGTTATTACCGTAGCATACGAAGGGGTTTTGAATTTTGGATGAATTTTAGAAAACTTTTTAGGTAATAATCCATCACGACTCATAGTCATCCAGATTCTAGGTTGCCCTAGCTGAAATACTACAAATACACTAGCCATTGCGACTACCGCACTTATAGCAATTACGCCTGATAACCATTGTAAATCTTCGACTTTGGTAAATACATACGCTAAGGGGTCACCTACGTTTAGTTCAGAATAATGAACCAATCCGGTAATCACTAATGCAATAGCAACATACAAAATGGTACAGATGATAATAGCTGCGAATATGCCTCGAGGCAAGTCTCTCTGTGGGTTTTTGCATTCTTCGGCTGTTGTCGAAATGGCATCAAAACCTATATAAGCGAAGAAAACAGAACTAATTCCTGCTAATACTCCACTTACTCCGTTAGGAGCAAAAGGACTCCAATTCTCGCTGTTTACATAAAACGCTCCTACTACAATTACTAATAAAACCACACCTACTTTTAGCAAAACCATAATGTTGCTGGCTTTTCTACTTTCGTTTATTCCTCTATATACCAAAGCTGTAATCAAAAAAGTAATCAAAAGGGCAAACACATCGATTACTAATGGAAAACCGATATTCGGAGCATTTGCGTAAGCCAAATATTTGTCATATTCTTGAGATTGTTTTAAAACTTCTATAGAAGTACCGCTTGCTAATTCACTCTGGATATATTGAAAACCTTCTCGGGCCGTAAAAAAGTCCATTGTCATCCATTCGGGGACGTGTATTCCGGGAATTCCGTTGAGTAAGTTAGTAAAGTAATCACTCCACGAGATGGCAACTACTATATTTCCGATAGCATATTCCATAATTAGTGCCCAACCAATTACCCAGGCAAACAATTCTCCAAAAGCCACATAGCTATAAGTATAAGCACTTCCGGATACAGGAACCAAAGAAGCAAATTCAGCATAGGCAAAGGCCGTAAAAGCACAGGCAAGAGCTGTGAAAATAAACAGAAAAACCACAGCAGGACCTCCTTCGTAGCTTGCCCTTCCGATAGTCGAAAAAATACCGGCTCCAATAATGGCTGCAATCCCGAATGAAGTTAAATCTCTAACGCCTAATTTTTTTGCTAAGGTATGTTGCTCCGCACTTGCCAGTATGTCGGTTACTGATTTTTTACGGAAGAGGTCTGAAAAGGACATATATTACAAAATTGAATTTGTAAATATATAAAATTTTAGAAAAAAGAGCCTCGGCAACGGATGTTTAAAGTTATTGGGTCAGTTCTCTGAAGATAGATTCTAGATTTTTATTTTTCAGATTGAGCTGCAAAATTTTGATTCCGTTATCGTGAGCAAAATCAAATATTGCCGGACGCATATCTTTTTGAGTATCAAAGGTGAGCTCCCAAGTAAAATCAAGAGTATTTATGCTCGACATCAGATTAGGGATTTGCTGTACAAACTGTTCTTCTATTCGGGTGTCAAATTCCACTTCGATAATTTGTTGTGAGTTGTCTCGAAGTTCAACAAGTTTATTGTCTGCTACAATGTTTCCTTTGTTGATGATGATAACTCTGTCACAAATAGCTTCAACCTCTTGCATGATATGAGTCGAAAGAAATACAGTTTTGTCTTTTCCGATGTTTTTAATGAGTTGTCTGATTTCTACTAACTGGTTTGGGTCTAGTCCTGTAGTAGGCTCGTCTAATATCAATACTTCCGGATTATGGAGTAAGGCATTGGCTAATCCCACTCTTTGTCGGTAACCTTTAGAGAGTTGTCCTATTTTTTTGTGTGCTTCCGGGCTCAGTCCTGTAAGTTCGATTACTTCTTCTATTCTAGATTTGTTTATATTAAAAACAGAGGCATTAAAGCTAAGGTATTCTCTAACGTACAAATCCAAATATAACGGATTGTGTTCAGGTAAATAGCCTGTTATGTGTTGAACTTTAAGCGGATGAGTATTAATATCGTTTCCGCCAACCGAAGCATTTCCAGAATCGCTACTGATATACGTGGTCAGGATTTTCATAAGCGTAGACTTTCCTGCACCATTCGGACCCAAAAAACCTACTATTTCTCCTTTTTTTACCGAAAACGATATATTGTTTAGAGCAGTTTGATTGCCGTATTTTTTTGTAATTCCTTTTACTTCGATTGACATAGCTTTGGGTTGTTTTTTTATTGATAAACGAAATTATGGTAAATATCGTATAAAAAACTATTTTCTCGAATAATTAGGAGCTTCTTTAGTGATGGTTACGTTATGAGGATGACTTTCGTGAATCCCGCTTGAAGTGATTTTTACAAAACGTCCGGTTTCTTGTAAGGTTTTAATGTCTTTTGCACCGCAATATCCCATACCTGCTCGCAGTCCTCCGATAAATTGTTGCATACTTTCGTTGAGTTCTCCTTTGTATGGAACTCTTCCTACAATTCCTTCCGGAACTAATTTTTTGATATCGTCTTCAACGTCTTGGAAGTAGCGGTCTTTAGAGCCGTCTTTCATTGCTTCTACAGAGCCCATTCCTCGGTATGATTTGTATTTTCGTCCTTCAAAAATAATTGTTTCTCCAGGAGATTCTTTAGTTCCGGCCAATAGCGAACCTAACATTACACTTGAAGCTCCTGCTGCAATAGCTTTAGGAATATCTCCGGTATAACGAACTCCTCCGTCAGCAATTACGGGAACTCCACTGCCTTGGATAGCGGCTGCCACTTCTAAAACAGCAGAGAATTGAGGGAATCCCACTCCGGCAACCACACGAGTTGTACAAATAGAACCCGGGCCAATTCCGACCTTAACGGCATCTGCACCGTTCTCTACCAAATATTTAGCAGCTTCGGGAGTAGCAATATTTCCGACAATTACATCAATTTGGTCAAATTTAGCTTTTACTTGTTTTAATACATCCACTACGCCTTTGGTATGTCCGTGAGCGGTATCAATAATAATAGCATCTACTCCAGCATTTACTAAAGCCTCGGTACGTTGCAAGACATCCGCAGTAACTCCTACAGCTGCCGCAACTCTTAAGCGTCCGTATCTGTCTTTGTTGGCATTTGGTTTCTGAAATAATTTGGTAATATCTCTAAAAGTAATAAGTCCTACCAACTGATTTTGATCGTTGATTACAGGAAGTTTTTCGATTTTATTTTCTTGAAGAATACCTTCGGCAATATCAAGTGTAGTACCTTCTTTGGCTGTTACCAAATTCTCTGAGGTCATTACCTCGGTTAGTACTCTGGTGTTATCTTTTTCAAAACGCAAATCACGATTGGTAACAATTCCTTTTAGAATTCTGTTTTCGTCCACAATAGGAATTCCTCCAATACCGTATTCTCGCATGGCATTTTTAGCATCTCCAACAGTAGAAGTAAGCGAAAGTGTTACCGGGTCAATAATCATCCCGGATTCCGAGCGCTTTACTTTGCGAACTTCTAAAGCTTGTGCTTCGATGCTCATGTTTTTGTGTAGCACTCCGATACCTCCTTCGCGAGCAATAGCAATAGCCATAGCACTTTCGGTTACCGTATCCATCGCTGCCGATACAATAGGAACATTTAAGGTGATATTTCGCGAGAAATTTGAGCGGATACTAACCTCTCTAGGTAAAACTTCGGAATAGTTAGGAACTAGTAAGACGTCATCATAAGTAAGTCCTTCTCCTATGATTTTGGTGTTGTGTGTTGTCATTTGCAATTTGTAGTTGAATTGCACGCAAATTTACGGATTTATTTTAAAAAAAACAGCAAACCGGATTAGTTTTTTAGCAAATTGAGATTAGGTAGAAATCTATATTTGCAATATATTTGACCTATCTAAACAAAATTACTGCACTATGAGCTATTATAAAATAGATAATCTAGAACAATATTTCAAAATGTACAAGAAGTCGGTACGTGAGCCTAGAAAGTTTTGGGAACGCATAGCAGACGAAAACTTTACGTGGTACCAAAGGTGGGACAAGGTTTTGGAATATGATATGGATAGAGCAGATATTCAATGGTACAAAAATGCAAAACTGAATATCACTAAAAACTGTATTGACAGACATCTTAATAAACGTGGTGATAAAACCGCAATTATTTTTGAACCCAACGACCCGAAAGAACCCGCTCAGCACATCACATATAACGAACTTTACGAAAGAGTTTGCAGGATGGCTAATGTGCTGATAGAACAAGGAGTAAAAAAAGGAGACAGAGTGTGTATTTATCTTCCGATGATTCCTGAGCTGGCTGTTTCGATACTGGCATGTGCAAGAATTGGAGCAATACATTCGGTAGTGTTTGCAGGCTTTTCTGCTTCGGCACTGAGTTCGAGAATCATAGATTGTGGAGCAAAAGTATTGATTACGTCAGACGGTTCGTACAGAGGAAACAAAACGATTGATTTAAAAGGCATTGTTGACGAAGCCTTAGAAACTGCTACAGAAGTAGAAACGGTTTTGGTAGCAAAGAGAATTCATACCGAAATTCCTATGAAAGAAGGCAGAGACCAATGGTTACAACCTTTGTTAGACGCAGCCTCAGCAAATAACGTAGCTGCTATAATGGATTCTGAAGATCCTTTGTTTATCCTTTATACTTCTGGTTCTACCGGAAAACCAAAAGGAATGGTACATACCACAGCAGGATATATGGTTTATACCGCTTATACCTTTAAGAATGTTTTTCGTTACGAAGAAAACGATATCTTTTGGTGTACGGCTGACATCGGTTGGATTACTGGACACTCTTATATCGTTTACGGACCACTTTTGAACGGAGGAACAACGGTTCTTTTTGAGGGAATTCCGAATTATCCTGACTTTGGACGCTTTTGGGAAACTATCGAAAAACATAAAATTACCCAGTTTTATACCGCTCCTACAGCCATCCGTTCTTTGTCAAAAGAAAGTACGGATTGGGTAACCAAACACGACTTATCATCGCTTAAAGTATTAGGTTCGGTAGGAGAGCCTATTAACGAAGAAGCATGGCACTGGTACAATAACCATGTAGGCAATAAACGTTGCCCAATTACAGATACGTGGTGGCAAACCGAAACAGGAGGAATTATGATTGCTCCATTGCCGTTTGTAACACCTACAAAACCAACTTATGCTTCGCTTCCACTTCCGGGAGTACAGGCGGTTTTGATGGATGATAAACGAAACGAAATCGAAGACAATCAGGTTACGGGAAGCCTTTGCATTAAATTCCCTTGGCCGGGAATTGCTCGAACCATTTGGGGAAATCATCAAAGATATATAGATACTTATTTTTCTGCCTTTCCGGGTAAATATTTTACCGGAGACGGAGCATTGCGAGATGAAGTAGGCTATTACAGAATTACGGGTAGGGTAGATGATGTGGTAATTGTGTCAGGACATAACCTCGGAACAGCTCCTATAGAAGATGCCATCAACGAACATCCCGCTGTAGCAGAATCAGCTATTGTAGGTTATCCGCATGACATCAAAGGAAACGCTCTTTACGGATTTATTACCCTGAAACAAACCGGAAAGACCAGAGACCAAACTAATCTGCGCAACGAGATTAACCAACATATATCGACCCATATCGGACCCATAGCCAAACTTGACAAAATTCAGTTTGTAGCAGGACTACCGAAAACCCGTTCAGGAAAAATTATGCGTAGAATCCTTCGAAAAATAGCAGAAGGAGATTTTTCTAACTTCGGAGATACTTCGACTTTGCTGAATCCTGAAAGTATTGATTTGATTAAAGATAACAGGGTGGAATAGTTTTGTAATATTGTATGGCTGTATATTGTATAATGTTGATATACAATATACAGCCATACAATATACAATATACAGAAATAAAGAATGTTTTCAATAATTATAAGTCTTATTTGTAGTGTAAGCGTAGGTGTTTTGCTTAAAATAGCCAAGAGATATGAGGTTGTTTTTATGCAGATTATCGGGTGGAATTATATAGTAGCTTTACTACTCGCTTGGTTTTTGTTTGCTCCTGATATAGAAAACTTAACCTTTAATCACACACTTACTGCAATCTTTTCGGGCCTTTGGGTATTGTTGCCTTTGGTGTTTTTGATTCAGGCTTGGTCGTTACACAAAGTAGGAATCGTAAAGACAGATATTGCACAGCGTTTATCACTTTTTATTCCGATTCTGGCTTCGTATTTTTTGTTTAACGAAACCTTTAGCACTTACAAAATCATCGGACTGATACTTGCTTTTATAGCGATCTTTTTTACGTTAGACCGAGCCGAAAATAATTCTGTTGACAATAAAAAATGGCAATATCCTCTATTGGTTTTATTAGGATTTGGAGTGATAGATGTGTTGTTTAAAAAGATAGTTTCGGTATCTGATATTCCGTTTACAACCTCGTTGTTTGTAGTGTTTTGTGGAGCATTCGTGTTGGCTTGGGCATTTAACTTATATCAGATTTTTACCCAAAAACAACGGTTCGCTATTAGTAACCTTTATTGGGGAATAGCCCTCGGA
>CAZOQH010000084.1:0-8599 GCA_964581855.1 uncultured Flavobacterium sp.
ATGCCTGAAATTAAAATACTTTCTACCAAAAGACTTACAGAAGCCGAAAGAAAAAAGCTTTCAAATTTTTATTTGGTTGATAAAGACTTCATTCAAATCGAATTGTTAGATTTTCAACTGATAAACGTTTCATTTGACTTGCTTTTATTTACAAGCAAAAATGCAGTAGCAAGTGTGTTGAAAAATGAAAAGAGGGGACTTTTGAAAAAAATTAAATGTATTTGTGTAGGAGAAAATACTAAAAAACTTCTCGAAAAAAACGGATTTGAAGTGTTGGATTTCGCCCATTATGCTGAAGACTTGACTCAATTGATTAACAATAAATACATAGATAAATCTTTTGCGTTTTTTTGTGGAAATCTTAGAAGAAATGTTTTGCCTAATTTTTTTAATGAAAAAAACATCCAGTTTAAAGAAATTCAAGTGTATAAAAACGAGCTGAGCCCTAAGAAAATAGAAGAAAAATTTGATGCGTTTTTGTTTTTTAGCCCATCGGCAGTACATAGCTTTGTACAACAGAATGAAATTTCAGATCAAATTTGTTTTTGTATCGGAACTACTACAGCAGAGGTGCTAAAACCTATGACTAAGAATATAATACTTTCTGAAAAGCCAACTTTTTTGAGTGTTTTACAAAAAGTAAATCAATATTATTTATAACTAATAATTCCATGAATATTAGAGATTACAGAACAGAATTTACAGAGCGACTTTCACACCTATATGATAAACAAGAAATCGAAAGTTTTTTTTATTTAATAGTAGAAGACCTTAAAAATATATCAAAAATTGATTTAGCTCTCCAACCAAATTTAGAATTTTCAGAAAAAGAATATCAAAAAATAAACTTCTATTTACAAGAATTAGAACTCCAAAAGCCTATTCAATATATATTGGGATGGTCTCATTTTTTGGGATTAAAATTAAACGTTAATTCAAATGTACTTATTCCAAGACCCGAAACAGAAGAGTTGGTAGAATGGGTGATAAAAGAGAATCAAAACAAAAAGGGAATCAGAGTTTTAGATATCGGTACCGGAAGTGGTGCTATTGCGATTTCTCTTGCCAAAAAATTAAAAGCCGAAATTACAGCTTTTGATATTTCGGAAGCTGCATTAGATACGGCACAAAACAATGCAGATTTAAATAAAGTGTTTATTCATTTCATAGAATTTGATATTCTTAATGATAAATGGGATGGGGAGCAATTTAATGTTATTGTGTCAAATCCTCCTTATGTGAGAGAGCTTGAAAAACAACAGATTAAGCCTAATGTGATAGAAAATGAACCTCATTTGGCCTTGTTTGTTCCTGATGATAATCCTCTTGTGTTTTACGAAAAAATTGCTGATTTTGCTTTAGAGCACTTGTCTTTAGATGGTCAGTTGTTTTTAGAAATTAATCAGTATTTAGGTATAGAAACAGTGACGATGCTGCAGAATAAAGGATTTAAATCAGTTACTCTTCAGAGAGATGTTTATGGAAATAATCGGATGATTTTAGCTCAACACTAAGTCGGTTTAAAATAGGTTTATATTTGTCTTAAATATTTATATTGATGAAAAAAATAATATTTGTTGTTTCTGTGCTTTGGAGCGTATTCTCTGTAGGACAAATTGAGGATGCCTGGGTCTATTTTACAGATAAACCTCAATCGAATTACTATCTGAACAACCCGTTAGAGATGCTTTCTCAAAGAGCTTTAGACAGAAGGCTAAATCAAAACATTTCACTTGATTATACTGATGTTCCTATACATCAACCTTATGTAGATAGCATCAGTAACAGCAATGTTTTGGTTTTGGCTAAATCTAAATGGTTAAATGCAATTCATATCAGAGGAACTTTTGATGATATTACGGATTTGAGTAATTTGTCTTTTGTCGAAAGTGTTGATTTTGCCAACAAATCGCTTAATTCCCAAGCAAAATCGAAGGTAAATTTTAAGAATCCAACTGTGAGTCAGAAACAGTTAGAAACTACCGAAAATTTTGTTTATGGCAATTCGGGCAACCAAATTCAGATTCATAACGGACATCTATTACATCAAGAAGGATTTACCGGAACAGGAAAAATAATTGCAGTATTAGATAATGGGTTTGACGGAGTAGATACCGCCTTGCCTTTCGAAAGGTTACATACTGAAAATTTAATTTTAGGAGGATATGATTTTGTAAATCAAAGTAATAATTTTTATACAGGAGGTAATCACGGAACTAGGGTGCTTTCTATAATCGGAGCGTATCAAGAAAATGAACTTATCGGTTCGGCACCGAATGCTTCGTATTATTTGTTTATAACAGAAGACAATACGAGTGAAACTCCACTTGAGGAATCTCTTTGGGTAGAAGCTGCCGAACGAGCAGATAGTTTAGGAGTTGATATTATCAATACCTCTTTAGGATATAATACTTTTGATAATCCTAATTATAATTATACCTATAATGACTTAGATGGAGTAACAACTTTTATCTCTCGTGGACTAAATTTAGCTTATTCTAAAGGAATAATATGTGTAACTTCTGCTGGTAATGCAGGAAATGGAGCGTGGCAGTATATCACTTCTCCTGCAGATGCTTTAGGCTCGTTTACGGTAGGAGCCGTTAACGCTAACGGAAATTATGCATCTTTTAGTTCAATCGGACCGACTTTTGATAATCGAATAAAGCCAGACGTTGTAGCTCAGGGAGTAGCAACCGTAAATGCTTTTCCTGACGGAACCATAACTGTTGGAAACGGAACCTCGTTTTCAGCTCCGGTTATTTCAGGTCTTGTAGCTTGTTTATGGGAGGCTTATCCGAGTTTAACAAATGAGCAACTTATGCAATTTATTAGAGAATCAGCTCATATTTATCAGAATCCAACATCCGAGTTGGGATATGGAATTCCAGATTTTTATCAAGTTTACCAAAATTTAAGTATAAAAATTCCGGATAATTCTACTGTTACTTTGTATCCTAATCCGGTTTCTGACAGATTATATTTTAGAACGAATGCATCCACTGAAAAAGGACATATAAGTTTGTATGATATTTCAGGGAAGTGTGTTTTAGAAGAGTTTTTAGATACAGCCTTTCCGATTGATTTAACTCATATAGCAAGTGGGCTTTATGTTTATAGAGTTGTACTTGATAACGGAACTACAACGGGTAAGCTTATAAAAAAATAAAGTCATAAGTAAATTTACTTATGACTTTATTCGTATTTTTTTTTAGAGGATTAGATTCCTAATTCTTTTTTAACATCATTCAATAAATCTGGTCCGTCAGCTAATAAAACTCCAGAACCGATTGTAGAGTCTAGCACAAATTCATATCCTTTAGCACGGGCTACTTTTTGGATAGCTGCTAGGGTTTTTTCTGTAATTGGAGCGGTTAATTCTTGTTCCTTTTCTGCTAATCTCTTTTGAGCATCAGCCATAAAGTCTTGAATACTTTTTTGAATATTTTGTAATTCCAAAGCACGTTCTTGATTTACAGATTCTGAAACAGTTTCTTCTTCTACAATATATTTATCTCTTTTGGTTGAGAATTCAGTAACCATTCCGCGGTATTCTTTATCATAGGTTTCTGCCATTGTTTCGATTTGTTTTTGTGCTTTTAACAAATCAGGATGGTTTTCCATAAGTTGTTTCACATTGATGTGAGCTACTTTTTGAGCATTTGCAAATTGTAATGCCCCAAACATTAAAGCGAATGCGATAAGTACTGATTTAATTTGTTTCATTTGTCTTATTTTTAGTTTTTATTTATTATTTTTCGGTTTCTGTTTGTTCTGTAGTATTTCCTTTTCTACGTTCTTGTATTTGTTTTTTTCTATCTTCTATTTCTTGTTGTCTCTTTTTTCTGTTAGCATCTCGTTGTTCTTGAATTTGTCTTTTACGTTCATCAATTTGTGCTTGTCTTTCTTCTTTAGTCAATCTTTGAGGGGTTACAGACTCCTCTTCGCCTTCCGCGTCTGATTGTCCTTTATCTGCATTTCGCTCATCTATTTGTCTTTGACGTTCGTCTAATCTTTCTTGCCTTTTTTTGTCTTGCTCAGCTTTACGTTCTTCGATCTTTTGTTGTCTTTCGTCTAATTTGGCTTGACGTTCTTCTTCTTTGGCTTTTAATTCAGGGTCGTATTTTTTATCGTCTTCTGCTTGTTCTTCTTCTTTACTCAATCTCTTTTTTTGTCCTTGTTCTCTTTTTGCAGCCCGAGTAAGCGCATTTATTATCTCGTCATTCATCTCAAAACGTCTGTTAGCAAACACGAGTCCGTTTGAGGCAGAAGACATATCGTAAACAAAATCATATTGTCTTCTTTCGGCAATGTCATTAACTATAGCAAAAACTTGATCTTGTATGGGTTTAATGAGTACGGTTTTTTGGGTGTATAAGTCTCCCGTTGGTCCGAAACGCTTTTGTTGATAATCGGACAGCTCTTTTTGTAAAAACTCTATTTCTTCTTCTTTCTCTTCGATGAGTTCCTTCGTTAATAAAACTCGTTCTGTTTTTAGCTGTTCTATTAATAAATTAATTTGTGCTTGACGATCGTCAATTTCTTTTTTCCAGCTTTGAGCCTTGAGCTCTAGTTGATTGTTAGCTTCGGCAAATTCAGGTACACTTTTAAGTATATGCATCATGTCAAAGTAACCTATTTTAGGTCCTCTGCTGCTTTGAGCCGTTGCTAAGGAGAAAACTCCTAAGAAAAAAAATAAAAAATACTTTTTCATAATCTTACGTTTTATACGTTAGAAAATATCGTGCCAATTTTTTTAGAATTGTTGTCCGATGATAAAATGGGTTTCCCAGCCATTCTTTTGGGTACCTCCAAATACAGGGTCAAAACCATGTGCAAAATCAATTCCTAATAATCCGAAAGCTGGCATAAAAATTCTTACTCCTAGCCCCGCTGATCTTTTTAGTACAAACGGATTATATTCTTTAAAATTGTTGTAAGACGCTCCTGCTTCTAAGAAAGCCAATCCATAAATAGAGGCCATTGCTTTCATTGTAATTGGATAGCGTAATTCTAAAGAAAATTTATTATAAATAGCAGCCCCATCGTTACTTGACAAAGAGTTATTAGGATAACCTCTAAGCTGTATAATCTCTCTACCATCAAGAGAAAAGTTAGCCAATCCGTCTCCTCCTACAAAAAATCTTTCGAACGGAACCAATCCTCTTTCGTTATTATAGGCTCCCAAATATCCGAATTCTGCAGCAGAACGCAAAACAAATTTACCTCTAAGTTGCGTATAAGCATCTAAATTAAACTTTAATTTATAATATTCTAGCCAGTTGTATTTAGCTTGGTCAATTTTTGCGTTGTCGGCATCAGCCTGTTGGTATGTGTCAACTTTTTCAACATAACGTAGTCCGTTAGCTGCAACTCCTCCCGTATATCGGATGTAATTATTTGAAGTTGTGTGTCCACTATTCGGATCTAAAACATAATCTCTGTTGTTTTTACTAGGATCGTATTTTAGTTTATATTTTTCTTGATTTTCTAAATCTCCATAATCTATACCGTTAAATAGGGAATAAGGAGGAGTAAATTTACCTGTTATTCCTATTTCAGCTCCTGAAGTAGGGAAAATCGGGTTATGGCCTTTGTTGTTTCTGCTAAAGCCTATTGTATAAGAAAGGTTTCTAGCATAACCATTGTCAAAGCTAAACAAACCTACTTGATAGTTTTTGATGTCATAATATTGGAATCCTATTCCTTGACGTAGATAAAAATCGTTATCCGGAACTGTAAGTCGTTTTCCTAATCCTACGTATAGTGAAATAATATTGAAGTATTGACTTTTGTCTACGTCTCTAGTACTCCAGTTGTATAAGAATTGCTTACTGTACGATAGGGAAGTGGTAAATTGTACTGGTTTTTTACCTCCTAACCATGGTTCTGAAAAAGACAAGCTATAGGTCTGAAAATAAGAACTTCCTTGTAGTCGTAGAGATAAGCTCTGACCATCTCCCATAGGTAGAGGTTTGTAGGCTTCTTTATCAAACAGGCTTCCTATCGAGAAGTTGTTAAACGAAAGGGCTAATGTTCCGATAAAACCTCCTCCTCCGTAACCTCCTTGTAGTTGAACCTGACTTGCTCCTTTTTCAACAACATTCCACTCTATATCTACTGTTCCTGCTACTGGATCAGGGTTTTTTACGTCTGGGCGGATAGTTTCAGCATCAAAAATATTAAGTTGACCAAGTTCTCTGATACTTCTCATAACGAGTTCTTTGTTCCATTTTTGTCCGGGTCTTGTTCGGAGCTCTCTATATATAACTTTATCGTTGGTTTTGTCGTTTCCGACCACTGTGATGTTGTTGAAATAGGCAATCGGACCTTCGATAATTCGAATTTCAAAATCAATGGTGTCATTTACGGTTCTTGTTTCTACTGCATTAATTCGAGAAAACAAATATCCGTTGTTGTGGTAAAGGTTGGTTAAATCTTCTGCATCCGGATTAGTTCTGTTCTCGATTCTCTGCTGAAGTAAAATTCCGTTATATTCATCACCTTTGTTGATTCCGATAGCACGACGTAGTTGCTCGTCTGTATAGATAGAGTTACCTAAGAATTTGATATCTCCAAAATAATATTTGTTACCTTCTTCTAACTTGATGTTAAAGGACAAACGGTCTTTGTCTTTGTCGTATATCATTGTATCTGATACAATTCGTGCGTCTCTATAACCGTTTTCTTTGTATTTGTCAATAATAGATACTAAATCGTTTTTATACTCGTCTCTGATAAATTTTGAGGCACGTAAATCCAATCTAAAAATTCTAAGAAGGTTTTTCTCTTTTGTTTTTTTCATGGTTCTACGAAGTTTCGCATCCGAAAACACTTCGTTTCCTTCAAAGTCTATAGAACTAATTCTGGTTTTACTTCCTTTGTCTATATTTACTAGCATTTTAACCTGATTGTCAAGCGAATCGGGCATAGTGCTGATAATAACTTTGGTTTTATAAAATCCGTCTTTACGGTATTTGTTTTCGATGTAGTTTTTTGTGGTTGTAATTAAGTTTTCGTTTACGATTTTACCCTTAGTAAGATTGGCTTCTTTAATAATCCCTTCGGCTTTTGATTTTTTAATTCCTTCAATTTTTACCTCACTCAATTTAGGGAGCTCGTTTAGATTTAAGCGTAAGAAAACACTATCTCCTCGGATTTCGTCAATATAGATATTGATGTCGTTAAATAGTCCTAATCCCCATAGTCTTTTAATAGCGTTGGCTGTTTCTTCTCCGGGTACTTGAATTTTTTGTCCTTTTTCGAGTCCTGAAAAAGTGACGACAGTTTGTTCTTGATAATTGACTTTACCAGTAACTTTCACTCCACCTAGAGTGTAATATTTGCCCGAGGCAAAGTCTTCGTTGGGTTGAGCATAAGTAACTATAGTACTTAAAAATAAAACTCCTATGACAATAAACTTCTTTAGTAAGGTAGTAAGTTTATTTAATTTGTTCGCTTGTTTTTCCAAATCTGCGTTCTCTGTTTTGGTAACTAATGATAGCTTCATATAAATCGTTATCTTGAAAATCAGGCCATAGCACTTCCGTAAAATACAGTTCTGCATAAGCAATTTGCCATAATAAGAAGTTACTTATTCTTTGTTCTCCACTGGTTCTTATAAGTAAATCTACATCAGGTAAATCGTGTGTGTAAAGGTGCTGATTTATAACCGATTCATCAATAGCTTCGGTCGAAATTATATTATTTTTAACTTTATCACAAATGTTTTTAAAAACATTTGTTAATTCTTCTCTTGAGCCATAACTCAGGGCTATGGTGAGGGTCATTCCGGTGTTGTTTTTGGTTTTTTCGATAGCTTCATAGAGTTGTTTTCTAACCGAATCCGGAAGTAAATCTGAGTTTCCAATGGTTTTTAGTCGGATATTATTTTCTAAAAGCTTGTTTAGTTCACTTTTGATAGCTCCTACCAAAAGCTTCATAAGTGTTTCTACTTCTGTAGGCGGACGATTCCAGTTTTCTGTCGAAAAAGCATATAGCGTAAGATTCTCAATTTGTAGTTTAGCACAGTTTTCGACTACTTTTTGAACAGCTTTTTTGCCGTTTTGATGTCCAAAAACACGAAGTTTTCCTCTTTGTTTAGCCCATCTTCCGTTACCATCCATAATAATGGCGATATGTTTAGGAAGTTTATTTTTATCAATTTTATCTATTAAATTCATGATTTATAAAGGGCAATAACAAGGGTTTCTTCCAAAAGTGTAAGTAAGTGTAAACCCTGTAAACACATACCAGTCATTACTGTTTAAATTTCCAAAACTCAGATTTTCGTATCTGTCGTTTTTTGGATGACTTCCGTCTATATCATCAGCAAAAGTGTATCTTACACTCGATTCTAATCCGAGAATCCAACTTTGACTTAGATTGAATTTTATCCCTAAGGTCATCGGAATGGAAAAACTTCTGGCTTTTTCTCCATCTTTTTCTGCTACTCCGCTTGCGAAATACATACTGTCGTACCAGAAATAATTTAAGCCAGTATGCACATAGGGAGTTATTTTAAAACCTAAATCGTGGAGGTTGAATTCAAAAAAATTAAATTCAAGTCCGGCCGAAATCTCTGTAATTTTATTTTCTA
>CAZOQH010000085.1:0-8410 GCA_964581855.1 uncultured Flavobacterium sp.
TACCTTGATCAGCCAATAATCGACCTCTATAAGTATCTTTAATTACGTCTGGTTGCTCAAAAATTTCTTTCAGCATAAAATGGTCATAACCTCCCTTTTCTATTTGCTCCAAATTCATTTGAAGCTCTTGAATATAAGGATCCACTAATGAATCATCCTTAATTTTTCGAATCTTTAATGGTTTATGACTTCTTACAATTGCCATTTCTTCATCTTCCAGATAAATAGCATTTGAGGTGTACTCAATAAAAGGAGAGGCGTCTGAGGCAATAAAATATTCACCTGGTGCTACTCCGATTGCCAACGGACTTCCTAACCTTGCTGCAATAAGTTCGTTTGGTTTGTTCTTATCAAAAACCACTATCGCATAGGCTCCTACAACCTGATTAAGAGCAACTTGAACTGCTTTTCCTAGTTTAAGATTATTGTTTTTTTGTACATCTTCGATTAAGTTTACTAAAACTTCTGAATCTGTATCTGATTTAAAGGTATAACCTCTTTTGGTTAACTCTTGCTTTAAAGGCTCATAATTTTCAATTATCCCATTATGAACAAGTACTATATCTCCTGAATTAGAAACGTGTGGGTGTGAGTTTACATCATTCGGAACTCCATGTGTTGCCCAACGTGTATGCCCCATTCCTATGCTTCCTTTAAGCGAAATTTCTGCTTTTGCTTTTTGGTCTAAATCTGAAACCTTTCCTTTGGTTTTAGAAAGATTCATTTTTTCTCCATCGTATAAAACGATTCCCGCACTATCATATCCTCTGTATTCAAGTCTTTGTAGTCCTTTTATAATAACCGGATAGGCTTCACGGTTTCCGATGTATCCAACTATTCCACACATAATATTAAGGTTTAGTGTAACGTATTTCTAATTTTAATTTTTTAGCATCTGTCGTATTGGTTCCGTACAGAACTGTTCCTAGAGGACTCATCACCGAAGCAAAAGGTACATAGCGGTATGGGCTGGTTTCAGGAAGCCCTATTCCGTCTTTTAGAGTGGCCAATGCAGATAAATTGATGTTTTCTGTTACAGTAAGTCCTAATGTAACATTTCTTGAATCTCTATTCTTAAGGAGATTTTTTATATGATCGGTTATTCTAATCTTATAACACACTCCTTTGTCATCTTCTTTTACCAATCTCCCTCCATATACAAGTTTATTTGATGCGTCTAAGGTATAATCCGAAAGTGGAATATTTTCAGTAGCATTAAACAAATACAATCGGAAAGGAACGAATGGATTATTATCCATTTGTGTTTTATCAATATAAAAAATAAGATTTGCTTCGTTAATAAGCCATTTTTCGCTCTCAACTCTATCTCTCGCTTCTTCTAACTCTGCAGAATCACCTCCTCCAAACAGCTCAATATAAGCCAATGATCCGTCTGAACCTTTTAAGTAGAGTTTTTCATCTCCTGTAACCGAATCGGCATTAGACAAAGCATTAGAATAATCCGTAGAGAATTGGTTTTGAACCAGGCTTACAGAATTACCTGCTAAATTTAGAATTAGTCTTCTCTCTGTTTCTGTTTCTGGAGTATCATAATATACCGAGACCTGACCTTTTGAAAAGTCAAGCTGCATCATATGACTTTCTAATCCTAAATCTTCAACCTGAAAAAACAATCCTTTAAAATAATTAGCTAAGGTGTTATTGTTATCCATCTGCCCGGCAGGAGCGTTAAATATTTTCTGTTGGAAGAAGTCTTTATTTAACTCCAGTCTCATCTGAGGCGCTATTCTCTCTTTTACTACTGTAGAGTCAATTTCGTCATAAGTAACATATTCTTCATTGCTGAAATAAAACATATCGTTCTGCTCATCATCGTCAGAATCATTGAGCCTGTTTCCTATTTTGGCATTGTTTATTTCATCATACATATCCGAAAAATACTTTTGATATTCTTCAAAATTTGTAGAAGGATCGTACTCTCTCAAATAATATCCAGACTCATAAACATTAAGTCTAAATTTTCCTGTTTCCCCATAAAGTGAATCCAATTCGTAAGTGCGGTTACCGTTACTATCGGTTTGCTTTAACGTGCTAAAGTACGGAATAGTAAGTTCTACTCTTGTTACAGTAGCGTCTTGAACTCCTGCAACCGGATTAACTCCTCCTACAAATTGCAACTGAGTGACAAAGCTTGTGATGGTTTTACCAAAAACAGGATTGTTAATGACTCCTAAGCTGTTAATAGGTAATTTTCCTGATTGAACTGCACCAGTAGCTTTACTGTAAGCAATGTTATTATCAAAATAAGTCGAATTTATATTGGTGCTATCATCTCCGATAATATCAGAACCAATAGAGTTAAAATCTTCATCACATGACCAAAGAAAACCTGCTAATAAAACAGGTAAAACCTTTTTAAAAAAAGAGGTTATTTTCATACTATATTGTGTTTTATAAAACGTGATTTTTATAAAAATTCGTATAAGCTTCTGCAAACGAATCTTTTGGCACGAAAGGTAAAAAAGGTTTTCCTGAAGATTGTATAAATTCTGTTAAAGTTGGAGAGATTTCGTCTGACGCAATAATTACCGCATCGGAGTTCTCAATAGCTGACTTCATGACATTCTCACAATTAGGCTTATCTAAACACTCAACTATTTCGGCAGGTATTTTATCAAACAGCAACTTCTCTTTTAACTCTTTTGAAAGTGTTCCCTCAAAAGATTGACTATAAATTGACGTGACAACTTTTGTTTCCTCGAACAATTTTTCGTGAGCATAATAATGCTTCATATAAAGCGGCAACAAACTTGACAACCAACCATGAACATGAATAATATCTGGAATCCAATTTAGTTTTTTGATGGTTTCGACTACTCCTTTTGCAAAGAATATTGCTCGCTCATCGTTATCTTCAAATAGATTTCCGTCTTCGTCCTCAAATGTGGCTTTTCTTTTGAAATATTCATCGTTATCAATAAAATAAACCTGAATTCTCTCTTTCGGGATAGAAGCTACTTTGATAACCAATGGCATATCTACATCATTGATTACCAAGTTCATTCCTGAAAGTCGGATTACTTCGTGTAGTTGATGTCTTCTTTCGTTAATGCTTCCATAACGAGGCATAAAAATCCGTATCTGCCCCCCTATATCATTAATCATTTTAGGTATATCGTACGATGCTAAAGAAACCTCATTCTCAGCAAGATACGGAACTACTTCACTAGACACATACAATATTTTTTTCTCTTCCATAATTTCTTAATGTTGTGTTTGTTGACACAAATTAACGTGCAAAGATACAAAAATTTATGCAATTAAGAATCAAATCAGTAAGTTTGCACACTTTAATCACTTATTAAATGACTGTTTTTAACAATCAAAAAGAGCTGAAATCACATTTAAAACCCTTCTTAGAAGGTAATAAAACTATTGGTCTGGTCCCAACAATGGGTGCTTTGCACAACGGTCATCTTTCGCTTCTAAAGAAATCACTTTTACAAAACAAAATTACCGTTATAAGTATTTTTGTAAATCCTACCCAATTTAATAATTCAGAAGATTTAAAAAAATACCCCAGAACTCTTGAAGACGACCTTAAAAAAATTGAAGAACTAAACTCCGATATTATTGTGTATGCTCCTACTATTCAGGATATTTACGGAGAAAATGTAGCTTCAACAAGCTTTGATTATGACGGTTTGGAACACCAAATGGAAGGAAAACAACGTCCAGGACATTTTGATGGAGTTGGAACTATCGTAAAAACACTTTTTGAAATCGTTAAGCCACAAAGAGCTTATTTTGGCGAAAAAGATTATCAACAAGTTCTCATCGTAAAAAAAATGGTAGAAAAACACAATCTTCAAGTCAAAATTGTTGTTTGTCCGATTTTAAGAGAGAAAAACGGTCTAGCTATGAGTTCTCGTAACGAACGTTTGACTCCCCAAGAAAGAGCTGAAGCAAGCTTTATTTACCAAACCCTTCTGAAAGCAAAAGAAATGTTTCAGACCGAAGATCTTGACAATATCTACGCTTTTGTGAAACAATCTTTTAAAAAACAAAAAATAATGCAATTAGAATATTTTACTATTGCAGATGCTAAAACACTTTTAGAAATCACTAAAAAACACAAAACCAAAAAATACCGTGCTTTTATAGCAGTAAATATCGGAAATGTTCGTCTTATTGACACTATTTCACTAAATTGATTACTTTTGCAAAATGAAAATTGAAGTTTTAAAATCAAAAATACATCGTGTCTCGGTGACAGGTGCCGATTTGAATTATATCGGGAGTATTACTATTGACGAAGAGTTAATGGACGCTAGCAATCTTATTGAAGGAGAAAAAGTTTCGATTGTAAATATCAATAACGGAGAGCGTTTTGAAACATACGTAATCAAAGGGAACAGAAAAAGCGGAGAAATAACACTGAACGGACCTGCAGCCCGAAAAGTACAGAAAGGTGACATAATCATTATTATTTCGTATGCACTCATGGACTTTGAAGAGGCAAAAAAATTTAGTCCTTGGATTATTTTTCCAGACGAAACAACAAACCGATTAAAGTAAATTTTGAGCAAACCGATTAAAAAATGGCTATCAATCATAATTCCCTTACTATTGGGAATTTTTTTTATTGTATTTGCCTATAGTCGGTTCAGCCATGAAGAAATAGAGCAAATCAGATATAATTTTAAAAATGCTAACTATTTCTATATTTTTCTTTCGGTAATTTTTGGGTTTATCGGATCGTTTGCACGTTCATACCGTTGGAAATACACACTCGAACACTTGGGTTATAACGTTCCTTTCAAAAATCAATTTTTAGCTGTAAATGTTAGCTATTTGATGAATATGTTTATTCCTCGCTCCGGAGAAATATCCAGAGCTTTGGTGTTAAAAAATTACAACCAAGTTCCGTTTGACAAAGGATTCGGAACCATAATAGCCGAAAGAGTAGTGGACCTTGTCCTATTGTTTATGATGGTTGTGTTGGTTTTCTTTTTACAATTCGAAATTGTCAAAACTTTTGTGCTCGATTATATTCCAAAAGACAAAATAATGGTAGTAGGAACAGTGGGAATATTATTATTTATCGCTGCATTTACGGTATATCGCTATTCAAAACTAAAAATAATAATTGCCTTAAAAGATAAGTTATCCGGACTCAAAGAAGGCGTTTTGAGTGTTGTAAATATGAAAACGAAATGGCCGTTTTTACTACACACTGTTTTAATTTGGATATCATACGTTTTAATGTTCTGGGTTTCTATTTTTGCTTTTCCTGAAACTTCAACCCTCAGTTTTACTGCTGTTTTGACTACTTTCGTTGTTGGAAGTATTGCTATCGCTTTTACCAATAACGGATTGGGTTCTTATCCGTTTTTAGTTTCAGAAATCCTGATTTTTTATGGAATATCTGCAACTATCGGAACCGCTTTCGGATGGGTGGTATGGACAGCTCAAACTGTTTTCACTCTTACGCTGGGATTGGTATCTCTTTTTGTTTTACCTCTATTCAACAAACAAAAATAAATCTCTAAAAAATACAATAAACTTTTGTTTTTTACAAGCTTCCAAGGAATCTTAATTTTATGTATTTTTGTAAAAATTAAGATTTTAGAATGCTTAAACAACATTTACAACTCAAACTTTCGCAAAAGCTATCTCCTCAACAGATTCAGCTGATGAAGCTCATACAATTGCCTACGCAAGCTTTTGAGCAACGTCTGAAAGAGGAAATGATAGAGAATCCTGCTTTGGAATCGGGTAAAGAAGATGACTATGAAGCTTCGGAATACGATAATCCAGAAGACGGGTATGATGAGTATGACAACGACAGGATTGAGGCTGATGACATCAACATTGATGAATATTTAAGCAATGACGAAACACCGGACTATAAATTACACAGTAACAACTATAGTAGTGACGATGAAGATAGAGAAATTCCTATTGTAGCTCAAATGAGTTTTCATCAGGATTTGCTCAATCAGTTAAACACATTTATTTTATCAGATACAGAAAGAGAAGTTGCCGAATTTTTGGTCGGAAGCATTGATGATATGGGATATATCCGACGCTCGATTCAAGATCTGGTAGACGATATGGCTTTTACACAAGGAATTTATACCGACGAAGAAACTGTCGAAAGAATTCTTCAAATTGTTCAAGAATTAGAACCTGCGGGAGTTGGAGCCAGAGACTTACAAGAGTGTCTACTTTTACAACTAAAACGTAAGACTCCATCAGATTCTATCGAAATGGCCATGGATATAATCGAGAACCAATTTGATGCTTTTACCAAAAAACATTACGAAAAGTTACTTCAAAAGTATGGAGCATCACAAGAGCAACTCCGAAAGGCTATTGATGAAGTCGAGCGATTAAATCCAAAACCAGGAGGATCGTATGCAGCAAGTAACAAGATGATAGAACATATTGTCCCGGACTTTACCATTAGAATTGTAGATGGAGAACTGGAGCTTTCGTTAAACGGAAGAAATGCACCTTCTTTACACGTCTCTAAAGATTATCAGGAGATGCTTCAAACTTATAAAGAGTCTAGAGATAAATCCAGTGCTCAAAAAGACGCTGTTCAGTTTATTAAACAAAAATTAGATTCTGCTAAATGGTTTATTGACGCTATAAAACAACGTCAGGAAACGCTTTTTGTAACGATGAATGCCATTATGCATTATCAACAAGAGTACTTTTTAGAGGGAGACGAAACAAAACTAAAACCAATGATATTAAAAGATATTGCAGATATGATTGGTCTAGATATTTCAACAGTTTCAAGAGTTGCCAACAGCAAATATGTTGAAACTCCATACGGAACGAAACTCCTGAAAGACTTTTTCTCAGAATCGATGAAAAATGACCAAGGAGAAGATGTTTCTACTATAGAGATTAAAAAGATTTTGCAAAATATAATCGAAGAAGAAGACAAACAAAAGCCTTATCCAGATGATAAATTAGCCGAGATCCTAAAGGAAAAAGGCTATCCTATCGCAAGGAGAACTATCGCAAAATACAGAGAACAACTCGATATTCCCGTAGCGAGAATGCGTAAAAAGATATAGTAAATTGTTGTTTTAATGAACAACAATTTACTAGCTATTAAAATGAAAAAAATCCTCTCCATATTTTCTTACATTTTTCATCCGTTGTTTATTCCGATAATGGCAACGCTATTTTATTTTTATTTTGGAACAAATTATTTTTTGTTTAGAGAGATTTATATCGTTATCATTCAGACCTTTATTGTTACAGTAATTATTCCTCTTCTTTTTTTTTGGTTGCTGTATATACTCAAAAAGGCTGATTCTTTAACGGCTGTAGAAATCAATCAACGAAAAATACCGTTAGCGGCACAAATGCTTTTTCTTTTTTATTTGATTACTAAAATCATTCAAATAGAATATTTTCCGGAGTTATATTTCTGTTTTTTGGCCAGTGCTACAAGTGTTTTTTTAGCTTTTGTTATGCTTTTTACAAAAATAAAAGCGAGTCTTCATATGTTAGGGATATCAAGTTTTTTAACTTTTGTTATCTTGTTAAGCATTCATACTCAAAAAAACTTTATTCCATTTATTGCTATTTTGGTATTTGTGTGTGGTGCAGTCGCTTCATCTCGATTAGTGATGAAAGCACACACTCCAAAAGAATTAGCAATCGGCTCTGTAATTGGTATAATACCTCAACTTGCTTTTTCTCTCCTTTGGCTCTAATTGGACGGACGCATAGCCCACTTGTACAAATTAAAAACATGTAACCCGATGTTAGAAATTCTTTATCAAGACGATTATATAGTTGCTGTCAACAAACCTCATGGTCTTTTAGTACATCAATCTCCGATAGCTAGAAACGCTAAAGAATTTGCATTACAAATATTGCGCAATCAACTTCAAAAAACGGTTTATCCCTCACACAGATTAGACCGAAAAACCTCGGGAATTTTGGTTTTTGCCTTAGACAAAGCGACAGATAGCATAATGCAACAAAAGTTTCAAAATCGCGAGGTAGAAAAAAAATATTTAGCCTTGGTAAGAGGGTTTACTCCAAACGAAATGACTATCGATTATGCCTTGAAAAATGACAATGAAGTTTTGCAGGATGCAGTTACTTATTTTAAATCCTTAGAAAATTACGAAATAAATATTCCTTTCGGGAAATACACAACCTCAAGATATACGCTTGTTGAAGCCATCCCCGAAACCGGAAGAATGCATCAATTACGAAAGCATTTCGCTCATATTTTTCATCCTATAATCGGAGACCGACCTCACGGTTGTAACAAGCAAAATAAATTTTGGTTGGAAAAATTCCAGATGAATACCATGTTGCTTCACGCGAGTGAACTCTCGTTTACACATCCTTATTCGGAAGAGAAAACTACTATAAAAGCGGAAGTTTCAACAGAATTTCAAAGGGTTTT
>CAZOQH010000086.1:0-8408 GCA_964581855.1 uncultured Flavobacterium sp.
TATCTTTGCACTTCAAAATAAAAACCTGACGAACTATGTTCCATAAAAACATTAAACTGGCTTTAGCCGTTCTATTATTTGTTACTGCTATTTGGCAATTTACTGAAAACAATATCGGGAACGGTATTTTTTTGATATTGATTACTCTGATTGTGATTTTGTTGTATTTTAAAAACGAGATTATAATTTTAGCATTTTTAAAACTCCGTAAACAAGATTTTCCGGGAGCTCAAAAGTGGTTAGACAAAATCAAGAATCCGGAAGGAGCGCTGGTTAGAAAACAACAAGGTTATTTTTATTATTTGAGCGGATTGATGGTGGTTCAGACCAATTTAAATCAAGCAGAAAAACATTTCAGAAAAGCTATAGAATTAGGTTTAAATATGAATGCTGATTTGGCATTAGCAAAATTGAATTTGGCAGGAATTGCTATGACCAAAAGACGTAAGCAAGAAGCAACCTTATTGTTGAATGAGGCTAAAAAACTTGACAAACAAAATATGCTGAAAGAACAAATTGCTCAAATGAAAGAGCAAATGAAAAGGATATAATTACAGTTTTCCGAATAGTTTTTTTATCCGTAGCGAGATTACCCCTAAAACAGCTTCTTTAATAATTCCCGAACTCATTTTGGATTGTCCGTGGGTTCGGTCGGTAAAGATTATCGGAACTTCGGTTAGCTTAAAACCCTTGGCAAAAGCCCTATATTTCATCTCAATCTGAAAGGCGTATCCTACGAATTTTATTTTATTTAAGTTGATGCTCTCGAGTACTTTTCGTTTGTAGCACACAAAGCCAGCTGTGGTATCGTGAATTTTCATTCCCGTAATCAGTCGGACGTAAACCGAAGCAAAATAGGAGAGAAGCACTCTAGACAAAGGCCAATTCACAACATTTACTCCTGTTACGTACCTTGAACCGATTGCCAGATCCGCATTTTGTTCTGTACATGCTAAATGTAATTTTTCTAAATCATTCGGATTATGTGAAAAATCGGCATCCATCTCGAAAATATAATCATAATTGTGAGCCAAAGCCCACTTAAATCCGTGAACGTAGGCTCTTCCTAAACCTGATTTTTTTTCTCGAACTTCCAAAAAAAGGCGATTCGGAAATTCAGTCTGCAATTGCTGTACTTTTCTAAATGTTCCGTCAGGAGAATTATCATCTACAATCAGTACATCAAAATTATTATCCAACGCAAATACCGCTCGAATAATATTTTCGATATTTTCGATTTCGTTGTACGTAGGAATTATAACAAGGCTTTTGAACACGGAGGTATAATTTACTCAAACGGATTATACTTAACAGTTTCCCAATCAGGACTTTTTAAGTTTACGTAGTAATAATGAACTAAATCATTTTTGTCAAAACTTCCGTTTTTGTTGATATCTTCGATGGTTCTGAAGTATAGACGATTTTGGGTTTCAATGGTATTCCAATCAATAAGTTCTTCTAAATCGGCTGAAAGTTTCGTAAAATTATCTCCGTTAATTTCGCTTATATAAAGCGTTTTGATGTCATTAGAATCAATTTTTCCGTCGCGATTGGTATCCCCGTCAACCAAAGAATAAACCAAGATTCCTCTATTTAGTTTTTTAGAAATCTCTTCTAAATAAGTTACAGTGTGTATTTCTATTCTTTTATCCGTCAAGGTTTTGGTACTGGTAGAGTCGATGTGCTGAAATTTCAGGTTATTTAGATATCCGGTAAGTTCAAAACGATTGTAATTAGAAATCGAATAGCTAACCGAATTAGTTTTACTCGAACCATATTTTGACGAACGATTATCATATAAGCGAACATCTCCGATTGCGTGAATCAGGTATTTTGTCCCTTCCATCAATACAGGCAAATCAGATATTTTGATTTGTGCAGTATCAATTTTTACTTCAGGTTTTGTCGAAGTAGGCTCTTGATAAGTAACTTTCGGAGGTTCTGGCTTTTCTGTACATCCTACTGCTATCAACAAAATAAATAAAAATAAATATCCTGAGTTTTTCATCATTCATGAAATTTAGATAAATCAAAAGTACAAATTTTATCGTTAAGTGAGATGCATCTTTTAAAGTTGTACGTTAAAATATGTACTTTTGTAACCACAAATAAAAAATTGACTTGAAAGTTTTTCGAAATATAGCACTTTACGAATCTCAAAAACCAACTGTTCTTACTATCGGAACTTTTGATGGAGTACATATCGGTCATAAAAAAATTATCGAAAAGTTGACCAAAAATGCTTCAACAAAAAATCTGGAGTCGGTTATTTTAACATTCTTTCCTCACCCTAGAATGGTTCTGCAAAAAGATTCAGATATTAAACTGCTGAACACTCTTGACGAGAAAATACAACTTTTAGAACAATCCGGATTAAACACACTGATTATTCATCCGTTTGATAAAACTTTTTCGGAACTTTCGGCAGAAGAATTCGTAAAACAAATTTTGGTTGATAAACTGAATCTTAAAAAAATAGTGATAGGTTACGACCATAGATTTGGTAAAAACCGAACTGCAGGAATCGAACAACTAATAGTTTTTGGTGAAAAATATGATTTTAAAGTAGAACAGATTTCAGCCCAAGAAATAGATGAGGTTTCGATTAGTTCGACTAAAATCAGAAAAGCTTTAGACAATGGTGAAATTACTTTGGCAAATTCGTATTTAGGATATAATTATTTCTTTAATGCAAAAGTTGTCGAAGGGAAAAAACTAGGACGAACAATAGGATTTCCGACTGCCAACTTGCAAGTGTCAGAAAAATATAAATTGATTCCGAAAACTGGAGTTTATGTGGTTGAGGTTTTTGTTGATAATCATAACTTTAGAGGTATGATGAATATAGGAACCAATCCTACCGTAAGCGGGAAACAGCAAACCGTAGAAGTTAATATTTTAGACTTTGACCAAGATATTTACGGGAAAGACATCCGAATTACATTACTCCAAAAGATTAGAGATGAACAAAAGTTTGACTCGTTAGAAGCTTTAAAAAATCAATTAACCAAGGATAAAACCACAACCGAAAATTATTTTCTGAAACTCAAAAGATAGTTTTATCTTTATCAGAAATTTATTTTCATGCAATTCAATCCCTACAAACAGATTGACAATGCTCCGCTTATTGTTTTCCGAATATTTTTTGGATTTCTTTTAGCGGCCGAATCTTTTGGCTCTATACTTACAGGATGGGTCAAAAATGTTTTTGTAGAACCCGAATTAGATTTTCAGCATATCGGATTTCAATGGTTAGTTCCGCTTGACGGAAGCGGAATGTATTTTTATTATGCTATTATGGGTGTTTTTGGGCTTGGAGTAATGTTGGGCTACAAATACCGATGGAGCATGATTGCTTTCACGCTGATGTGGACAGGAGTGTATCTGATGCAAAAATCGGCTTATAACAACCATTATTATATGCTGATTTTGGTCTGTTTAATTATGATTTTCTTGCCAGCTAATCGCTATGCTTCACTTGATGCCAAACACAATCCAGAAATAAAATCTCTTTCGATGCCTGTTTGGGTGAATTGGATCATGATTATTCAGGTAGGAATTGTTTATTTTTATGCAACTCTTCATAAGTTTTATCCGGATTGGCTCAACGGAACTTTTACCCGGATTTTATTCCAAGACAAAACGCATTACCCAATTGTAGGAAAGCTGTTTTCAAAAGAATGGTTTTACCTATTTATTGCATATATGGGAATCATTTTTGATGGATTGGTAGTTCCGTTATTATTGTGGAAGCGAACCCGTAATTTGGCTTTGTTAGCATCATTGGTTTTTCATTTGTTTAATTCTATTGTACTCCAAATCGGAATTTTCCCATATTTTGCATTGAGTTTTGCTCTGTTCTTTTATGCTCCCGAAACTATACGACGCATTTTTCTGAAGAAAAAACCACCGTTCACCGAAGTAGGAAACACATACCAAGGCAGAAACGTCTTGTTGTATTTTATGATTCCTTTTTTTGTGATTCAAATGATTTTGCCTTTACGACATCACTTTATTAAAGGAGATGTACTGTGGACAGACGAAGGACATCGGTTGAGTTGGAGAATGATGCTTCGCTCTAGAACGGGTTATGTCAGCTTTACCGTTAAAGATAAAGCAACCGGAGAGACCACAAAATATAGGCTAAATGATAAGGTAAAAGCCAAACAATTGCGATTGGTTTCTTCTCAATCGGACGGAATTTGGCAAATGGCTCAACACATCAAAAAAGAATATGCCGAAAAAGGCAAAGATGTGGCAGTTTATGCCAAAGCGATGGTTTCTGTAAACGGACATCCTTACAGGCAATATACCGATGATACGGTAGACTTGGCTTCAGTAAAATGGAATTATTTTGGCCATTCGGATTGGGTTTTACTTTATGACCAGAACGGCAATTTAATCGTTGGAGAGTAGTTCTAAAATTGAAATATAATCCTGTTGATTTTCTACAAAATCTTTGTCAGAAACATCAATAACAAGTACGTTTAAATCCTTTTGTTGTTTGATGAATTCCAGATAACCTTTGTTGATTTTATCCAAATAATCAGAAGGGATTTCTTGTTCATAACTCCTTCCTCTTTTTTTGATATTCGCTAAGAGCTGTTCGGTATTTTGATACAAATAAACATATAAGTCCGGTTTTGGAATCTCTTTGTACATGATATCGAAAATTTTATGATATAAGCGATATTCATCTTCGGCAAGCGTAACTCGCGCAAAAATCAGCGATTTGAAAATAAAATAATCGGCAACCGTAAATTTTTTGAACAAATCCAATTGCGTTAAATCATCCGAAAGTTGTTGGTAGCGGTCTGCTAAAAACGACATTTCGAGCGGAAAAGCATATCGATTCTGATCTTTGTAAAATTTAGGCAAAAAAGGATTGTCGGCAAAGCCTTCTAACACCAGTTTTGCGTTAAAGTCTTCTGAGATTTTTGTGGCTAAAGTAGTTTTGCCAGCTCCAATATTTCCTTCAATTACAATTCGGGAGAATCGCTCTAGGTTATAGTTGCTTAAAGGATTTTTAAAGTCTTGAACGATTTTAAATTCGCTGGTGTCAGAGCATTCTTCAATGAGCTCTTTGATGTTTTTCTTTAGAACAGGATGTACGAAATCAGTTTGTAAATCCTGAATAGGTTTTAGTACAAAAAGACGGTGTTGCATTCTAGGATGCGGAACTTCTAGACTGTTGGTTTTGATAATCTTTTCGTCAAAAACGATGATATCAATGTCTATTTCGCGAGCTTGGTATTCGTTAGAATCGGTTCGAACTCTACCCAGTTCTTTTTCGACCCAAAAAATTTCTTCTAGGAGTTTTTCGGGAGATTTTGAAGTATGAACAAGCAAAGCACAATTATAGAAAGCATCGCTTTCAAAACCCCAACTCGGAGTTTCATATACTTTCGAAGTGCTAATAACAGTTGCTACTTTGTTGTGAATAAGCTCAATACATTCTTCAATGTTTTTAAGCTTATTTCCTTTGTTGCTTCCTATCGATAGGATTACTTTGGCCTGATTCATACAAGAGCAAAATAAGTCATTTTCGACGAGATGGGCAATATCAAGCTTGTCTAACCTTTTATAAATTTCGTGCTCGAACGGGTTTTAACTACATTTGTAATAAACATTCAATTCTATGAAAGCAACCGACTTTAACTCTTTTCTTAAAAATCATAACCTTACAATTGCCATAGCCGAAAGTATAACAGCTGGATTATTGACAGCTACGATTGCTTCAGTAGCAGGAGCTTCGTCTGTTCTGAAAGGCGGGATTGTGACTTATCAAGAAGAATTAAAAATAAAACTGTTAGCAGTAAATCCAGAAACCCTTAAGCATTATTCAGCCGAATCTATTGAAACGACCATCGAAATGGTTAACGGATTAGCCAATCTTGGGCTCGATTCTGATATTTATGCAGCTGTTACAGGAGTGGCATCTTTGCCTGTTAATGAATACCAAATCGTCAAAAAAGTAGGGCAAATTTATGTTGCGATAAGCTTTAAAAACCGATTGTACACTTTTGAAACCATCATACAAACTCCTTATAAAGACAACGCCCGAAATGCAATCAGAGAAAAAACAGTTGATTTTGTTTTAGATAAAATTGTACAAGTAGTGTCAAAACATTAAAGTTTATTTTTCTGAGGTTTCTAGCAAAGGCAATTCTTTTAAAAACACGTATTTTTCGTTTTCAAAATCTATTTTACAAAAATAATGGTTAAGACCGTTGGTAACCATCAAGTGTTCTGCTCTTAATGCTAGATTGTATCTGGCAATTTGATCGAAAGTATCTTGGGTAATTTTTATGCTTGGTGCTTTGCATTCTACCAATAAAAATATGCTTCCATCCGGATTGTAAACCACTATATCGTAGCGCTTTACTAAGTCGTTTATTTTGATGACTTTTTCAACATTTATAAGCGATTTAGGATATTTTTTTTCCCTTAATAAAAATTGAACTACATTTTGTCTCACCCATTCTTCGGGAGTAAGTAGGATAAATTTTTTGCGAATTTCATCAAAAACAGCTAATTTATTTTCACTACTTTTGAATCGGAACGAATATTTCGGAAAATTCAACTCTTGCATAAGGCAAAAGTATTATAATTTAGCCACAAATTACACTAATTTTTACGAATCAATTCGTGGCTTTCTCAAAGAGAAAAATAAATGAACGAAGCAGATAAAATCATCACAGATATTAAAAACAGAAACTTCAAACCGATCTACTTTTTGATGGGAGATGAACCTTATTATATTGATAAAATAGCAGATTTTATTGATAAAAATGTGTTGTCTGAAGATGAAAAAGGCTTTAATCAAGTAGTGTTATACGGAAGAGATACAACCATTGAAGATGTGGTGTCTAATGCGAAACGCTATCCGATGATGGCAGATTATCAGGTTGTAATTGTCAAAGAAGCACAAGAGCTTTCCAGAAATATTGACAAACTTGAAAGCTATGCAGAAAATCCTCAACCTACAACCATCTTGGTGTTTTGTTATAAATATAAAACACTTGACAAAAGGAAAAAAGTTACTAAGGTTTTAGATAAAAACGGAGTGGTTTTCGAAAGTAAAAAACTATATGAGAATCAGGTTGGTACATGGATAAATCAGGTCTTGACTGCTTCAGGTTATAAAATAGAACCTAAAGCTAACGCGATGTTGGTAGAGTTTTTAGGAACAGATTTAAGTAAAGTAAGTAACGAACTCGAAAAACTCAAGATTATACTCCCGAAAGGAACGCTTATCAATGCAGATCATATCGAAAAAAATATCGGAATCAGTAAAGATTATAATGTTTTTGAATTTCGAAATGCGTTGGGGGAAAAAAATATTCTGAAAGCCAATCGAATCGCTCAATACTTTGCTCAAAATCCTAAAGACAATCCGATTACTCTTATCACCAGTCAGGTTTTCTCCTTTTATGTTCAGTTGTTACAATACCATGGATTGTCAGACAAAAACCCCGGAAATGTTGCAAAAGTTTTAAAAGTCAATCCGTATTTTGTAAAGGATTATGAGGTGGCAGCTCGAAATTATCCCATGCGAAAAGTAAGCGCAATTGTAGCCTCATTACGAGAAATCGACCTAAAAAGTAAAGGAGTAGGAGCTAACGCATTGCCATCCGACGAATTGTTAAAAGACATGCTTATTGCTATATTTTAATCAACAAAACAGGAGTGTAACAAAAGTAGCTGTACAAAAGTAGAGCGTTTTAGAACTTTGCAAACGAAATGGAAATCATAGGATATCTAGCCATAATATTAGCAGGAATCAGTATAGGTCTGATTGGAGCAGGAGGAGGAATCTTGACCGTTCCGATTTTGGTTTATCTCTTCGGAATAAATCCGGTATTAGCTACAGCTTACTCGTTGTTTTTGGTAGGATGGACCAGCTTGGTTGGAGTTGTTCCAAAATATTTAAGTCGAAAAGTATCATTCAAAACTGCTGTTGTTTTTGGTGTTCCGTCTCTTATTTCGGTGTTTTTAACTCGAAAATATATTTTGCCTTCTATTCCTGAAACTGTATTTCAAATCGGAACAGTTTCGGTTTCTAAATCACTGTTTTTGATGGTTCTGTTCGCCATACTTATGGTTTTGGCAGCACGCTCAATGCTCAAAAAATCCAAATCGACCTCAGGTTCACAAAACCCTAACACAAGTATAAACCCGATTTTCGTATCTTTACTCGGATTTTTAGAAGGAAGCCTTACAGGATTAGTAGGAGCAGGAGGAGGATTTATCATTATTCCGATACTTACGCTACTGGCAAAAATAGAGATCAAAAAAGCTATCGGAACATCGCTTTTGATTGTTGCGGTAAAATCACTGATAGGTTCATTGGGTGATATAACATCGGGATATTTAGAATTGGACTGGAAGTTTTTAGTTTTAATCAC
>CAZOQH010000087.1:0-8248 GCA_964581855.1 uncultured Flavobacterium sp.
ACTGATTTATCGATTGCAAAAGTATATTTAAGTGTTTTTCCGAACGAAAAATCAGCAGAAATATTAACAGCTGTTCGTTCTAATACGCCTCTTATCAAACACGATTTAGCCCAACGAGTTAAACAACAACTTCGCAAAGTGCCTGATTTGATTTTTTACATTGATGATTCGCTCGAATATCTCGAAGGAATCGAAAAAGCGCTTAAGGGAGAAGAAAACCCAATCGAAAATAGAGAGCTTTTGGTTAGAAGAAAAAAAATGTAATCCTTATAACTATTGTAATGAATCGTTTAATTTTTGTCTTTATGTTGTTTTTGATGGTTTCTTGCAAAAAAGAAACCGACAAAACACCAACCTCCTCTCCGGTTTCTACTACAGAAGTTCCTAGTCTTGATTTAGGTAAAAAAATATTCGAAGGAAAAGGTCAATGTGCAACATGCCACAAAACTTCTCAAAATGTACTCGGTCCGAGTGTAAAAGAAATTGTTTCTATTTATGAACAACAAGAAGCGGATATGATTGCCTTTTTGAAAGGAAATCTCGATCCGATTGTAGATCCTTCGCAATTTCAGATTATGAAAATTAATCTCGAAATAACAAAAAAGATGTCTGACACAGAGCTTCAGTCCGTAGTAGATTATATGTATCATCTCTCTGAAAAATAATTCACTGGTTTTTTCGTTTAGTAGAAAATCCTTTTCATGAAAAAAATTGCTTTTTTATTTCTTTTATCCCCATTTCTCAGTTTTTCACAAGACTCTCTATCGGTAAAGCAAGACTCTATTGTTTACTGGACCTACAAAAATGAAGTAGGCTTTGATGTGAGTCAGGTTGCGTTTATCAATTGGAATATCGGAGGTAATAATTCGATTTCGGGTTTGATTAAAGGAAGATTCGAAAGGCGATACGAAAAAGATATGCTTTCGTGGAATAACGATTTGACGGTTCGTTACGGAATCAACAAACAAGACGACCGAGAAATGCGTAAAACTGATGATATCTTGCAGTTTGTTTCTACTGTCGGATATAAAATGTATAAAGATTCTAAATGGAGCTATAGTTCTAAATTTAATTTCAATACGCAATTTACTAACGGATATGCTTATCCTGATACTGATAAGTCTATTTCTCATTTTTTTGCTCCTGCTTATGTGTTTTTGGGGGTCGGAGCAGATTATTTTGAAAAACGAAAAGAAAAGAACGAAGAAATAAACTTTTATCTTTCTCCGCTTACCATGAAATCTACTTTGGTACTAAACCAACGATTGGCTGACATAGGTTCGTTTGGTGTAAAAAAAGCAGAATATGACGAATTAGGAAATCGAATAAAGAGAGGAAAGCTCCATAAAACCGAAGTCGGACTCCTTTTGACTAATGGTTGGAAAAAACAACTTTACGAGAATATAAACTTTGAGAACAAAATCAGTGTTTTTACCGATTATTTCAACAAATTCGGAAACATTGATGTAGATTGGCAAATGCAATTAGAGTTTATCGTAAATAAATACGTGAAAGCTACTATGAGTGCCCACATTATTTATGACGATGATGTAAAAGCTAAAGAAGAGGTAGCAGGCGAAATGATTACAGTCGGACCGAAGGTTCAAATCAAACAAAGCCTTGGTATTGGACTTGTGTATACTTGGTGAAAACTTATAAGTTATAAAAAAAGCTCTCAAATTGAGAGCTTTTTTGTTTATTAGTAATAAGTATATCGTTTTACTTTTGCAATGTGTCTTGCCAGGCGTATTACTTGATGAGAATAACCGTACTCGTTATCGTACCAAATATAAAGTACCATGTTTTTTCCGTCCGGAGTAACAATAGTTGCGTTGCTGTCATAAATAGCAGGAGCAGAAGTTCCGACAATATCAGACGAAACAAGTTCGTTGTTTAAAGAATACTTAATTTGCTCTACTAAATCACCTTCTAAAGCATAACTCTTCATCAAGCTGTTTATTTTGTCTCTAGAAGTTTCTTTTTCTACCTCAAGATTCAGTACCACTAACGAACCGTTAGGAACAGGAACTCTAATTGCGTTTGAGGTCAGCTTTCCTGCTAAGCTAGGAACAGCTTTGGCTACTGCACTTCCAGCACCTGTTTCAGTAATTACCATATTCAGAGCAGCCGAACGTCCTCTACGGTATTTTTTGTGGAAGTTGTCTACTAAGTTTTGATCGTTGGTATAAGCGTGAATAGTTTCTAGATGTCCTTTTTTAACTCCTAAGTTATCTTCAATTACTTTCAGTATAGGAGTGATGGCATTGGTTGTACACGATGCAGCAGACCAGATGTTTACTTGGTCTGGGTCATAGTCGTTATGGTTTACTCCGTACACGATGTTTGGTACTCCTTTTCCGGGAGCGGTAAGTAAAACCTTATCTGCTCCTTTTGCTTGTAGATGTCTTGCTAGGGCTTCTTCTGTGGTGAAAGCTCCGGTATTGTCAATCACTAAGGCATCCTCGATTCCGTAGGCTGTATAGTCTATTTCTTCAGGATTGTTAGCAGGAATGATGTGTACGTGTGTTCCGTTAATCAACAATGCATTATTGGCTAAATCTGCGATTACAGAACCGTCAAAATCTCCGTGAACCGAATCATGACGTAAAAGCGAAGCACGTTTTTCTAGGTTTTTTTCGTCTATAGCTCCTCTTACTACAATAGCGCGAAGACGAAGCTGTGTTCCTTTTCCTGCTTTGCTCATCAATTCTCTAGCAAGCAATCTTCCGATACGTCCAAAGCCATATAAAACTACGTCTTTTGGTTTGTTGTTAATGAAGTCTTTAGCGTTTTTAAGTTTGTCAATAACAAAAGCTTTTGCATCGTTATATTTATCATCTTCCAGATGATATTCATACGTAAGTTTCCCGATGTCTAGTTTTGAATGAGGCAATTCAAGTGAAAGTATTTCTCTTGCAATTTCTACCGTATCAAAAACCGAAATTGGTTTTCCGACAAATTCGCAAGCATACTCATGAAGATTGAGAATATCACTTACGTTACGGTCAATAAGTTGGTTTCTAAAAAACACCAATTCAATTGACTTGTCGTACCATAAATCACTGATGATTTTAATAAGTTCAACGCCTGCTTTTCGTCTGTCTACTTGAAACGAAAGCTCTTTTTCATATAGGTTTTGACTCATAATTAAGTAGTTAAAAAGATTGTGTTGTTATACAAAGAGCAAAGGTAAATATTTTAGCGAGATTTAGAAATAAATTCAAAAACAAAAGCAAAAGAAGATATTGGTCTGGATAAGTCAAGAAGTAAAATATTGTGTACCTTTGTATTTGTATTATTTGTTATACAAAAAACAGGTAATTATGGAAAAAATAAACATCATAGCCTTTGCTGCTCCTGCTTTTTTCATTTTTCTGTACTTGGAATATCAGTATGCAAAGTACAAAAAACAACAAAAATTATTTAAATACGAAAGCTCGGTTTCGAATACTACTATCGGAATTGCAGAACGACTATTAAATCTTTTTGTTACGGCTTCGTTCTACGGATTGTTTGTTTGGATTTATGATAGCTATAGACTCTTTACGATTTCGGACAAATGGTATATATGGATTTTACTGTTGTTAGCAGCTGATTTTGTCTGGTATTGGTACCATAGGTTAGGGCACGAAATCAATATTTTTTGGGCAGCTCATATTGTTCATCATCAAAGTGAAGAATTTAATTTTTCGGCTGCTGCCAGAATTACAACTATTCAAGCCTTTATCCGAACAGGATTTTGGTGTGTCCTTCCGTTTATAGGATTTCAGCCAATGATGGTTATGGGAATTTTAGTGGCTCACGGGATGTACTCTTTTTTCACCCATACACAAGTAATTAAAGCTCCAAAATGGCTTGAATATGTGTTTATTACTCCTTCACTACACGGAGTGCACCATGCATCAAACGAAAAATATTTGGACAAAAATTATGGTGACGTTTTTGTGTTCTGGGACAAAATGTTCGGAACATTTCAAGCAGAAGAAGAACAACCAAAATACGGACTTACACATCCTATTGGAAGTTATAGTTTTTTGTGGCAACATTTTCACTATTATTTAGAAATATACGAAGCCACTAAAAAACAAAACGGATTTTGGAATAAAATGAAAATTGTTTTTGGCTCTCCAGCCATTATGGATCAGGATATTCGGCCAGAATTGGAAAAAAAATTCTTTCAGAAAAACACCAATAGAGAAACTCTTAGTCCAACTTTTAAAAAGTATATCAACATTCAACTGTTTATAGTAGCATTTGTACTTATGCTTTTCAGTGCTTTTTATGCTTATTTTGATGAGGTAGAAAAAACGGCAGTTGCCATTTTAGTATTGATTTCACTCATCAATATTGGAGCGTTATTAGAACAGCGAAAATGGATTTATTACTTAGAGTACAGCCGGGTTATTTTGTTGATTTCGCTTATATTTTACGAATTCGGATATACCGAATTGATCTATATACCTATTTTAACTTTAATTTTGCTTGAACAAAAATTCAAACTAAAAAACTGGTATTTATATTCCTTTTTAGATTACGAAAATACCCGAGAAAATGCAGGATAACATACAACGAATAAAGCTTATTTGGGACTTTAGAGGGCCAGATGCGATGCATACCGCAAAACATCATCAAATTCATCTTGACGAATACGTCAAAGCAGAAAAAATCCCGAATGCAGAATCGGGTTGCCAGCAGCTTTCCGAATTCTATTCGGTTGCTTTTTTGACTGTAGACAAAGAAAATATGATTTCGGTGAGGGATGCACTTAAACCACACCGAGGAGAGCTGGGATAAAACTGAAACAAGATAAAATGCAAGAATTAAAAAGGATTAATAAATATATTTCGGAAACTGGATTTTGTTCTCGTCGAGAAGCAGATAAACTCATCGAGCAAAATAGAGTAACTATAAACGGAAAAATTCCTGAAATGGGTACAAAAGTTGCACCCAATGATGAAGTACGTATTGACGGAAAACTCATCTCTGACAAAAAAACCAAAAATACTTATTTAGCCTTTCATAAACCGGTCGGAATTGAATGTACGACCAATCAAGAAGTAAAAGGAAATATTGTGGATTATATTAATTATCCCACGCGCATTTTTCCGATAGGAAGGTTAGACAAAGATAGCGAAGGATTAATTTTAATGACCGATGACGGAGATATTGTAAATAAGATTCTTCGTTCAAGAAATAATCACGGTAAAGAATATATTGTGACAGTAAATAAGCCTATTACAGAGCGCTTTATCAAACGGATGGGAGGCGGAGTTCCTATTTTGGATACTGTTACCAAAAAATGCGAAGTTGAACAAATAAGTAAATACGTTTTTCGAATTATTTTAACCCAAGGATTGAACCGTCAAATTCGTAGAATGTGTGAATACCTAGGCTACGAAGTAACTGCATTAAAAAGGATTCGGGTTATTAATATTTCACTTGATGTTCCTGTCGGAAAATATAGAGAACTGACTTCGGATGAGTTAAGAGAGCTCAATCGCATTGTTTCCGATTCGAGTAAGACAGAAGAGGCGAGTTACTAAAATTAAATCGCTAAATTTACACCCTAATTTTTTGCAACATGAACACACTTATGACCAAATCATCATTAGAGAGCTATTTTGAGTCATTTCGAAATAATATTATAGGAATCGACCAGTATTTTGATTCGCCTTTTGGCAGAAAAAAAATCGTTTATGCCGACTGGACAGCCTCAGGGAGATTGTATCGACCTATTGAGGAAAAAATATTAAATGATTTTGGACCGTTCGTGGCCAACACTCATACTGAAACTACCGTAACAGGAACAGCAATGACTCTGGCTTATCACAAGGCGCGTGAGGTTATAAAAAAGCATGTAAATGCATCAGAGGACGATGTTTTTATTGCGGCTGGAACCGGTATGACAGGCGTGATTAATAAATTTCAACGGATACTAGGACTTAAAGTTCCGGAAAATCTACAGAAATTTACAAATATTCCAGAAGAGAAAAAACCTGTAGTTTTCATTTCGCATATGGAACATCACTCTAATCAAACTTCTTGGCTAGAAACCATCGCTAAAGTGGAAGTAATTCCCGCTTGCGAAAAAGGACTTATCTGTTTGGATAGTTTTGCAGAGTTGTTAGAGAAATATAAAGATTATACACTAAAAATAGCTTCGGTTACGGCTTGTTCTAATGTGACCGGGATTCAGACGCCTTATCACCAAATTGCAAAAATGATTCATCAATATAATGGTGTTTGCTTTGTAGATTTTGCTTGTTCAGCACCTTATGTAAAAATTGATATGCACCCCGATTCTGAAGCGTATTTAGATGCTGTTTTCCTTTCTCCACATAAGTTTTTGGGAGGACCCGGAACCTCAGGAGTTTTGATTTTTAACAAAAAACTATACAAAAACATGATTCCCGACCATCCCGGAGGTGGAACTGTAAGTTGGACAAATCCATGGGGAGAACATAAATATTTAGACAATATCGAAGATAGGGAAGACGGAGGTACTCCAGGTTTTTTACAGGTTATTAAAACTGCTTTAGCCGTTCAACTCAAAGACCAAATGGGAGTAGATAAAATGCTTGAAAGAGAACATGAAATTCTAGAAGAAGTGTTCAGAGAATTGAAGCAAATTCCGAATTTGACGATTTTGGCTGATCAGCACGAAAACCGTTTGGGAGTTATTTCGTTTTACATCGATGAATTGCATTATAATCTAGGAGTGAAATTATTGAATGACAGATTTGGAATTCAAACAAGAGGAGGTTGTAGTTGTGCAGGAACTTATGGTCATTACTTGCTTCATGTAGATCAAGAAACTTCACATTATCTGACAAATAAAATTTCTCAAGGAATACTGTCTGAAAAACCAGGTTGGATACGCATGTCAATTCATCCGACAACAACCAATGAAGAAGTAAGATTCATTTTGCAAAGCATTAAAGAAATGGCCCAAGAACACAAAGAGTGGGGCAAGGATTATCAGTACAATAGTCTCACTAACGAATTTGTTCATAAAAGCGCAGCCTCGTTTGAAAAAGACTTGGTAAGAGAATGGTTTGGAGAGTTGTAATGTTTTGATAATAAAACATCAAAGACCTTTTTAATTTTCTTTAATTTGAAATCCGATGTGTTTCAAATCTTCCCAAAATTTGGGATAAGATTTGGATACGACTTCTGCATTTTCGATTTTCAGGCTGCTTTTTAGAGCCAAGGGAGCAAATGCCATTGCCATTCTATGGTCTTGATAGGTAGAAATTGATTTCGGTTCTAGAATTAGGCTGTTCGGTTGTAAAACAAGAGAATGGTCTGTGATTTCGACCTTTCCACCTAATTTTTCAATTTCGTTTTTTAGGGCTTGAAGTCGATCCGTTTCTTTTATTTTTAAAGTATGTAATCCTGTTAAGTGACACCCGATTCCTAATCCAAAACAAGTAACAGCAACAGTTTGAGCAATGTCGGGGCTTTCTTGTAGTTGATAGTTTAGGGTCGATAGTTTACAATCTTCTGTTTTTGTAAGTATAATCGAAGTTTCTAAAAAAGTAGTTCTTACTCCTAGGTTTCTGTAAATCTCGACTACAGCTCTATCCGCTTGCAAACTATTTTCTGTAAAAGAGGAAAGTTTTATTTCTGTTCCGATTTTGCTCAAAGCAACCACTGAATAAAAATAAGAAGCACTGCTCCAATCACTTTCTACTATAAATTTGGCATTGTCAATTTCGAGTTTTGGCTCGATTATGATTGTATTTTTAATGAACGAAGTTTTTATTCCAATTTGATTGAGCAACGCTAAGGTCATTTTAATATAAGGTCGAGAAGTTATGTCTCCTTCTAAGGTAATTTCAAGTCCGTTTTCGAGCTTTGGTGCAATTAACATTAAAGCAGAAACATACTGACTACTTATATTTGCCGGAATTGATATTTTTTTTCCGAGGAGTTTTTTTCCTTTTATTTTTAAAGGAGGATATCCGTCATTTTCTAAATAAGAAACATCAGCTCCTAATTCTCGCAAAGCTTCCACCAAGATTTTGATGGGTCTTTCTTTCATTCGATTAGAGCCGGTTAAGATAACTTCACGATTTTCCCGAATTGAAAAATAAGCTGTAAGGAAGCGCATAGCAGTTCCTGCATGATGAATATCAATTATAGGTTCCACACTACTAAGGGCTTTCTTCATCAAAATTGTATCGTCTGCATCAGATAAGTTTTCGATGGTAATATTCGGATAAATTGCCTGTAAAAGTAATAGTCG
>CAZOQH010000088.1:0-8195 GCA_964581855.1 uncultured Flavobacterium sp.
TGGCGTCTTCGACTTTTTTGGTTACGGTATTTTCAATTTCCGAAGGTGATGCACCCGGATATACCGTTGATATAGTGATTACGTTAACCTCGAATTTCGGGATAAGTTCGTATCCTAATTTGGTATAAGAAAATATTCCACCCAAGGTTAAAATCGCAAACAAAACGACAATAAGCGTGGGGCGTTTGATTGATATTTCTGCTAATTTCATTTGATTTTAGTTTCAGGTTTAAAGTTTCAGGTTATAGACAAAACTTTAAACTTATTTTACAATAGATATTTTAGCTCCGTCAGTAAGATTGATGATTCCGCTTGTGATAACGATATCGCCTTGTTTCAGTCCTTCAAGGATTTCAACTTGTTCTCCGAAATTTCTTCCGGCTACTACTTTTGTTAGATGAGCCACACCTTCGCGAGCTACAAAAATTTCGTTGTTGCTGATACTTCCTACAAAAGCATTTCTCGGAACTACTGTTACAGGTGCATTATTTTCGTCTTTTGAAGAGAAAATAACCGAACCGTACATTCCGGCTCTTAAATCATTATCTTCGTTATTTAATACTTCAACTTCAACCGGGAAATTTAGAGATTCATCTGCCATAGCAGCAATAAAAGTTACCTTTCCTTTAAATTCTTTATTCGGATATACGCTAGCCGTAATAATTACTTCATCACCTACTTTGATGTTAGCCACTTGATTTTCTGTAGCGTTTGCTTTTAGTTTTAACTTAGAAACATTTACCACATCAAACAAAGGCGCTCCTGGTGCTACAACAGTTCCGGGTTCGATGTGTCTTTTGTTTACGATTCCGTTGATAGTGGATTTAATGTTTGTATCGCCTACACTAATTTTTGCTTGGTTTAATCTGGCTTGAGCAGATTGTAGTTGAAGCTTGATTTGGTCGAGTTGTTGTTGAGTAACTCCTCCGGTTTTAAAAGCGCTTTCAAAACGTTCTGCATCTTTTTTAGCTGTTAAGTAAGCGGCTTCGGCATTTTGTAATTCTACCGATTGCATATCTCCTTTAATTACTGCAAGAGTTTGTCCTACGCTTACTTTAGCACCTTCTTGAACTAACACGCGCACTACTTGTCCGCCTCTTTCAGAAGATAATTTAAGGTCTTGATACGGAGCAAAATTTCCGTTAGCTCTGTAAGTAGAGTTTACAACTTCTGTCTTAACGGTATCTACACGAACAGCTACGTATGCACTTTGTTCGGCTACAATGGCGGTTTCTTCTTGCATTTTTTGTTTGTTTCCTGCCAGAGTAAAACCAGCCCAAACAATAAGGGCTACTGCGATTAGAATGTATATTACTTTTTTCATTTTAATATTTATTAGGTCTAATTGGTTATTTTAAGTTGTTTAATTCTCCTTTTGATTTGATAAGTTCGATTTCGGCTACTTTATATTCTAATAGAGCATTCGAATAGTTGTTTTTTGCTTCTGCCAAAGCATTCTCGGCTTCGATTAGGTCGGTAAGGGTTGCCAATCCGTTGATATAATTGTTTTGTGTGTTGTCTAAAACTTCTTGTGCTAACTTTACGTTTTCTTTTTGATTCTCAATAGTAATCACACTGTTGTTGATTTGTGTTTTAGCATTTTCGAAAGCAAAGTTCAAAGCCAATTCGGTTTCTTTCATATCTTCTTCCAGAATATCCAGTTGGTTTTGAGCCTGACGAACTTGCGAACGAGTACGGAAACCACTAAAAATCGGAATATTAAGGTTTAACCCGATGGTAGAGTAGTCTGTCCAATACACACCATCGGCAGGTTTTCCGCCTAACGGAAATTTATCGCCTAAACCTTGATAACTGTAATTTGCTGTTAGCGAAAGGGTAGGATAGTAGGCTGCTTTAAAGGATTCTTTGTTGTATTCTAACAATTGTTTTTGCGTTTCTAACAACTGAAATTGCGTTAGTTTTTTCACATCCGGAGCATCGAGTAAAACCGGAGTAATTTCTAAACTTTCTTCCATTAGTTCAATTGGTGTATCAATTTGCATTCCGATCAGAAACTTCAAAGAGTTTTCTTGAAGTTTTACCGCATTTTCCAATTGTAGCTTTGTTGAGTTTAGGTTAACAACAGTTACTTTGATTCTGTCTAAATCTATTTTTTTAGCCAATCCGTTATCGACCAATCCTTGAATAGTTTTTTCTACTTTTTGTGTGTTTTCAAGGGTTTGATTGATGGTTTCAAGCTTTTGTTGTGTGATGAAAATTTGATAATAGCTTTTGGCAACGGCTTCTATTACTTGCTCTTGTGTAAGTTGCTCGTTTACGTTATAAAACTCACGTGTAGTTTTAGCAGCTTTTAAGCCAGTGAAAACCGAATAATCGAATAAATTTTGCGACAGATGAACTCCTCCGATTGCGGTCCACTTTTGTCCGAAAGCCACCAAAAGCGTTTCTCCGGGCATTCCGATGATGTCTCCGGGCATTGCCATTTCTTGCAGAATCGGGTTATACATCAGGTTTCCTTGAGCCGAAATTTGAGGCAACGCTCTTGAGCGAACTTCACTGATTAAGTGTTCGCTGTTTTCGACATTTAATTTGGCTTTTCGAGCATCTGCTTTATTTTCTAAAGCATAATTGATAGCATCTTTTAGGCTCAACTTTTCTTGAGCATTGACAAAAAAGCCACCAAAAATCAAAGCGAAAACACTCAAGAAAAGTGTTTTACGTCTGTATGAATGATTTTTCATAAAATATACAATTGGGTTTGACTTGATTTAATTTTTAAAAATGGTTTTAAGTATGACTTCTTTTCTGTTTTCCAGAATTTGTTGGTAACCTTCGTTTTCTAGTTCAAAGGTATTCTGAAGGAGCGGACGCATACAAACCGGAAAAATTAGCATCGAAATGAAATTGAGTATGAACTGAATAGGTTCCATTTTTTGAATATTTCCTTTGTCCATTTCTTGTTCTAATTCGACATAAAACTTTTCTGTTAAGCGTTTTATGTGCTTTTTGTCTTTAACTGCATAGACACCTTCGTTATTCATTTGGGTAATCATATACACTTCTCTGTACGGGTATTCTTTGGCTTGTTCGAAATAGTAATCTATAAATTGTTCTAACTTTTCTCTCACGGGTAAATCCGAAAAAACAATCATTTCTCTTCTTTTTTCCTCTTCTTCTATAGCTTTTTGCAAAACCAGTTCGAAAAGTGCATCACGAGAACGAAAATAATAATTGATAAGGGTTCGGTTTACTCCTGCAGCATCAGCAATTTCCTGAGTTGTAGCATTAAACTTTCCTTCTTTAAAGAAAAGCCTTTTAGCTGTATTTACAATCAATTCATAGGTTGCATCTTCCTTTTTTTGTATTGACATAATTGTTTGACTTTTGTGTTTGACAAAATTGTCAAGTGCAAAAGTAGCACGTTTTTTGGTATTGAAAAACATATTAAATAAAATTTAACAGTTTGGTAAAACTAATGAGGCTTAACCTGAAGAAATAATGAAATTTAGTTTTGAAGCAATTTTTTACAATAAGGATTTACTTGGTTATGTGTTTATTGACGTTCATATATATTTTGTTTGCTTAATAATTATACAAAAGAGCGAACAAAAACAGAACTTTCTCAACTATAATTAGTTACTTAGGTTTTCCTTTTTTGTTGATAACTCTTACCTGAAACTTCGGATTAAATTTATTAAATTTGAGACTTCCTACTATCTAAAATAACACTCTGATTTTCAGCCTATGTACTTAATTTTTGATACCGAAACTACCGGATTGCCTCGTAATTGGAATGCTCCTTATACCGATACCGACAATTGGCCTAGATGTGTGCAGATTGCTTGGCAGTTGCATGATGAAAACGGGAAAGTAATTGAACATCAGGATTATTTGATAAAACCCGATGGGTTTAATATTCCGTTTGATTCGGAGCGAATTCACGGAATTTCAACCGAATTGGCTATAGAGCAAGGAGTTCCGATTCTTGAAGTTTTAGAAAAACTGAATTTAGCTTTGAAGAAAGCCAAGTTTGTAATCGGGCACAATGTAGGTTTTGATTTGAATGTAATGGGATGTGAATTTCACCGATATTCAGTGGAAACCGAACTCAATAAGAAGCCTGTTTTAGATACTTGTACTGAAGATACAGCTGATTTGGTAAAGCTTCCTGGAGGTCGTGGAGGAAGATTTAAACTACCAACACTCACCGAATTGTATCAATTCCTTTTTGATGAGAACTTCCAAGAAGCTCATAACGCTACAGCTGACGTTGAAGCCACTACAAGAGTGTTTTTAGAACTTATCCGAAAAGAGTTTTTTACTAAAGAACAACTCGATGTACCGACCGATTATTTCAAAAACTTCAAAGAAAATAATCCTGTAAGCATTCAACTTATTGGGTTGAAACACATCAATCTGAAGGGAGCCTCAGCCGAAATCAGAAAACGCATAGCCAAAGAAAACCAAGAATCGGATTCTAACACAACAGATATTTCGCAAATTACCGGAGACTTTGTACACCTGCATAATCATACGCAGTTTTCGGTTTTGCAATCTACTATTTCGGTTGATGCTCTTGTAAAAGCTACAGCCCAACAAAAAATGAAAGCTGTTGCACTGACCGATATCGGTAATATGATGGGAGCTTTTCAATTTGTAAGCAAAATAGAATCTCATAACAAATCGGTTAAGGCAAAAAATGCCGAAATAGAAGAAAACGGAGGTGTTCCGACCGAATTTCCTATCAAACCCATCGTAGGTTGTCAGCTTTTTGTTTGTGAAAACCATTTGGATAAATCCAGAAAAGACAATGGTTATCAAATCGTTTTTTTAGCCAAAAACAAAAAAGGTTATCACAATTTGGCCAAAATGTCATCCATTGCCTATACTAAAGGCTTTTATTACGTTCCGAGAATTGATAAAACTATTATCGAACAGTATAAAGACGATATTATCGTTTTGTCTGGAAACCTATACGGAGAAGTTCCGAGTAAGATTTTAAATATCGGAGAAGCACAAGCAGAAGAAGCTTTATTGTGGTGGAAAGAAACATTCGGAGATGATTTTTATCTCGAACTTATGCGTCACGGTCAACAAGATGAAGATGTAGTAAATGCAACTTTAATTGAGTTTTCTAAAAAACATAACATAAAGTTGGTAGCTACTAACAATACGTTTTATGTAAATAAAGAAGATGCAAATGCTCACGATATTTTGTTGTGTGTAAAAGATGCCGAAAAACAAGCTACTCCAAAAGGAAGAGGTCGTGGTTTTCGCTACGGATTAGAGAACGAAGAATATTATTTCAAGTCCGAACAGCAAATGAAAGCATTGTTTGCTGATGTGCCTGAAGCCATAAATAATATCGATGAAATAGTAGAAAAAGTAGAATCGTATTCGCTCTATCGAGATGTACTACTTCCGAAATTCGATATACCCGAAGAATTTCAGGTTGAAGAAGATAAGTTAGACGGAGGTAAAAGAGGTGAAAATAAATATTTAAGGCATCTTACGTATGTAGGAGCCGAAAAACGCTATAAAGAAATTACAGATGAGATTCGAGAGCGTCTGAACTTTGAGCTCGAAACCATTGAAAGAACAGGTTATCCGGGTTATTTTTTGATTGTACAAGATTTTATTGCAGCTGCTCGCGAAATGGGAGTTTCTGTAGGACCTGGACGTGGTTCGGCTGCAGGTTCGGCTGTGGCATATTGTCTCGGAATTACCAATATCGACCCGATTGAATACGATTTGCTTTTTGAGCGTTTTCTGAATCCGGATAGGGTTTCGATGCCCGATATCGATATTGATTTTGATGATGAAGGACGTGGACGCGTAATGCAATACGTAATTGATAAATACGGACAAAATCAAGTAGCACAAATTATTACCTATGGTACGATGGCAGCTAAATCTTCGATTAGAGATACAGCCCGAGTACTTGATTTACCGCTTTTTGAAGCAGATAGAATTGCCAAATTGATTCCGAACATGAGTCTGGCAAAGATTTTTTCGATGGAGGATAATGTTCTAAAAAAATCCCTTCGTTCGGACGAATACGAAAAAGTCGTACAACTCAAAGAACTTTCAAATACGGATGATTTGGCAGGACAAACCATTCAGCAAGCCAAAGTACTCGAAGGTTCGCTCCGAAATACCGGAATTCACGCTTGTGGAGTAATTATTACGCCTGATGATATCTCGAATTTTGTACCTATCGCAGCTGCTAAAGACGAATCCGGATTAAATGTTACTCAATTTGACAACTCGGTTGCAGAAAGTGCTGGACTCTTAAAGATGGACTTCTTAGGGTTGAAGACGCTAACGCTCATAAAAGACACGGTTAAACTAGTTAAATATACCAAAGGAATTGACCTTGACCCGGATAATTTTCCGATTGATGACAAAAAAACGTATGAGCTCTTCCAACGAGGTGAAACAGTCGGGATTTTTCAATACGAGTCACCAGGAATGCAAAAATATATGCGTGAGCTAAAACCTACGGTTTTTGGAGATTTGATTGCGATGAATGCCTTATATCGTCCTGGACCTTTAGAATATATTCCAAGTTTTATCCGAAGAAAAAACGGAGAAGAAGAAATAAAATACGACCTTCCTGCTATGGAAGAATACCTGTCTGAAACATACGGAATTACCGTATATCAGGAGCAGGTGATGTTGCTTTCACAAAAATTAGCAGATTTTTCTAAAGGTGATGCAGACGTACTTCGTAAGGCTATGGGAAAAAAGCAAAAAGACGTACTAGATAAGATGAAACCTCGATTTATTGAGCAAGCATCAGCCAAAGGACACGATCCGGTTATACTCGAAAAAGTGTGGAAAGACTGGGAAGCTTTTGCTAGTTACGCCTTTAATAAATCGCACTCGACTTGTTACGCTTGGATTGCTTATCAAACCGCTTATCTCAAAGCGCATTTTCCGTCAGAATATATGGCAGCAGTGCTTTCGAACAATATGAATGACATCAAATCGGTTACTTTTTTTATGGAAGAATGTAAACGGATGGGGATTGAAGTGCTTTCGCCTGACGTAAACGAATCGTTTTATAAGTTTACCGTAAACGAAAGAAATGCTATTCGCTTTGGAATGGGAGCTGTAAAAAACGTAGGAGGAGGAGCGGTGCAAACTATTGTTGAAACCAGAAAAGACGGAAAATACAAATCGGTTTTTGATTTGGCTCGGCGAATTGACCTAAGAGCAGCCAACAAAAAAGCTTTTGAGAATTTGGCTTTAGCCGGAGGTTTTGATTGTTTTATTGATACACACAGAGCACAATATTTTACGGTTGATCCAGACGGAGTATCATTTTTAGAAAAAGTAATTCGATATGGAGCCAAATATCAAGAGAATGAAAATTCGGCTCAAGTGAGTTTGTTCGGAGATTCTAGCGAAGTGCAAATTCCCGAACCTGTTGTGCCAGCTGCAGAAGAATGGGGAGCAATGGAAAAATTAGCCAGAGAAAAAGAAGTAGTCGGAATTTATATTTCGGGACATCCGCTAGACGATTATAAGTACGAATTAAAGTATTTCTGCAATACCAAACTCACCCATTTAAATAATCTGGAAAACCTTATCGGAAAACAAATTACCGTAGGAGGAATTATCACTAATGTTGAACACCGAGTTTCTAAAGATAACAAAGGTTGGGCTTCGTTTACTTTGGAAGGTTATGATGATAGCTTTGAATTCAGAATTTTTGAAGGCAAAGATGCTACTTATTCAAAATACCGAGCTTATTTAATACCGAATAACTTTGTGCATATTCGATTAACTGTTCAGGAGGGTTGGATAAATAAAGAAGGTAAAAGAACAGATCCTAGAATTCAGTTTATAAACATTCAATATTTACAAGATGTACTGTCTGATTTTGCTAAAAGCTTAGTCATAAGATTTAGTTTGGATGAATTAGAAAATAAGGCAATAGAAAAAATTTTGGAAGTTTTCAGAAAAAACAAAGGAGAACATTCTGTTTCGTTTGAAATATTTGAAATTGATAATACACAAGTAAAACCTGTTGCTCCTATTTCGATAAAACCTCAGTCTGAAAATTTAGAAGTAGACGAATTAGAAGATTATGTTGAACCCGAAGACCTCGAAATCGAAGAAGAAGTCCTCACACAAGAAGAAATTAAGGTTCTTAACTATCTAGCGATGGACTGCCAAAATATGAAAATAAATATCTGTAAAGAACTCCTAGAAGAACTAGAGAAAAA
>CAZOQH010000089.1:0-8181 GCA_964581855.1 uncultured Flavobacterium sp.
CACTAATAAAACTAAGATGATAGGTTTATCGCAATCTGTCCACAGATTTTACGAGTTCTTCGTCCTTTTTGATTGCTCTGTTTGCCAGAACTAAACAAACAACAGCTGCAATAGGAAGAAAAATCCCAATACCCTTCTCAGAGGCTACTTCCTCTCCGGATAACGTTAGTGAACGATAGACAAATAATCCTAGTAAAATTAAGTTTAATATGATGTTCAATCTGTTTATCACAAATTGATGTTGTCTTTTTTTGTAGTTGAATATGGCTACTAGTGCCAAAGTAAAGCTCAATCCTATCAAAGCCGTATATGACATATTTTGCATAAAGAATACTTTTACCTCGCCTGACTGGTCTTGCCATAACGGAAATACAAAAGGTAGCACTCCTGATATAATTGCTGCAAATACTAAATATAGAGTTTGAATACGTTGAATCATTTGTGTTTTTGTGTAATGCTTGGCAAAAATAAGTTTTCTTTTTTAAATAAATGCTATTGCAGAATAAAATTTTATTTGTAATATTGCAATGTGATTGAGCCAACTTACCTTTATCAATCATTTTTCACACGTTATTTTCTATTATACTATATCACAAAAAATTATAATCTTTAATTTATATTAAATGTTTGACATTTCTGTATTGAAAGAAATGAAGTTGCCCGAACTTCAAGAAATCGCTAAGGTTGCCAAAATCAAAAACTTTAGAACCCTAAAAAAAGACGAGTTAATTTATCAGATATTAGATTTGCAAGCGGCTAACCCTGAAAAGATAAAGCCTACTGAGGGTGCTGCTTCGGCAGATGCTGAAGTTGCTCCTGCTAAAAAAGCTCCTCGTGCCCGAGTTCAGAAAGCTGTAGCTACGGCTGCTAAACCTACTGCTCCGGATACTCCCCCTACCCCTGAAGAAAAAACACCGCAACCTTCGGCTACACCACAAAACAAAAAAAGAGATTTTCAGAATAAGAACAGGCAGAACGAAAACAAAGTTGCACAAAACACACCCGCTCCGTCAGAGCCTGCAGAAGCAACAGAAGGGCAAAGTACACCTGCTGCGGAGGCTACTCCAAATGTTCAGAAACATCAAAAGAATCATCCTAATAACAACAACAATAATAACAATAACCGCAATCAGAATCAGAAAAAACAAAGCAGTTTTCGGGATCCTGAATTTGAATTTGACGGTATTATCGAAAGTGAAGGTGTGCTTGAAATGATGCCCGACGGTTATGGTTTTTTGCGTTCGTCCGACTATAACTACTTAGCCTCTCCGGACGATATCTACTTATCGGCTTCGCAAATTCGCTTGTTCGGACTTAAGACCGGAGATACCGTAAAAGGTGTGGTTCGTCCTCCGAAAGAAGGAGAGAAGTTTTTCCCGCTGGTTCGCGTTCTTAAAATTAACGGACACGATCCGCAAGTAGTTAGAGACAGAATCTCGTTTGAGCACCTGACTCCGCTTTTCCCGGAAGAGAAATTTAATTTAGCCGACAAACAAGCTACCGTTTCGACCCGTATTATTGATCTTTTTTCTCCTATCGGAAAAGGACAAAGAGGTATGATTGTAGCTCAGCCCAAAACCGGAAAAACAATGCTCCTGAAAGACATTGCCAATTCGATTGCTGCTAACCACCCGGAAGTTTATTTGATTGTTTTGCTTATTGACGAACGCCCGGAAGAGGTTACCGATATGCAACGCAGCGTAAAAGGAGAAGTTATTGCTTCGACTTTTGACGAGCCTGCAGACCGACACGTTAAAGTAGCAAATATCGTTTTGGAAAAAGCCAAAAGACTGGTAGAATGTGGTCATGACGTTGTGATATTGTTAGATTCTATCACCCGTTTGGCCCGTGCATACAATACCGTGCAACCTGCCTCCGGAAAAGTACTTTCGGGTGGTGTGGATGCCAATGCCCTTCAGAAACCTAAACGCTTTTTTGGAGCAGCCCGAAATATCGAAAACGGTGGATCGCTCAGTATTATAGCCACTGCACTTACGGATACAGGTTCTAAAATGGATGAGGTTATTTTTGAAGAGTTTAAAGGAACCGGAAATATGGAGTTGCAACTGGATAGAAAGATTGCCAACAAACGTATTTTCCCTGCTATTGACCTTACCTCTTCGAGCACCCGTCGTGATGATTTGTTGCTTGACGAAAAAACACTTCAACGCATGTGGATTATGCGCAAATTTCTTGCGGATATGAACCCTGTTGAAGCCATGGACGAAATCAATGAAAGAATCAAAAGAACTCAAAACAACGAAGAGTTTTTGATTTCGATGAATGATTAAAGTCTTAAGGTCGTAATGTCGTAAAGTCTTAAGGTCTTAAAGTCGGAAAGATTGAAAGATGGGAGGGTTTGTGGACTTTTTGACATACCGTCAAAATATATGTTGAAAACTTTCGTTATAGTGATTTAAGTACGTACTAAAAAGGTTTATTTTTGTTTAAACTAAACTCAAAACATTCTTTAATTTATGTTTTTACTAAATTTTTTCTTGCAAAATGACTCTATCGTAGATGCTTCTAACCTTATATTAGAAGAGACTGCTCAAAACGGAGAATCTACTACAGCTATTGAATTTTTAATGAAAGGTGGGGTTTTTATCATCCCTATTATTCTTTTGTTTTTTTATACGATTTATGTAATTATTGAGCGTTTTTTGTTTATCAAGAAAACCACCAAATACAATCGTGAACTTATCGGTGATATCCGCACCGAACTCAATGCAGGAAGAATTGAATCGGCTCGTACGCTATGTGTTAGAGATAATTCGGCTACGGGTAACGTATTGGCTAGCGGTATTGATGGTATTGGTCGTCCGGTTTCGGAAATCGAGTCTCGTATGGAGAAAGCCACTAATATCGAAATCGGAGAAATGGAAAACAAAATGGGACACTTAGGGCTTATTGCCGGTATCGCCCCTACCCTTGGATTTATCGGAACCATTTCGGGAGTTATCACCATCTTTCATAAGATATCTATAGAAGGGGATATCAGTATTCCCGGTATTTCTGCCGGATTATACGAAAAGATGATCAGTAGTGGTGCCGGACTTATTGTAGGTATTATTGCTTTTTCGGCTTATCACCTGTTTAACGGACGAATCGATTCGTTTGTACTGAATATTCAGAAACAAGTTTTAGAATTTTTAAGCATCATTAACCAACCAAGCTATGCGTCTAAGAAGGAATAAACGATTTCATGCAGAGGTTGCTACCTCTTCGATGAGTGACATCATGTTCTTTTTGTTTTTGTTCTTTTTGATTGTATCAACATTGGCAAATCCGAACGTGATTAAGCTTACTTTGCCTAAATCTGAAGCCAACGACACGACCAACAAACAACACGTAAGTCTTTCGGTTACTGAAGACAAGCGCTACTTTATCGATAAACAAGAAGTTGCTTTTGCAGATATTGAAGAAAAACTAAGAGCCGAAGTCGATCCTGAACTGCAGACTGTAGTTATCAGGATTCCGTATGATTTACAGGTTCAGGATTTAGTAGATTTACTACAAATAGGAGTACGACTCAACGTTAAGTTTGTTATTGCCACAGATAAGCAGTAGCACTCTTTTGAATTTTTTAGATTGCTATCAAAATCAATAGAAATGGGTAAGAACTATAACAAGAATTACCACTATTCTAAGATTCGTATAAGATAATCGAAGTATTAAGGAATTGTTTTGACTTACTGTCTAATTACAAGAAGAAGCTTTAGCTTTAACTACACTTCTATTTTATAGCCCACTCCCTTAATGGTTTTGAACATCTCCTCTCCTATTTTTTCGCGCAGTTTTCGGATGTGTACGTCAATTGTTCGTCCGCCTACTACCACATCATTTCCCCAAACTTTACTTAGGATTTCGTCTCTTTTGAAAACTTTCCCGGGTTTTGAGGCTAAAAGATAGAGTAACTCGAATTCCTTTTTGGGTAATACAATTTCTTCTCCGTCTTTTGTAATTTTATATTCTTCGCGACTAATTTCTATTCCTGAGAGTATAATGGTGTCTTGTGGTTTTTGATTTTTAAGTCGTCTTAAAAGTGCCTTAACTTTACTCACGAGCACTTTTGGTTTTATAGGTTTTGTGATATAATCATCTGCTCCAACATCAAAACCTGCTACTTGAGAATAATCTTCGGATCTTGCGGTTAAAAATGTAATTATGACATCATTCAATTCGGGTATTTTTCGGATTGCCTCTACCGCCTCTATTCCGTCCATTTCTGGCATCATTACATCCATAATAATCAGATGTGGCTGTTCTTTTTTGGCTTTGGTTATGGCTTCTTTACCGTTTTGGGCTGTTAGAATTTTGTAGCCTTCTTGAGATAAATTATATCCCACGATTTCTAAAATATCCTGTTCGTCATCCACTAACAAAATCTTAATGTCTTTCTTTTTCATTTTTGTAGAAAATATTTCGCATTGTTTTCGAGGGCAAAGTTACTTATATAAAATGTTTATTTTTAGTTTATTAGATATTATTAATACTAATAAAATATTAGAGTAACCTTTTCTTAACATACATAAATCTTTATCAAAAATACAAATAAGTATTCTAAAAATAACGTAACATTTAACAATTATAGGCTTAATTTTTGTAACTATGCAATTCATTAAAGCATGAATATGAAGAAGAAAAAAATTAAATTCGGTAAAAAACACAAAGATTTTACCAATCAAATATTAAAAATACTTTCGAAAGACCCTGAAAAGACATTTAACTACAAACAGATTTCTGCCAAACTAGAGTTGGATGATACGCAAAGCCGTAATCAGATTATTAAAGATTTGAAGCTGTTGAAAGCTAAAGGAAATCTAGAAGAAGTGGAACCGGGCAAATACAAAATTATCGAGAATCAAGATTATATTGTCGGGACAATTGATATGACTTCGCGCAGAACTGCCTACTTTATGTCGGAAGAATTGGTCGAGGATGTGTTTGTTCCGCTCAACAACCTGAACCACGCTTTGGATAAAGACAAAGTTAAAGCCTATATCTATAACCGTAGAAGAGGGAAACGTCCTGAGGCTGAAGTTGTAGAAATTATTGAGCGTCATAAAGAGGAATTTGTAGGAGTAATCAACATTCAGAAGAATTTTGGTTTTGTAACCACTGCCAATCCGAAAATGTACACCGATATTTTTGTACCTAAAGACGGTTTTGGAGATGCAGAAAACGGAGATGTTGTATTGGTTAGGATTGTAGATTGGCCTAAAAAAGCCGATTCTCCTTTCGGAAAGGTGATTAAAGTACTCGGAAAACCCGGAGAACACAATACGGAAATGCATGCCATTTTGGCCGAATACGGACTTCCGTCAGATTTTCCGATTGAGGTTGAAACTTTTGCCAACCAACTAGACACTTCGATTAGCGAAGAAGAAATCAGCAAACGTAGAGATATGCGCAATGTATTGACCTTTACGATTGACCCGAAAGACGCTAAAGACTTTGACGATGCTCTTTCGTTTGAGGTTTTAGAAAATGGCAACTATCAAATCGGAGTTCATATTGCCGATGTTTCGCATTACGTGCAAGAAGGTACTCCGCTAGATGATGAAGCTTATCAAAGAGCTACCTCTATTTATCTGGTGGACAGAGTGGTTCCGATGTTGCCCGAAGTGTTGTCGAACTTTGCTTGTTCGCTTCGTCCGGAAGAAGAAAAATATACCTTTTCGGCTGTTTTTGATCTGAACGAAAAAGCTGAGATTGTAAATCAATGGTTTGGCCGAACCGTTACTTATTCGGATAAACGTTTTTCGTATGAAGAGGCTCAACACATTATCGAAACGCAAAAAGATGTTATTCCTGCAGAGATTTCTCTGACCGGAGAAGCCTATCAAGTAGAAGATGAAATCGTAAAAGCTACTTTAACGATGGATCGATTGGCTAAAATCTTGCGTAAAAAACGAATGCAACAAGGTGCTATCTCGTTTGACAAAGTGGAAGTGAAATTTCACTTAAACGAAAATGCCGAGCCTACGGGAGTATATTTTAAAGAACAAAAAGATGCCAATCATCTGATTGAGGAGTTTATGTTGCTCGCCAACCGAAAAGTATCGGAGTTTGTCGGGAAACAAAAGAAAACCTTTGTTTATCGTATTCACGATGAACCTGATGAAGAAAAGCTATTAGGATTGCAAGGAATAATTTCGAAATTCGGCTATTCGATAAACCTAAAGTCTAAAAAAGACATCACCTATTCGCTCAATAAATTACTGACCGACGTACAAGGGAAAAAAGAGCAAAACTTAGTAGATACACTGGCTATACGCAGTATGAGCAAAGCCAAGTACTCGACCGATAATATCGGACACTACGGATTGGCCTTTGATTATTATTCGCACTTTACCTCTCCTATCCGTCGCTATCCAGATATTATGGCCCATCGACTTTTACAGCACTATTTGGATGGAGGTAAATCGGTAAGCGAAGAAGTGTATGAAGAAAAGTGTCTGCACTGTTCGAATATGGAGATGTTAGCAGTAAGTGCAGAGCGAGACAGCATCAAATACATGCAAATCAAGTATATGCAAGACCATAAAGACGAGGAGTTTTTGGGCGTTATTTCGGGAGTTACCGAATGGGGTGTATATGTAGAGATAATTTCTAACAAATGCGAGGGAATGATTCGAGTACGCGACCTGAAAGATGATTACTATACTTTTGACGAGAAGCAATATGCTATGGTAGGTGAAGTTACCAAAAGTACTTTGCAACTTGGAGATGAAGTTTGGGTAAAAGTTAAGAATGCTGATTTGGTCAAAAAACAATTGGACTTTGATTTTATACGCAAGAATTGAAAAATGATTTGAATGATGATTTGAAAGTTGAACCCTAAAAATAAATTTTGAGACAGTAAACTTTTCAAATCTTTTTGGAACGGAAATTGCATAGTTATAGACCTCACAGCCCTTTATCTGTGGGGTTTAATCATTAATATATAAATTGAATATGAAAAAATTAATCGCATTATCAGGATTATTGGTATCGCAATTCTTTTTTGCACAGGATGTTACTAAAGAGTTATCATCGTTTACGGAAATAAAAGTTTATGACAAGATTTCGGCTGAATTGATTCCGGCTGAACAAAACAGAATCGAAATCTACGGTCCGAAAAGTCAGGATGTAGAAGTTCTACAAAAAAATGATGAGCTCAAAGTGCGTATGCCTTTTACGCAGACCCTAAAAGGAGATGATATAAGGGTTAAGATTTATTATAATCAGGAACTCGAAGAAATCGAGGTTTTTGAAGGTAGTTTTATCACTTCTACCCAAGCTATAAAGACTTCAGATTTAGAGATTACTGCAAAAGAAGGAGGCGAAATGCGACTTGAAATTGCAGTAGAAGACTTAGAAGTAAAAGTGGTTTCGGGTGCAACCATCTTCCTTAACGGTAGTGTTTCGGGAACTATGGATGTGGACATCAAAGCAGGTGGAACCCTCGAAGCAAAAGACCTGAACACCAAGAAAACCAAGGTTTCGGTTAATGCAGGCGGAAGTGCCGAAGTACGTGCTACGGACTTTGTAAAGGCAGTTGTTCGAGCAGGCGGAACCATTGATATTTATGGCAAACCGGCTAAGATTGATCAGAAAACCATTGCTGGAGGAAAGATTAATCAGAAATAAACTTATTAAATGACAATCCCGACCGGAAGCATCTCTTTGTAAGAAGGATTTTTTCTGAAAAAACTTACGATTTTGGGTGCTGTAGGCACGACCTTGATATTTTGTTCTCGAATTATTTCGAGAACATTTTTTAAGAATTCAATTACGGTTTCTTCGTCCGTAAAACTATCAGGTATATTGAGTTTGGTAAGAAAAATTTTTCTTTCTTGAAGAGAGTATTCAATAGCTAACAACTGGTCATCTATAAGTATTTCATATTGTCTTAAGAAAGTATTGTCTTTGATTTCCATTATTTGTGCGCTTCTATTTTATTTAAAATAACAAAGTGCTAAGTTACGATTTTTAATTTTTTATTCAAAATATTAAAATTTAAGGCTATATTTGCCTTTCAAAAATGGGGATGTAGCTCAGTTGGCTAGAGCGCTACGCTGGCAGCGTAGAAGTCGTGGGTTCGAGTCCCATCTTCTCCACAAGCAAAAAACGGATACAATTTGTATCCGTTTTTTTATGAAACTAATTTTATTTCTTATTAAGTTGAATTCGTAT
>CAZOQH010000090.1:0-7992 GCA_964581855.1 uncultured Flavobacterium sp.
ACTTTCTGGATTTCTTCTAGAGCTTTGAGTAGTGAATCGTAATGGCGTGTATTGGTTACGATGGTTTCGTTGTTGCGGAGAGCTCCTGTATTTACGAAAGAAAGCAAAGTGTTTTTGAGCTCTTCGATACCTATTTTTTGTTTAGCGGAGATAGTTTCAGGTTTCAGGTTTAAGGTTTCAAGTTCGGTTTTTATGACATTTAGTTCTTGTTCTGATAGCAAATCAACCTTGTTGATAATCACCACCAAAGGTTTTTGAGGGTATTTGTTCTTGATTTTCTCAATTTCAACTTGAAACTTGAAACTTGAAACTTGTAATTCTTTAGCGTCAAGCAAAAGAATTACAACTTGTGCTTGTTCTATTTTTTCAAAAGTTTTCTGAATACCAATGTTTTCGACCACATCTTTGGTATCTCGAATTCCGGCTGTATCAATAAATCGGAAACCGATTCCGTCAATTACTAATTCGTCTTCAATGGTATCACGAGTAGTTCCGGCAATATCTGATACAATAGCTCTTTCTTCGTTCAGAAGAGCATTCAAAAGAGTAGATTTCCCTACATTGGGTTCTCCGACAATAGCTACCGGAATTCCGTTTTTGATAACATTTCCGACCGCAAATGAGTCTATCAATCGCTTAAGAACAAACTCAATTCTTGTTAATAATTCTTTGAATTGACTTCGGTCGGCAAATTCAACATCTTCTTCCGAAAAATCTAATTCTAATTCGATTAGCGAAGCAAAGTTTAAGAGTTCTTCTCGAAGTTTGGCAATTTCGCTCGAAAAACCTCCTCTCATTTGTTGCATAGCAATTTGATGTGAGGCTTCATTATCAGAATTGATTAAGTCGGCTACGGCTTCGGCCTGTGACAAATCCATCTTACCATTCAAAAACGAACGCAAGGTAAACTCTCCGGGTTGTGCCATACGGCAACCTTTTCGGAGTAAAAGCTGGATAATTTGTTGTTGGATAAAAACCGAACCGTGACACGAAATCTCTATAACGTCTTCCCCGGTATAAGAGTTTGGATTTCTAAATACAGAAACCAAGACCTGATCAAGGGTTTTTTGGCCATCTATAATATGACCTAAGTGGATAGTATGAGTTTTTTGTCGGGTTAGATCTTTGTTACTTACCGACTGAAAAACTTCATTGGCAATTTTAATGGCATCGTTGCCCGAAATTCTTATAATCGCTACTGCACCAGCACCCGCAGGAGTAGCAAGAGCTACAATAGTTTCTTGATTTAACATTATCACAATAGTTTAAAGCAAAAATACGACATTTTTAGCGAGGTAGTTCCCTCATAAAAATATTCTGATAAAAATCATTTTGGGATGTGGGCTTTTTTGTACCTTTATCCTACTAAAACAACGCAATTATGAAAAACATCTTATTTCCGACCGACTTTTCACCAACAGCAGACAATGCTTTTGTTTATGCACTTCATCTAGCCAAAAGCCTTGGGGCTGACTTGCATGTTTTACACACTTATTCTATTCCGATTGTGTCTGGCCTTGGAGTTGAAAGTTCAGAAGTGATTCAGCAGGTTTATGAAAATGTAGAATTGACCAGTTTTGAAAACTTTAAAGATAAGGCTGTAGAACTTCGCAATATAGCAGAGAATGAAGGCGTTTCGGATGTAAAGCTCTCTTTTGTTTTTCAGGAAGGAGATTTAATTATGAATATCTTAGAAACAATAGCCAAAGAACACATTGACTTAGTAGTAATGGGGACAAATGGAGCTTCTGGATTCGAAAAGAAATTTTTTGGTTCTAACACGGTAAACACCATCAAATCGATAGATATTCCGATTTTAAGCGTGCCTCACAAGGCGAGGTTCAAAGGGATTAATAAAATTGGTTTTACTACCATTTTTAAAAATTCAGATAAAAAACCCTTGGCAGAAGTACTAAAAATTGCCGAAACATTTGATGCCAAAGTACGATGTTTAAATGTTGCAAAAAACATGAGTGATGTAACCATTGAATTGGCTATCAGAGATTGGAAAAGAGAGTTTGATTCGAATCGGCTTAAATTTATTATTAGAGAGGAAGGCGACCAACCTTTGGAAGAACACATTTCGGAATTTATCCATGACCTAAACCTTAGTTTATTAGCTATCGTTAAGCGAAATCAAACTTTTTTTGAGCGAATTTTCAGTTCGAGTTTATCAAAAAAATTATCGTATAATCTCGACATTCCTTTATTAATTATCAAAGAAGAAAAATAACTATAATGAACATCCAAAAGATATTTGAGAACAACCAAAATTGGATAGCTGATAAATTAGAACGTCAACCCGATTATTTTAAAAAACTATCCGAAGGACAAGAACCCAAAATTTTATATATAGGTTGCTCGGATTCTCGTGTAACAGCCGAAGAACTCATGGGAGCTTCTCCAGGAGAGATTTTTGTTCACCGAAACATCGCTAATATGGTAATTAGCATTGACATGAATGTGATGTCGGTAATTAATTATGCTGTAGGAGCTCTTAATGTCGAACAAATTATAGTTTGCGGACATTATGGCTGTGGAGGAGTTAAAGCAGCTATGGAACCCAAAGATTCGGGTATATTAAATCCTTGGCTCAGAAATGTGCGCGATGTATATAGAATGCACAAAGACTTGTTGAATCAAATCGAAAACGAACAACAACGCTATAATAAACTGGTAGAACTGAATGTTCAGGAACAATGCCTGAACGTAATTAAAACAGCTGTAGTACAAAAAGCTTATTACGAAAGAGGCCTAAGGGTGCACGGATGGGTTTTTGACATTCATTCCGGACGACTCATTGACTTAAAAATTGATTTCGAAAAGATGATGAAAGAAACTCAAGAAATTTATAATCTTATTCGATAGTTTTTCCGCTCTGAGTTTTTGCTTTGCCAACTTCTTATTGGATACTACTTACTATTTGGTGAACCGGAGTTTGATAATCAAACCATAAAATATCCGGATTTCGTTTGAACCAAGTAAGTTGTCTTTTGGCAAATCTTCGGGTATTTTTTTTAATTTCTTCAATGGCAACTTCGAGTGAAATCTTTCCTTCGAAATAATCAAACAATTCTCTGTATCCAACGGTTTGTAAGGCATTTAAATCTTTATGAATAAAAAGCTCTTTTGCTTCGTCTATAAGTCCGCTGTTTATCATTATATCAACTCTTTGGTTGATTCGGTTGTAAATAACCTCTCGTTCGGCTTCTAATCCAACAAGAATAGTTTTGAAGTTTCGGGTATTTTTCTTTTGATTTAAAAATGAAGAATAGGGCCTTCCGCTCCCTACAGAAACCTCGATAAACCTCATCATCCGCTGTGGGTTTTCTAGAGTTTGTGGATTTTCGACTTGTAGTTTGGCATAATACCCCGAATCGACTTCTTTTAATTTATTTTGTAAAAAAAGTATTCCTTTTTGCTCATAGTCTTTTTTGATTGTATCTCGAATCACAGGTTCGATTTCGGGGAAATCGTCAAATCCTTTTACGATAGCATCTACGTATAAGCCCGAACCTCCGACCATTATTTGAGTAGAGTTTTTTTGGAATAATTCATCTAATTTTTGAAGTGCTTCTCTCTCAAAATCTCCAACGCTATAGCTCTCAAAAATGCTTTTATTTTGGATGAAATGATGAGGAACGTCTTGGAGTTCTGCTTTAGACGGAACAGCCGTACCGATGGTCATTTCTTTAAAAAACTGCCTGGAGTCGCACGAAATTATTTCGCAATTATAATATTTTGCCAGTTCAATAGCTTTAGAGGTTTTTCCGATAGCTGTAGTTCCGACAACAGTAATAAGTGTGTTATTCATCTTTTAATTCAAATCCGCAATTATAACAGTAAACGCTTTGCTCTCTGTGGTCTGATTTTCCGCAGTGTTTACAGTCCCTTTTTTGTTTTTTATTGTTTATTGCATTAGCATATTCTGCCGTTACAATTCCGGTAGGTACAGCAATTATTCCGTAACCCATAACCATAATAATCGAAGCTATTATTTTTCCGACTGCAGTAACCGGAGTAATATCTCCGTACCCTACTGTTGTTAAGGTAACAATTACCCAATAAATACTTTCCGGAATGCTCTGAAAGCCGTTTTCTCCTTTTTCTACCACATACATCAAAGCTCCTAACAAACAGCTTACAATAATCACAAAGTAAATAAACACTGTGATTTTTCTTCTGCTTGCTTTAATCGCTAATTTAAGATGTGATTCTTGTCCTGTAAAACTTGCTAAATTTAAAACCCTAAAAAGGCGCAATAATCGCAAAGCCCTTATTACGGCCAATACCTGCGAACCTGGAATAAAAAACGAAAGATACATAGGCAATATCGCTATGAAGTCAATAATTCCGTAAAAACTAAAAATATAAGGCTTAGGCTTTTTGGTCGAAATAATTCGAAGTATATACTCAATGGTAAAGAATATGGTGATAATCCATTCGGATACAGACAAAAAAGTATGGTATTTGTCGTCTAATGACTTTACACTTTCGAGCATTACTAATAAAACACTCAAAAATATAAGCCCCAACAACACTAAGTCAAAAAGTTTTCCGGAAGCGGTACTGCTGCCATTAACAACAAGGTTAACTTTTTGCCTAAAAATATCCCATCTTGATTTTTCTTCTCTCATTATTTATTCCTAAATAAAAATCAAAGGTAGGTAATTTTAGTTTTAAGAAGGATGTTTTTTGGACTACAAATCTTTGTAGTCACAACAAGAATAGCTTATCGCAATATGATAAATTCACACCTCCTATTTATAGAGTGTTCTTCTTCTGAGCAATTGTCTCCACAGCGTACCAAAGGTTTACTTTCTCCGTATCCTTTCCATTTAAGTCTGTGCTGCTCTATTCCTTGGCTAATCAGATAATCTACTGCAGATTTGGCTCTTCTTGATGAAAGGTTTAGATTGTATAGTTCAGATCCTCTAGAATCTGTATGTGCTCCTAGTTCGAGCTCAATACGTGGGTATTTTTTCATTAAATCTACTAAGACATTCAACACCTTTTCTGCTTCTGGTTTTATGTCCCATTTATCCCAATCAAAATAAATGTTCTCTAACTGTACATAAGTTAAACCATCATCTTTTTTAACGATAATTTCTTCCGCATCAGCATAGGTTTCGATAAGCAATTCAATATCCTTAAACACTCTTCCGTCTTCATTGGTTTCCATCCATTCCGAATAAGGTATATAAAAATCTTTGATTGCTTCTAAACGGTAGCGTCTGTTTGGCCTACTCGAAAACATGTATTTTCCGCTTGGTCCGACTACCGTCTGAGAAATGAGTCTATTTTGTTCATCGTAAAGAGAAACTGTAGTTCCTGGTAATAACTCTAATGAATTTTTATCTCTTATTTCTCCTTCAATCGTATTTCTTTTGCTCATATATGTTCTAACAAAAGAATACAAGTTATCCATTCCTTTTCGATTTGAGGAGAAATAACCATATTTTCCGCTTCTGTCAAACACAAAAGCAAAATCATCATAACCTGTATTTACTTCTGGTCCTAAATTTTCGGGAACTCCATATTCTCCGTTATTTTTGTTACTGACAAACACATCAAGCCCTCCAAAACCTTGATGACCATCCGATGCAAAATACAGTTCGTCTTTTATAGAAATAAACGGAAATTGCTCTCTGTGTTTTGTATTTACGTTTTCGCCTAAGTTAACAGGATTTCCGTAAGTTCCATCCTCATTTATAGTTACGTAAAACAAATCCATAGAACCCAATGTTCCGGGCATATCACTGGCAAAATAGAGTTTGGTTTCATCGTTATTAAGTGCTGGACTTTGAACCGAATAATAATCACTCGAAAACGGGAGTTCTACCACATTGGTCCATTTTCCGTCGACATACTCTGCTTTAAATAACTTTACGCTAGCGAATTCCTCCTCATCTACAACGACTCTTTTATCGTTGGTTCTGTTAAAATACATCGTGTTTCCATCTTTGGTGAAAACAGCAAACGCTTCGTGGGTTCCTGTATTAATTTCGTCCGAAAATGATTCAACATTTATCAACATACCTTCATCCGAAACATCTCCTACAAATAAATCTAAATACGGTTTTTGATTCCATCCATAAACCGGTGCTTCATTATTTCTTATTCCTGCAAAAACCACCCTATCCTTCCAGAAAGACAATCCGAAATCTCCCATTTGTGGATCCTTGGTCATGGATTGAACCTCGTATTTATACGAAATATTTTCTGTAAGATTATCTATAAATTTTTGAGTATCTACCTCATAACCATAGTATTCTTTTAAAATACGGTCTGCTCTTTTATAGTCATAAACCGCCTTTAAAGAATGAGCATAACGAAACAAATACTCCTTATCTATTTTATCTTTATACACCCCATACAAGCGTCCGTATATTTTACTTGCAGCGACCAACTTGTTTGTATAAAAATAGCTGTCGCCTAACTTTTCTAGGACTTCCTGATTAGGCTTTCTAATGGACTCATATATACTTGCCGCTTCAACGTAATTTCTCTGAGCAAATAATTCATTTGCTTTTCTTATATCTGCTTTTTGAGCATAAGCGCTAAAAGCAATAAAAAATAAAATTATGTTGAGTATTAGTTTCATACAATCAAAAATTTAAAAGAATCTTGGTGATTTATCAAAACCATAAACCTTAGTTTTCTTTTTCTTCTTATGGATATCAAACAATAAAATAAATTCGTGTGAACCCGAATTAAATTTCCCAAAATTAGAAACTGTATGGTCATAGGCATATCCTATTCTCAAGTCTTTAAAAACTCTAAAGTTAACTAACCCACTAAAAGAATCATCTATACGATAGCCTGCCCCTATTTCAACAACATCATTAATTAAAAAGTTAGCTGTAACATCTATCGAAAGAGGAGTTCCGCTCGAAGTTTTGGCCATAAAAGCAGGTTTAAACTTTAAGTTTTCGTTCAAATCAAAAACGTATCCTCCGGTAAAAAAGTAATGAATTTCTTCGGAACCTGTTGTATATATTCCATCAGTTTCTTCTAAATGGTTCGTTTGAAGCAAGTTTGGAGCTGAGAGTCCAAGGTAATAGTTATCGCTAAAATAAAAGATTCCCGTTCCTATATTCGGAAAAATTCTACTTATGTTCTCTGCAAAAGCAGGGTCGGGATTAGCATCAATAAGTTGGAAATTATTAAAATCTGTATCAAAAAAGGTTAACCCTCCTTTTACTCCGAATGATAATTTACTTTTAGAAAAATGTACGACATAAGCAAAATCAACAAAAAGATTAGTTTCATTCACCACATCACCTATTTGATCATTCACCACCGAAAGTCCCATTTCTACCTTTTTAGAAAAAGGAGTGTGAGCAAAGAAAGTTCCGGTTTGAGGTCCTCCTACAGAGCCTACCCATTGAGCGCGATAGAGTCCTCCAAGATTTATTTTATCTTGTTCGTCTGTTGCATAAGCAGGATTAATAACACTCATATTATACATATATTGAGTGAATTGAGGGTCCTGTTGAGCATAGAAAATACTTGTAAACATCAGTATGCTTACAAAAATTAAATGCTTATATGTTCTGTTTTTTTTCAAAAAAATTTTGTTTTATTATCTACTTAAGTATAATCTTCCTTGCAAAGGTTCTCTTTGACCATCATTAAACTTTATAATGAAAAAATAAACTCCTACCGGCACTGTATCATCTCCAAAAAGAGCACTTGATGAGGTTCCGTCCCAGTCTGGTTTTGAAGCATCGCCTTTAAATAATACATTTCCGTAACGATTATAAATCTCGATTTTATAATCCGGATACAATGTGCGAATGTTTAAAATCTCGAAATAATCGTTTATACCATCTCCATTAGGAGAAAATCCATCAGGAATTACTAAATCTTCAACACAAATATCTTCTACCACAGTAACGGTAGCCGTATCGCTACATCCATCATTAAACGTATAGGTATAAACTCCAAAAGCATCCAATGCAGGATTGAAAACTCCGGTACCACTAGCTA
>CAZOQH010000091.1:0-7907 GCA_964581855.1 uncultured Flavobacterium sp.
GACCCTCTGATTAACAGTCAGATGCTCTAACCAACTGAGCTAAGGAGGAATTTTACTTCCTTTTTTGTGGTTGCAAATATACAACTGTTTTTATATTCTCCAAACAAAAAAACGAAAAAATATTTACTTTTTTTGTCGTTATAACGTAACTCTTTATTGATGAGCAGGTTTCAATAAATCATTTACTGTCTTTACCGGATTAAAAGTATTCAAAGATACTTCTACAAACACCGAAATCCAGTCAGACATTGAGCCATTCCACAATCCTGGAAGTTCATATCCTAGAATTGGATAGCCATCTTTGGTTTTTTCGGTCAAAAATCCTGTATTATTATCTCTATAATTAATTAAGTCAAACTTTTCGCCTTTATAGTTTTTTATTCCACACACCAAATCCACCGGATTAAAATGCGTTGAACGTTCTAAAATCTGTTTTTGTCTTTCGTTTAATTTATCTATTTGTGAAGTTTCTACGATTTGTAACGAAATTTCTCCTCTATTATTTTTAACCCAAAATGGTCCTCCTCCAGGCTCGCCTTCGTTTTTAACCATCCCGCAAATTCTGATAGGACGATTGAGTTTGTTTCTTAAAAACTCTATCTTATTCCACGAATTTAAGCTTTCGAAATTATTGGGAATTACAATATTAAGCCGCTTTGCAAACTGACTAATCTCTGCTATTTTATCATCAGAAATCATTTGTTCCATTTCGTCCAAGTACGAAAAAATTTGTTGTTGAAGCTCCATTAAAATTCCTCCTAAAGTCTTTTTGTATAAGACAATTTCTTCAAAATAATTAGAGCTTACGTTATCAATATTTTTAATAAAAATAATATCGGATTTCAAATCATTCAGGTTTTCGAGCAAGGCTCCGTGTCCTGCTTGTCTAAACAAAATAGAACCCGATTTATCACGGAAAGGCGTTTTGTCAAAATGAACAGCAATAGTATCTGTAGATTTTTTTTGAAACGAAAAGTCTATCTCAAATCCTTTTTCTCCAAGTAATGTTATAGATTCTTCCTTTATTTTTTCAAAAGTATCGAGGTGTTCTTCTGAAATGGTAAAGTGAATTTTGGTTTTCCCGTTTGAATTTGCATACTGAAGAGCTTCTTTTAGATGTTCTTTGACGGGAGTTTTGGTCTTGTGAAATGGCAGAACTCCTTTGGGTAAATTACAATAATTAAGGTATTGATCAGACAACATAATATTCACAAAAGTGTAATAATATTTGTCTTTGGACCACAACTTATAATCTGGATAATCGCTTTTTAAAATCGCTTTTACATCTTTATAAAACGGAAATTTTTCTAATCCTACAAAAAAAGCTATCAAATCATGGGCTTTATTATGATTGATATACGCATTTATAGTGTCTTTTTCTAAATCAAATTCGCTCAGAAACTTACTCAGAAATTGAAACATTCTACTGGCTGCACCTGATGCAGGAACAAACTTCTGAATATCGTATTGGTCTTTATTTTTATCAAAGAATAGAGTTTTTTGGTTAATTTGCTCTTCCGAGAGTTTCAAAATTCCATCATTTATCGTTGCTGGTCGGTCTAAACTAACAAAAGGAATTCCTTTTTCGAAGAGTTCTAACTGTTTAAGAACCTCGCTTAATTTGGTATTTCTTTTTTCGAACTCTGCTAAATCTTGAGCTGAGAAACCTCTTTTTAGAGCCAATTCCAAATCTTTAACCAGCTGAACTGACTTGTTTTTTCTTTCTTCTTCATCACCCGAAATTTCTATAAATGGCTTATTCAATTCCATAAGTCGTTTTTTAAAATACTTATAATGATTTTCTCTTTCTAATGGAGCGTCTCTAAGTTGGTCAGCTTCCCAGACCACATCTATATCGGTCAAAAGGTATAAATCATATTTAAAATGGTCGAGATATTGTTTAAAAAAAGGTTCTGCTTCCTGAAAATATAATTCTGAATATATCATCGTCTGCAAAATGTTTGTGTCACAAAACACAAAGCGTTTAGCACTTTTCAGGGCCTTGTTTTCTAACAAAATCTGATTTTGTACTATGGTAAGATTATCAAACTTTTCGACTAATTTATTTTGATTTTTTAGTTTATTTTCTGCAAACTCTCGCAAATATTCTCTTACCCAAACCGTATCGAAATAGTCTGCTAAATATTTAGCTAAAGTTGTTTTACCTGTACTTTCAGGTCCGACTAATACTATTCTTATACAGTCTGATTCTCTTTGTTCCAAATTTTCTTCCATTCTAAATAGCCCAAAACTGCTATAATTGTGTATATTACAAATAACATTCCCGTTATAGTGTACCCTTTAAAATAATACAACGGAATTGATATCACATCGCCTACTATCAAAAATATCCAATGTTCTATTTTTCGTTTTGCCAGTAAATACATCCCGACAAAGAGTAATCCGGTAGTAAAAATATCAATATAGGACCACCACATTCCAAACTTTCCGAAATAGAAATATACAAGCGTTACAAATATAGTCGAAAAGATAAATATTAAAAGTGAATTTTTAAAGTCCTTATTATTGACTCTAGTAATGGGTAAAATGGGTTTACTTTCAGAACTACTACTCCATAAATACCACCCGTATATACTCATCACAAAGTAATATACATTGATAATCATATCTCCAAAGAGTTCCCACTTATAGAGTAAGTAAACAAAAATAAGCGTACTTATTATTCCTGTTGGATATACTTTAATATTATTGTTTTTAGAATACAAGACACTTACTACAGCAAATATAACTGCAATAATCTCTAATACGATAGCCGAGGTAGAATAAGCTTTATAAGGTTCTAAAAGTGTCTCTATCATTAAAGTAATACGCCTTAGTTTATAATCTAAGAGAACGGTTTATAATTTCAAAAATCTTATAAACCGTTTGCCTTAGGGTATTGTTCGAATATTTTTTAGCTTCGATCTCCTTTAATGATTTTCAGGACAAAAACATATAGATTATCATCAAAAAACACATCCTTTATTTTTGAGTTTAAAAACGGCATTAATTGGTCATAATCACCGTAAATTTGGGTACTCAGATTGTTTTCTATGACTTTAAATTCAGATTGTTTCAATTCCTGAATAAAATCCAGAATAGGTTGTCTATACTCCGTTTTTATTGGATAAAGACTAATGTCAACAGATACTTTCATATTAGTATAAGTCAGGATATTTAGTCGGATTCACTTCATTCATTATTTCATAAACTTTTTCAAACACATCCTCTGCAGATGGTTTAGAAAAGTAATCACCGTCTGTTCCGTAAGCAGGTCTATGTGCTTTTGCAGCTAAAGTTTGTGGCTTACTATCCAAATATTGATAAGCGTTTTGTTCTTCTAAGATTTGTTGCAAAATATAAGCTGAAGCTCCTCCCGGAACATCTTCGTCAACCACCAACAAACGATTAGTTTTAGCAACGCTCTTTACAATATCTTTGTTTATATCAAACGGTAAAAGTGACTGAACATCAATGATTTCTACTTCAATACCCACTTCCGAAAGTTCTTGAGCAGCTTGCTCTATAATTCTGAGGGTTGAGCCATACGAAACAATTGTAAGGTCATTTCCTTCTCTAATAGTTTCTACTACGCCTATAGGAGTGGTAAATTCTCCTAGGTTCAAAGGCATTTTTTCTTTCAAACGATATCCGTTTAAACATTCTACCACTAGAGCAGGTTCGTCTGTCTGAAGCAAAGTGTTGTAAAATCCTGCTGCTTTAGTCATATTTCTCGGAACCAACACGTGAATTCCACGAATAGCATTTAGAATCATTCCCATAGGAGATCCTGAATGCCAAATTCCTTCCAAACGATGCCCACGGGTTCTCACAATTACCGGAGCTTTTTGTCTTCCTTTTGTTCTGTATTGGATGGTTGCTAAATCGTCACTCATAATCTGGATAGCATACAGCAAGTAATCCAGATATTGGATTTCTGCAATCGGTCGCAATCCTCTTAAGGCCATTCCGATTCCTTGCCCTAATATAGTAGCCTCGCGAATTCCTGCATCTGCTACTCGTAACTCTCCATATTTTTCTTGCAATCCTTCTAATCCTTGGTTTACATCACCGATATGTCCGGAATCTTCCCCAAAAATTAAACTTTCAGGATATTTAGAGAAAATAGCATCAAAATTATCTCTGATTACCAATCTAGCATCTACCAAGTCTGCATTTTCATCATATTGTGGTTTAACTTCTTTAACCGAAAATACATTTTGACCGGATTCAGAAAACAAATGGGAGCTAAAGTTGGGCTGAACTTTCTCTTTGTAGTTTAGAATCCAATTAGCCAACTCGTGTTGCGTAGTCTCTCCTACTATTAATCGCAATACTTTTCTGGCTGTACTTAAGATTTCTTTACGGATTGGTTCTTTTGAAGCTTTTAGGTCAGCAACTAAACTTTCGATAAATACTTTGTTCGAGCTCGATTGAGCAATTTTCTCTAATAAAGCGATTGCTTCTTTTTGCTCATTTTTTATTGGATTCAGGTAATTATTCCAAGCGTTTTTCTTTCCTTCGAGCACTTGTTTTTTTACCTCATCGTGCATTTTATTCAACTCTTCTTCCGAAGCAATATCACTAGCAATCATCCAAAGTTTCATTTGACGAATACAGTCGAAATCAGCTTCCCATTTTAGTCGTTCTTCATTTTTATAACGTTCATGAGACCCTGAAGTTGAATGTCCTTGAGGCTGTGTAAGTTCCTGAACATGGATAAGTACCGGAACATGTTGTTCTCTGGCAATATCAGATGCTTTTTGATAGGTAGCTACAAGCTCAGCATAATCCCATCCTTTTACGGTAAATATTTCGTATCCGTTAGTATCTTCTTCTTTTTGGAATCCCTTTAAAATTTCAGAAATATTTTCTTTAGTAGTCTGATGTCTAGCATGTACCGAAATTCCGTAGTTATCATCCCAAACACTAATTACCATTGGAACTTGTAAAACTCCTGCAGCATTAATGGTTTCGAAAAATAATCCTTCGGATGTACTAGCGTTTCCGATAGTTCCCCAGGCAACTTCATTTCCGTTAATCGAAAAATTGGTTTTATTTTCGATTCCCGATACATTTCTATAAATTTTAGAAGCTTGAGCAAGCCCTAATAATCGTGGCATTTGCCCTGCAGTAGGTGAAATATCCGAGCTAGAGTTTTTTTGTTGTGTAAGGTTTTTCCAGTTTCCATTTTCGTCAAGACTATGTGTTGCAAAATGACCTCCCATTTGTCTTCCTGCTGACATCGGGTCAAAGTTAAGGTCTGCATGACCATACAATCCTGCAAAAAACTGTTCAATATCGAGCTGACCAATTGCCATCATAAAGGTTTGATCGCGATAATATCCGGAGCGAAAATCTCCGTTTTTAAACGCTTTAGCCATTGCTAATTGCGGTACTTCTTTTCCGTCTCCGAAAATACCGAACTTGGCTTTTCCTGTCAATACTTCGCGTCTCCCTAGAAGGCTACATTCTCTACTAATAAGAGCCAACTTATAATCGTTTAAAACTTCAGTTTTAAAATCTTCTAAAGATAAAACTTCTTTAGTATCTTGTGTCTTCATGTTCATCTAATCATTTTATGAATTTCACAAATATAAACATTCATTCACTTTTTACAAAGAGGATTTTTCACTATAAGTGAATTATTTTTGTGAATTTTATATTTGTTGTATCAAACGTTTGAAATCAATAGTTTATAAAAAATCAACTATTCTTTCTAGAGCCATTCCTCGTGAACCTTTAATAAGAATAGTTTTGTTTGTGGTTTTCTTATCCGAAAAGTAATTTTTGAGCTGATCAAATGACTTAAAAAACCTACTATTTTCACTTGGTAATTGATTGGAATAAAAATCCTCTCCTACAAAAAAAGTCTTTATTTTTAAGCTGTTTTCGATCCAGATAACAATATTTTTATGTTCTTGTAGGCTTTCATCTCCCAGCTCAAACATATCCCCTAGAATCATTATTTTATCAGCCTCATCCAAATCCACAAAATTTTCAATAGCAGCTTTCATACTACTCGGATTAGCATTATAAGCATCTAAAATAATTTTATTTGAGTTCTTTTGAATAATCTGAGAACGGTTATTAGTGGGAACATAACTCTCTATTGCATTTTTAATCTTTGTATCCTCTATCTGATAATATCTTCCGATAGCAATAGCAGCAGCAATATTAAAAGCGTTGTAATTCCCTATTAGTTTTGACTGAACTTCTGTATTTCTGAAACTCACTTTTACAAACGGATTCACATCGAGTATATTCAAAAAAACATTAGCACTTTTGTGTTTAAACGAAAAAGAAAAATGAGGTATTGTTTTGGTTTTTTCAACCTGAATATCATCATCTAGGTTTACAAAAACTATTTTTGATTTATCTTCTTGGTTTGTTTTTTCAATATATTCGTATAATTCTGACTTTCCTTTAATTACACCTTCAAAACCTCCGAATCCTTCAAGGTGTGCTTTACCAAAATTAGTAATATAGGCCAAATCAGGTTGGGTGATCTGACATAAAAAATCAATTTCTCGTTGGTGATTGGCTCCCATCTCTACAATACCAATTTCTGTGGTTTCATCAAACGAAAGTAAAGTGAGCGGAACTCCAATATGATTATTTAAGTTCCCTTCTGTTGCTTTTACGTTGAACTTTTCTGAAAGAACCACCTTAATCAGCTCTTTGGTTGTGGTTTTACCATTGCTCCCGGTAAGTGCTATAATCGGCAAACCCAGCTTTTTTCGATGAAAACTAGACAGCTCTTGTAGGGTTGTCAGCGAATTTTGCACTAAAATTGTGCGTTTATCTAAATAAAACTTTGAGTTATCAATAACCACACACAAAGCTCCGTTATCAAGAGCTTGCTTAGCAAAGCTATTCGCATCAAAATTTTCTCCTTTAAGGGCAATAAAGAAATCATTCTTTTGAACTTTTCGGGAATCAATAACAACTCCGTTTGATTTTAAAAACAACTGGTGTAGTTCGGATATATTCATACAAGACAAAAAAAGTATAACAAAAAACAAAAGCCCTTAAAACGGGCTTTTGTTAGTATTTACATTATGAAAGAATTAACCTCTGGCTTTTTTCTTGTTTGATTTAGAACCTGCCTTACTCATAGCACATCTAAATCCAATATCGTCGGTTGCCATATACTGAGGGAAGTATCTACGTTGAGCCGGATCTAACCAATAGGCTCTATCTCTCCAAGAACCTCCTTTATATACTCTTGAGTTGTTATCAACAAGTGTAGTTCTTTTACTAGATTGATCCCATTGTCTTGCCAATAACTCTTCACCTGTAAGGGTATCTTCCATCACTTCTGCTCTATGGCGAGGTGAGTTATACATTCTCTTAGCATTTTCATCATCTGAACGCTCTTCTGAACCTGCTAAATAAAAGTCTTTCATGGACTGAGGATCTCCATCGCGATAATCACGATTATCACTTCTGTCAAAATTATATCTCAAATAAGTTTCATTTTCGTCCACCGGAACTTTTGATACTTGCCCAGGAAGTCCTACCGCAATTTGTTTTCCGCTTGGAGTCATTTCGTATCTAATAGAATCAGCAGTTATGAATACCGTTTTACCATCTTCTCCGATTTCGTTTTTGTAATAAACGTTTCCTCTAAAGTAGTTAAAGTCATTCATTTCATCATCAACTATCGGACGATAAACATCCAATACCCATTCGTTTACGTTACCTGCCATGTCATATAATCCGAATGCATTAGCCGGGTAACTTGCTACAGGTACGGTGATATCTCCTCCGTCACTTGACCAACCTGCAGGACCACCATAATCTCCTTTACCTTGCTGGAAATTAGCCAATTGATCTCCTCTATATTTTCTTTTTCCAGAACGAGTGTATGAACCACTCCAAGGATATTTCTTTTTACCTCTATA
>CAZOQH010000092.1:0-7624 GCA_964581855.1 uncultured Flavobacterium sp.
AATTCTTGGAAACCTGTTTTAGCAAAAGAATTTGAAGCACCTTATTTTCAGAATCTAATCCGTTTTGTAAAAGAACAATACCAAACTAAAACTTGCTATCCGAAAGGAAATCAAATATTTTCTGCTTTTGATACCTGTAAGTTTGATGATGTTAAGGTTGTTATTATCGGGCAAGATCCCTACCACGGCCCTGGACAAGCCAACGGACTTTGTTTTTCGGTCAATGACGGAGTTGCTTTTCCGCCTTCGCTCAATAATATCTTTAAAGAAATAGAAAAGGATTTAAACAAGCCTTTTCCTAAAAGTGGCAATCTGGAACGTTGGGCAAAACAAGGAGTGTTGCTGCTCAATGCAACGTTAACAGTTGAACAATCAAAGCCTGGAAGTCATCAAAATCAAGGTTGGGAAACTTTTACAGATGCGGTTATTAAAGCAGTTTCAGAACACAAAGAAAATGTAATTTTCTTGCTTTGGGGCGGGTTTGCCAAAAGCAAAGCCAGCCTGATTGACAAAAACAAACACCACATACTAACCTCCGGACACCCTTCACCTATGAGTGCTAACCGAGGATATTGGTTCGGAAACAAGCACTTCAGTAAAACGAATGAGTTTTTAAAATCAAAAGGATTACCAGAAATTGAATGGTAAAGCTTCGAGGTTCAATCTTTAAGTAAAAATTGCCCTACTTTGCATTCCAAACATCGCTTACGATCACAATATTGTTTTTTGAGCTGTAGAAGGGCTTGAGTATCAAAAGCATTCTTAGACTTCTTGCCGAGTTGGTCAAATCGCTCTATAATGGTGTTTTTTTCTGGTTTTAGACTAAACATAAGTTGCTTTAGAATTTCGTCAGAACTTTTATTCAGATAACGACTATAAGCAAATTTGAAAGGTATAATGGTGTTGATAATCAACAGGTCTATAAAACTCTTAGTGAGTGATTTTTGCTTTTTAGGACTGAGTTTATCTAATGTGTAATGTGTTTGCCAATATTCTGAAGTGGCCGAGTTAAATGCTTTATAAATTTCCTCTGCTGTGTTACTTTTTATGATTGTATCAAAAAAATACTGATTTTTATGATACAACATGGCCAACTGTGCCAGTCGAATGGTGGGGAAATTATCCGGACGATGCTTAAAAAACTCGAGTTGACCAAAAAAGCTTTTTTGAAGTGAATATTTTGCTTGGAGATAAGTCCAGCGATTTTGTAAGTCTTTTGGATAATTCTCTTCAAAATCGTTATCCAATAAGTTAGATTTTCCAAAAAACAAAGCTTCTAAATTTTCAACCTCATACGATTCTTTTCGGATAAGTTGAAAAGGTATGGATTGAGCTATCTCAAAAAAAGAATTCCCGTTAGTATTCAACCCGAAATTTTTGGCAAGCATACAAAAGAGAGTAGCTTCCCAATCATTTTTGTTTTTTCGAAGCAATTCTTCTATAGTCAGCGATTTTTGTAATAATCGTTCGGTAAAAAGTATATTTTTCCAAAGGTTAAATTGTTTGTCATCAAGCGTATGAATTTGATTTTCGCAAAATATCCAAGATTTATTTTTAGTTAAATCCATATACGAATCGTTTAAATCTTTTTTGACATAATCTTTCAGCTGCAAAACAGGAATTTCTGTATTGTTCTTACGATATACATCTACATCATAGTCCCAAACCACGTGTAATATTACGTTATCGTAGTTGGAATCCTGATGATGATTATGAAGGTACCAATCCGAAGACTTTAGGTGAATCTCTACATTTCCTGCCCAGTACAATCCGTCAATCTTAAGGTGGGCATTAAAAAAATCCGCTCCGGAGCTTTGAAGATATTCTCCTGAATTTATGACAAAAACTGGCTTTTTACAAACCGTTTTAAGGTTCGAAAAATCAAATTTTTTGTAATTCCATACATAATGTAGAAAATCTTCTTTCATCATTTCAACAAAAAAATCCCTCTAAACTACAAAAGTTTTTACAAATAAAAAAAAATACTACCTTTATGGCACAAATTATTTGATGTAGTGTTAAAAAAATACGTTTACACAATTTTAATTTTTCTCTTGTTGAGCATTTCTTTGAATGCCCAACAGGAATTTTCATTACTCGAACAGTTTAACGGGCGATATGATTTTTCGTTTATCGGAAATACGATGAACTATACAGAAAACGGAACGGGAGGAGAATGTATCATACAAACTTCGTCTTCTGCAATGCTTGACTTTCCTCCTGAATATCAGATAGAAAGAGCTTATTTGTACTGGTCCGGTTCCGGAACAGGAGATTTTGAAATAAAATTAAACGATGTAGATATCGAACCCGATCGGGAGTATCCGATGTACTACACCACAGCCCAAGGGCATGATCTTCGTTTTTTTGTGGCTGTTACCGATGTTACCCAACAAGTTTTAGAAACAGGAAATGCACTATATACTGTTTCTGAACTAGATGTTTCATCTTATTTTGTTCCTCCCTCTCTTTATTGCTACACTGCAACCAATTATGCAGGTTGGGCCATAGTAATTGTTTACAAAGATGAAAACCTCCCGCTGAATCAACTCAATGTATACGAAGGACTTAAGAATGTCCCGAACGAATTATTCATAACTCTTAATAACCTAAATGTTATTGATAATGAAGGTGCGAAAATCGGTTTTGTAGCCTGGGAAGGAGATTCTAGTCTTGCTGACGGAGAAACACTTCGCATCAATGGAAATATCATCAGCAATCCTCCTTTAAATCCTTATGATAATGCTTTTAACGGCACTAACAGTATTACAGGAGCAACCAATCTGTATAATATGGATTTGGATGTCTATGATATTCAGAATAATATTCAAATTGGAGATACAACAGCCGAAATCAGCCTCACTTCCGGACAAGATTTTGTAATGATTTCGACTGTAGTTACCAAACTCAACAGTCAACTTCCGGATGCTACTATTACAAGTAATGAGATTCGCACCTATTGTGATGCTCCAGAAATAGAGCTAGAATACACCGTGTATAACTTTAATTCAACTGAATTTTTACCTGCTCAAACTCCTATTGCCTTTTATATAAATGAAGTTTTGGTAGGTACAGCACAAACCCTAAATGATATTCCTATCGGAGGTTCGGAAGATGGAGTTATTGTTCTTACGTTACCTGAAGGAGTGACAGAAAATATCGAAATTTTATTGATGGTTGATGATACAGGTGACGGAACCGGAATTGTTACTGAAACCGACGAAAATAACAATACCCACGAAGTTTCATTTCAATTGTTGCTTTCTCCAGATTTCGATTCACCGGACAATTTAACCTCTTGTAATATAGGGCACAGAACAGCCGTTTTTAACCTTTCCGAAAATGAACATTTAATTCGGATAAATCCTTCGGATACCATATCTTATTTTACCTCATATGAAGATGCCTTAGCGAACGTAAACCCTATTTCTAACTTGTCTTCTTACACGGTTCAAAACGAATTTCCAAAAGAAATTTTTGTTCGTATTGATAACGAAAACTGTTTTAGCATTACCTCGTTTTTCTTACACATCAGAAATTGTCCTCCTACTGTTTATAATGCTATAACTGTCAATAAAGACGGATTAAACGACGAGTTTCACATCGAAGGATTGTACGATATTTTTGAGGATTTCGAACTTCATGTTTATTCGCGTTGGGGTGTTTTACTCTGGAAAGGAAACAATAATCTACCTAAATGGAACGGAAAAGTTACTGAAAAAAACACTATTGGCTCCAAAAATGTTCCTACAGGAACTTATTTTTATATTCTTTATCTGAACGATAAAGATTACCCCTCTCCTCTCCAAGGATATCTGTACATCATAAAATAATCAGATATGTTAATTGCTTACTGCTTAAACTTATGTATGCAAAAAACAATCTTTTTTGAATTGCATTTCTCTCGCTAAAAGAGTATATTTGCTGGATTTTATTCAGAACATTCATAAAAAACAGTTAAATCATGGCAAAAATTAAAGTAGCTAATCCGGTAGTGGAATTAGACGGAGACGAAATGACAAGAATTATCTGGTCGTTTATTAAAGAACAACTTATTCTTCCGTATCTTGATTTGGACATCAAATATTACGACTTAGGAATCGAATATCGCGACCAAACCAACGATCAGGTAACTATTGATGCTGCTGAGGCTATCAAAAAATATAACGTAGGTATTAAATGTGCAACTATTACTCCAGACGAAGCTCGTGTTGAAGAATTTGGATTAAAAGAAATGTGGAAATCTCCAAACGGAACCATTCGTAATATTGTTGGGGGAACTGTTTTCCGTGAGCCGATTATCATGAGCAATGTACCAAGATATGTTCAAGGATGGACCCAACCGATTGTTATCGGACGTCACGCTTTCGGAGACCAATACAAAGCCACCGATAAGGTTATCAAAGGCAAAGGAACCCTAACCATGAGCTTTACCAACGAAGCTGGAGAAACAACTTCTTGGGAAGTATATAACTTTAAAGGAGATGGAGTAGCGATGAGTATGTACAACACAGACGAATCTATTTACGGATTTGCTCACTCTTCTTTCCAAATGGCACTTACTAAAAAATGGCCTCTATATCTTTCTACAAAAAATACAATTTTAAAAGCGTATGACGGACGTTTTAAAGATATTTTTGAAGAAGTGTATCAAGAGCATTACAAAGCTAAATTTGACGAAATCGGAATTGTGTATGAACACAGATTAATTGACGATATGGTGGCTTCAGCAATGAAATGGAATGGAGGATTTGTTTGGGCTTGTAAAAACTATGACGGAGACGTACAGTCAGACACAGTAGCTCAAGGATTTGGATCATTAGGGCTTATGACCTCAGTATTGGTTACTCCTGACGGAAAAACAGTTGAAGCAGAAGCTGCTCACGGTACAGTAACACGTCATTACCGTCAGCACCAACAAGGTAAAAAGACCTCTACAAACCCAATCGCTTCGATTTTTGCTTGGACAAGAGGATTGATGCATAGAGGAAAATTAGACAACAATCAAGAGCTAATTAACTTCTGTGAAAAACTAGAACAAGTTTGTATCGAAACAGTAGAGAGCGGAAAAATGACCAAAGACTTGGCAATGCTTGTTAAGCCTGAAGGTCTTACTGAAGCGGATTATCTAACAACAGAAGATTTCTTGCAAACACTTAAAGAAAATTTAGACAAGAAATTAGCTTAATTTCTATCCTGAATTAATAAAAAATAGAAGGTTGTATCTTTTGGTACAACCTTTTATTTTTTAACTTTACTCTTGCTAAATAAAATAACTATGAAAAAAATATACTTCCTTACTTTCTTATTTCTGCTAACTAGTTGTACTTCGATTGAAAAAGAAGATTTACAAAACCTAAACGGATATTGGGAAATCACTAAAGTCATCCAACCCGACGGCAAAGAAATGGATTTTAATATCAATACGATTTATGACTTCTACGAAATAGATACCAATTATAAAGGAATTTACAAAAAAGCCTCTCCTCAGCTCGACGGAACCTTTATTGTAGATGAATATCAAGAACAAATAGAAATTGTTGAAGACAATAAAGATTTTAAAATTAAATTTCATTCCGAATGGGATGACAGAGAACTGACTATTATTGAAGTAACAGGAAATAAACTAATTTTGGAAAACCCTGATCAAAAAACCTATTATTACAAAAAAGCAGAACCAATAAACCTACTTCAGAATGAAGAGTAATACCCAGCGAAATAATGATAGTTTTTCGATTTCTGATGTGCTCAAAGAGTTTATCGAAAAAAACAAACTCGAAAAAGGATTGGATGCTGTTGATGCCAAGCAAGCATGGATAAACCTAATGGGAAACGGAGTAAATAATTATACCAAAGAGGTTATTCTTAAAAACAATATCCTCTATGTATGGCTTACTTCGTCTGTTTTAAGAGAAGAACTCCAGTACGGAAAACAAAAAATCATCAAAATGATTAATGAAGAATTAGGTAAAGATGTAGTGAAAGATGTAATCTTAAGATAAAATTACAAATAAATGGGGTATCATAAATTAAGAGAGGATAAAAAATGTCAAAATTGTGGATATCTGGTCCGCAAGCGTTTCTGCCCGAAATGTGGGCAAGAAAACATAGAAACTCGACAATCATTTCATTTTTTATTTGTCCATTTTATCGAAGATTTGGTACATTATGACGGAAGTTTTTGGAAAACCTTGAAAAATCTGCTTTTTAAACCGGGAGTTCTTACTAAAGAATATCTTGCAGGAAAACGTAAAAAATATGTGGCTCCTGTCAAGCTCTATATTTTTGTAAGTTTCTTTGTATTTTTTGTCGGAGGAATGATTAGCAAACTGACAGATGACGGAAATTTTGACGATTTTGGAGATAATAAACCTAACAACCAGCTAATTGAATTTGAAATAACCGAAGGACAAGAAAAACAAGATAGCATTACTGCTACTCAAAACTCAGAAAAATGGCCTTTTGGCACAGCAGCAAAGACACTCAAAGAATATGATTCTATTCAAAACAACCTGCCTGAAAATCAGAGGGAAAAAGGAATAAATAGAATCATTAGTCGGAAAGAGATTGAACTGAAACAAAAATACACCAAACATGAGATGGGAATAAAAATAGTGGAAGTTGCTCAAAAAAATATTCCTAAATTCCTGTTTTTTTACATGCCATTTTTTGCCTTTTTTATGTGGCTGTTTCACAACAAAAAAAGGTGGCTTTACTTTGATCACGGAATTTTCACCTTACATTATTTTTCATTTTTATTACTGGCTTTTTTTACTTCTCTTTCCGTTGTAAACACTATTTCCGAACTTACAGGATGGGCTATAAAAACCATAGCGGTTACTGTTAATTTTATTATATATCTCTGGACATTTGTCTATTTTTTCAAAGCTCACAGAAAAATTTACGGCTATTCCCGATTGAGTACATTTTTCAGAGGATTGTTTTTGCTTTTTCTGAATATGATTTTCCTAATTTTAGGAATAGTTGTCTATATGCTTGTGATTTTTTATCTAATGTAATTTTAAACCTTAAACAAAGAAAATGCAAACACTTATTGTCAACATAAAACAACTTGTACAAGTTAGAGAAACCAATGTAGAAATGGTTTCCGGAATAGATATGAATACTTTACCTATCTTGGAGAACGCTTATTTACTTATCGAAAACGATTTAATCTCGGATTTCGGATTAATGAAGGACTTACCCGAAATTAAGGTCGAAAACGTAATTGATGCTACCGAAAAAGTCGTAATGCCTACTTGGGTAGACTCTCATACGCACATTGTTTATGCAGGAAATCGCGTTCAAGAATTTGTTGATAGAATAAACGGACTTTCGTATGAAGAAATCGCTAATCGTGGAGGCGGAATTCTGAACTCCGCAAAATTGTTAAACCATACTTCTGAAGAGGAATTATACAATCAGTCAAAAGCACGACTCGAAGAAGTAATTTTGCAAGGAACAGGAGCGGTAGAAATTAAATCAGGCTACGGATTGACACTTGAAGGAGAACTTAAGATGCTTCGTGTCATCAAAAGACTAAAAGAAGATTACAAATTACCTATAAAAGCTACTTTTTTAGGAGCTCACGCTTTTCCGATGGAATATAAAGAAAATCAACAAG
>CAZOQH010000093.1:0-7305 GCA_964581855.1 uncultured Flavobacterium sp.
CTTTCGATAAGTTCAGACGGAATCGCAGCACAATTCACCTCTACAAAAGGAGCTGATGAGCGTTCGCTTTTTTCGTGTAGCCAATGCGCTACTAATTCTTTTCCGGTTCCGTTAGCTCCAGTAATCAAAACTCGGGCATCGGTTGGAGCAACTTTCTCGATAATATCACGAATATGCGTAATAGCTTGGCTTTCGCCTATCATCTCGTAGTTTTTACTTACTTTCTTTTTGAGGATTTTATTCTCTACAATCAGTTGTTTTTTGTCCAATGCATTGCGAACAGCCGTTAGTAATCGGTTTAAATCAGGTGGTTTTGAGATGTAATCGAAAGCTCCCAAACGCATCGAATTAACAGCCGTTTCCAGATCTCCGTGACCGGAAATCATGATAAAAGGGGTTTCGGGTTTAATTTTTTTAGTAGCTTCTAAAACTTCGATTCCGTCAAATTTAGGCATTTTGATATCGCATAAAACCAAATCAAAATCTTCTTTTTTGATTTTTTCTAAGGCTTCTAAACCGTCGGTAGCTTCGTCAATCTGATAGTTTTCATCTTCTTCTAAAAGAATTTTAGATAATACCCTACGGATAGCCGCTTCATCTTCTACTATTAATATTTTGGACATTTTTTTATTGTATAGGTTATAAAACAACAAAAGCCGGAAACCGACTTTTGTAATGTGTTTTTTAATAAAAACTATCTTACTTCTTGATTTAAAATCAAGTCAATATATAGATTAATTTTGTTTTTTAGATCTCTTCGGTGTGTAATAAAATCTAAGAAGCCGTGTTCTAAAACAAACTCTGCTGTTTGAAAGCCTTCTGGTAGTTCTTTCCCGGTAGTATCTTTTACCACTCGAGGTCCTGCAAAACCAATAAGTGCTCCTGGTTCAGAGATGTTGATATCTCCGAGCATAGCATACGAAGCGGTGGTTCCTCCGGTGGTTGGATCCGTACACAACGAAATATAAGGCACCTTTGCTTCTGCAAGTTGTGCTAATTTAACCGAAGTTTTTGCCATTTGCATAAGCGAATAAGCTGCTTCCATCATCCTTGCTCCTCCCGATTTAGAAATCATCACAAATGGTACTTTGTTCTGGATAGAATATTCAATAGCTCTAGATATTTTTTCGCCCACAACCGATCCCATCGAACCTCCGATAAAAGCAAAATCCATACAAGCCACAACCAAATCTTTACCTTTTGATTTTCCGACTGCCGTACGAACAGCATCATTAAGTTTTGTTTTGGCTATGGTATCTTTGAGTCTGTCGGAATATTTTTTGGTATCAACGAACTTCAACGGGTCTTTAGAAGTCATTTTTGCATCTAATTCTTTGAATTCGTTGTCGTCAAATAATATTTCGAAATATTCTTTACTCCCGATTCTTACGTGATAATCATCTTCTGGGCTTACGTAAAAATTCTTTGCTAATTCTTCTGAATCTACAATCTTACCTGTTGGAGATTTATACCACAATCCTTTTGGCATATCTCTTTTTTCTTCGGTAAGTGTTTGAATTCCTTTTTCTGTTCTTTTAAACCAAGACATAATTTTTTGATTTGAGATTGAAATTTGAAATCAGAGGACAAACTCCCATTTCAAAAATCAATAGTGTTTAAAGTGTATTTACATTATTTAAATCTTCAAACGCTTGTTCTAAGCGTTTGTTGAACGTAATTTCTCCTTCACGAATCCATTTTCTTGGATCGTAATGTTTTTTATTTGGCACATCTGCTCCCTCCGGATTTCCGATTTGAGTTCTTAAATACTCAATTTTAGAGGTCATATAGTCACGGATTCCTTCGGTAAAAGCAAATTGTAAATCGGTGTCTATATTCATTTTTATCACTCCATACGAGATTGCCTCTCGGATTTCTTCTATCGATGAACCTGATCCTCCGTGAAACACGAAATCAATCGGGTTATGTTCTGTTCCGAATTTTTTCTGAACATATTCCTGAGAATTTTTCAAAATAATCGGAGTAAGTTTTACGTTACCTGGTTTATAGACTCCGTGTACATTTCCGAAAGCTGCTGCAATCGTAAATTGATCTGAAATCTTTTTTAGCTCTTCGTAAGCGTAAGCCACCTCTTCGGGTTGTGTGTATAATTTAGAACTATCCACTCCTGTATTATCTACTCCGTCTTCTTCGCCTCCGGTAATTCCTAATTCAATTTCGAGTGTCATACCCATCTTACTCATTCTCTCTAGATATTTTTTAGAGATTTCGATATTTTCTTCAATTGGTTCTTCTGACAGATCTAACATATGAGAGCTATACAAGGGCTTTCCGGTTTGTTTAAAATGCTCTTCACTGGCATCCAAAAGTCCGTCAATCCAAGGCAATAAATTTTTAGCACAATGGTCGGTATGTAAAATAACCGTAGCCCCATACAATTCAGCCAATGTGTGAATGTGTTTTGCTCCCGCAACGGCTCCTGCGATGGCAGCTTTTTGATTTTCATTTGACAGTCCTTTTCCTGCATTAAATGCGGCTCCTCCATTCGAAAACTGAATAATTACAGGTGCTTTGAGCTTAGCTGCCGTTTCCAAAACTCCGTTAATTGAACTTGATCCTACTACATTTACAGCAGGAAGAGCAAACCCTTTCTGCTTTGCATAGTTAAAAATCTCTTGAACTTCTTTACCTGTTGCAACTCCCGGTTTAATGTTGTGACTCATTGTACTTGTGTTGTTTTTTTGTTTAACGTAGCAACAAAAATAGCAAATATTTTTCAGTTTGATTCATTAGAAAAACTTCCCAAACAAAAAAAGTCACTTTTTTAGTGACTTTTGATTTTTTATTATGCTTTTAATTATTGTAATAGCTTTATCATTTCTTTATTTTCTTGGAGCAGAGCATGGTCTAAGGCTGTTTTTCCGCTATTGTCTTTTAAGTTTTTATCTGCTCCATTTTCTATCAGTTTTTCTGCTATTTCTATTTGTCCGAAGGTAGCTGCAAATATCAAAGCGTGAGCTTTATTAAAATTTTGTAGATTAACTTCTGCTTTATACCTCAACAACAAGTCGATCATTTTCGGATATGCTTTAAATGCTGCTCCCATCAGAGCTGTATTCCCGCTTCGATCTTGTGCATTAGGATTAGCGCCATTTTGCAGAAGAAACTCTGCGGTTTGATAACTTTCGTTATAAACGGCCAAAATCAAAGGGGTAAACCCACGTTTATCTGTTTGATTTACATCTACTCCTTGTGCTAGGATTTTTTCTAAAGAATTCAAATCATTATCTCGTGCGGCTTGAAAGATGTCTTGTGCAAACAAAGAAGAACTACATAAAATTGTAATTATACTGAGCTTTTTCATTTTATTAAGTATTTCTATTAATTTTTAAATTCACTTGTCTTACAGAGCAAAAAGGATTTTATGAATATTTGTTTTCATAAAATCCTTTTATTATTTAAATAAGCTTCTAAATTGCTTTTTAGTTTTTAGGTAAATACTCTTGAATATCGCTTAACTTCAATTTTGTTTCTTTCAGCAAACGGTTACCATATTCTGTATCTGCTTGATAAAAGTGGGCAATCATTTTCTTTGTAATTACTTTATTTTTAACTGTATTTAGAGCTCCTGAAAGATTCTTAATCAAGTTATCTTTATCTTTTTTAGAAAAAGAACGATATAATTCTCCTGCTTGAGCAAAATTGTTTTCTTTGTCAATCACAGCTTGCGTAGTAGTTGTCCCTGCAGGGAAAACTGATTTAGAATATTTAAATTTAGTGTCCTCTTTTACTTCAGGCTTATTAGTAGAAGGTTGATAATTTACATCTCCTGTTTGTGGACGTATTGACATATATCCATCCTGATTATAGGTCGTTACTTTAGCGTTTTTCGCTTGATTTACCGGAATTTGTTGAAAGTTACCTGTTAGTCTATGACGTTGGGTATCAAAGTAAGAAAACAAACGTCCTTGTAGTAATTTATCTTCTGATGGTTCGATTCCTGGTACTAAAGTTGCTGGAGAAAATGCAGCTTGTTCTACATCTTGGAAATAATTGTCAGGATTTTTGTTCAGAGTCATTGTTCCTACAAATACAGGTTTAATTAACTCTTCTGGCCACACCTTAGTAACATCTATTGGATTAAAATCCAACTTGTCAAAATCCTCTTTTTTAAGCATTTGCACATACAAATCCCATTGTGGATAATTTCCTTTTTCTATTTCATGATACAAATCAAGTGTTGCGTGCTCGATACTGTGTGATTGGATTTGAGCAGCTTCTTCTGCTGTAAGATTTTTTTCTCCTTGTTTTGGTTTCCAATTATACTTTACGTAAGTTACTTCTCCTTTGTCATTTACCCATTTAAAAGCGTGCACTCCATTACCAACCATTTGACGATAGTTAGCAGGTGTTCCGTAATCTGAAAACAACCAAGTAAGCATGTGTGTTGATTCAGGTAAATTTGAGAAAAAATCAAATACTCTATTTGGGTCTGACGCTCCATTAGTTAGTGGAGAGGGTTTAAAAGCATGAACCATATCAGGGAATTTTATGGCATCACGAATAAAGAACACAGGAAGGTTATTTCCTACTAAATCATAATTCCCTTGTTCGGTATAGAACTTAACTGCAAAACCTCTAGGATCACGGTATGTTTCGGGAGATCCCTGCTGGTGAGTTACTGTTGAAAAACGAACAAATAAAGGTGTTACTCTTCCGGCTTGCCCTAAAAAATGAGCCATAGTAATATCTGAAAAATCTTGAGCTGCTACAAATTCTCCGTAAGCTCCTGCACCTCGTGCGTGAACTACTCTTTCTGGTATTCTTTCTCTATCAAATGCAGCTAGTTTCTCAAGCAAATGAATATCTTCTAGTAAAACTTGACCATTATTACCAATGGTTTTAGAGTTTTGGTTGTCTCCTACTGGAGCTCCTGTGTTGGTAGTAAGTGTTTGTGAAATTCCTAAAACGGAAAAAGCAAGTGCTAAAGTTAAAACTGTTTTTCTCATAAGTATGTTATCTTGTTTTTACATAGGCAAAGATAACTCGAGAGAAACATGTTTTTATAGTTTTTTATTATTGTTTTTTATTACAATATAGATACGTACTATAGGTTTAGATTGCAAAGCAAACAGGTCAGTATATACTTACTGACCTGCTTTTGTTACTATCTTGATAAAGAGCTTATCCTAAAGTAACTCTTTTAAATCCTATGATTTCTACATCTCCAAAAGATTTTACATAATCAGCTACTTTTTTGCTATCATCTTTGATAAAGTTTTGATCAAGTAGTGCTTTTTCTTGGTCTAATGTAGTGTTGTCGCTGATAAAACGTTGAATTTTACCTGGGATAATTTTGTCCCAAATTTGTTCTGGTTTTCCTTCTGCTTTAAGTTCTGCTTTGGCATCTTCTTCTGCTTGCTTAAGTACTTCGTCAGTTAATTGAGCATAAGAAATATATTTTGGTACATTTTTAAGTGTTTTTCCTAAACGAACCAATTCTTCATTTTCTTTCTCAATTACTGCAATACGAGCTTCTGTTTCACTTGCAATATATGCAGGGTCAAAATCTTTGTACGAAAGTGTTTCTGCTCCCATTGAAGCTACTTGCATCGAAATATCTTTTGCTAATTCTTCAGCTTTGTCGAAGTTCTTAGACAACGCTGTAACGGCTGCAATTCTATTTCCGTGAATATAAGATCCTACATAAGCTCCTTCGATTACCTCAAAAGAACCGATTTCTATTTTTTCTCCGATAACTCCTGTTTGCTCAATAAGTTTTTCGGCAACAGTCATCTCATCATTATATTTAGAAGCTAAAAAATCTTCTTTATTATTAAAATCTAAAGCTTTTTCAGCTAACTCTTTTGCAAGAGCAACAAAACCTTCGTTTTTACCTACGAAGTCGGTTTCGCAGTTAAGAGTAATTGCAGCTCCTTTAGTGTTGTCTGCGTTAACAAAAGCGATAGCTGCTCCTTCAGAAGACTCTCTATCTGAACGGTTAGCTGCAACTTTTTGTCCTTTTTTACGAAGAATTTCAATTGCTTTGTCAAAGTCTCCTTCAGCTTCCACAAGAGCTTTTTTACAGTCCATCATTCCGGCTCCTGTAATTTGTCTTAATTTATTTACGTCTGCAGCAGTGATATTTGCCATTTTCTTTGATTTTTAAGGATTAAAATTAAAAAAATCGTTGTGTGATTTCGGCATAAAAATAACCATAAATCAGCACAACGACTTTGCTATAAAGTTATTTTTATTCTTCTGTAGTTTTTTCTACTCCTGAGGTAGTTTGTGCTACAACTTCTTCTGTTTCTTCTACTTCTTGAGAAGCAGCTCCTTTTTCAGAAAGCCCTTCTGTGATAGCAGCAGTAACTAAAGATAAAATTTTATCAATAGACTTAGAAGCGTCATCATTTGCAGGGATTACATAATCTACCTCACGTGGGTCAGAGTTTGTATCCACCATTGCAAAAATTGGAATGTTTAATTTTTGAGCTTCTTTTATTGCGATGTGTTCAGCCATAATATCAACCACAAAAAGAGCAGCAGGAAGTCTTGTCATATCAGCGATAGAACCTAAGTTCTTCTCTAATTTTGCACGAAGACGCTCAACCTGAAGTTTTTCTTTTTTAGATAGAGTGTCAAAAGTTCCGTCTTTTTTCATTCTATCGATAGAAGCCATTTTTTTAACAGCTTTACGGATAGTAACGAAGTTAGTAAGCATTCCACCAGGCCATCTTTCAGTGATGTAGGGTTGGTTAGCTGCTTTTGCTTTTTCAGCAACGATGTCTTTTGCTTGTTTTTTGGTAGCTACGAAAAGTATTTTTCTACCAGATGCAGCGATTTTTTTTAGGGCTTCATTAGCCTCTTCAATCTTTGCTGCAGTTTTATAAAGATTGATAATATGGATTCCGTTTCTCTCCATATAGATATAAGGAGCCATGTTTGGATTCCATTTTCTGGTCATGTGTCCGAAGTGAACACCTGCCTCTAATAATTCTTTTACTTCAATTTTGTTTGCCATTTTTTCTAAATAGTTTACGTTCTGTTGTAGTAAGCAATGACTAAGTAGCTTTTCTGTTGAAAATGGTCTTAATCATTTAGATGCTAAACTAAGCTCCCAACGCATTGGGATCAGCAACAATAACTTGATTTTAAATTCAATAATAAATGAACGATGATATTAACGTTTAGAGAATTGGAATCTTTTACGCGCTTTCTTCTGTCCGAATTTTTTACGCTCTACCATTCTTGGGTCTCTTGTTAATAGTCCTTCAGGTTTTACAATTGCTCTGTTTTCTGCATCTACTTCGCAAATTGCACGAGCGATAGCCATACGAACAG
>CAZOQH010000094.1:0-7127 GCA_964581855.1 uncultured Flavobacterium sp.
TCTCGGAAGCGAAGCCAATACCATAAGTGGAGTACGAACCGGAGTTGCTTTTTCGGCACTTCCGTATGCTTCAGTTTTTACATCACCTGCTACTACCATTGTTCGGACTGAACCTATATAATTTGGCATATCGAGTTTATGCGAAGCTGTTTTTCCTTTTTCTAAAGTAAACGGACCTAAATACAGTACCACAGGTTTAAAACGTTGAGCTTTTTGAGCATTTACTCCTGCCAAGTCTTCATCACCACCGATTGCAAAAATCTGATTGATTTTACCTCCATATGCGCCTATTACTTCATCATAAATATCCCAAGTTTTTACCCCTAAAGCTTGACGAGCATAAAAATCGTTCCAAGCATTCGGAGTTTTGAATCGGGTTAAATCCAGTAAACCCTCATCAACAACGGCTAGAGTATAAGTCATCGCTTTACCTGATTTTTCGCTTACTTTAACTGTAAACGAAGTCTCGGGTTTGAGTACATCGGGCATTGAAATTTGAGGTTCTAGCTTGGTGTTTTTATCCAAAACTTCTATCGGAATGATTCCGTACAGACGAATCGGAGAATCGTTTAATGTAGAGCCATGTGGTTGTAAAAGCGTTATATTCAAAAATACATTTGGAGCCATTTGGGCAGTAATAGGCAAACTGATTTTGGTTTCACCTTTTGTGGTGTTTACCCAAAGTGTTTGTACTATCTTGGCACCATCTTCTACCGATATGAGCGCTCGACCTCCTTCACTTGACGGAAAAGAAATTTGTGCTGTCTGACCTACTTCATAACTCTTTTTATCAGTAGATAAAGTGAGCATGGTTGCGTGAGTGGCATCTGTATTTCGGGTTTTTCCACTCCAATAAGGCCAATCTATCATGACTGTTTGACCCGTTGCGTGACCTCCATTGGGGTCGGACACGTAAATTAAATACCTACCCCATTCATTTTCCTCATTTTTAAACTCAAAACTGGCTTTTCCGCTTGCATCCGTATTCAGGGTAAGACTTTTGAAAACCTGATTCGAACTCGAAGAAACATAACTCGATAGATTGTCATACGAGGCATCCCACCACCATCTCCAAGATACTTTATAAACATTGGCAATCAGACCTTTTATTGATTTTGGTTTACCGTTTTCGTCTAATGTGATAACGTCAAACTTATTGGTTTTTCCTGTCTCCAGCAACCCATATTTATTAGGCTCGGGTGCTTTTAATCCGACATAGGTCGAATAAGGTGAATAATCTATGGTGGTTACATCTGTCGAAAAATCACCTCCGTTTTCGTAGGCCTTGGTAAGTAAACTAGCTCGAAGCATTCCCGGAGCATGCGAAGTAATTTTAGGTTGCAGATTAAACGATACTTTTCCGTTTTGGTCTGTTTTTCCTACAAAAACATTGGATTCTTCGGTTTCAAATTTAAATACCGGATTGTCAAAAACGTACTTCTCATAACCTTTGAAAGTAGTTTTGTGAGCCATATACTTAGCTTGAACCTCAACTTTCAGATCTTTTGCAGTTGCTCCGTGAAGCCAAGTTACTTCAATCTGACTGTTTACCGGTTTATCAACAGACAATTTGTCTGCGCTAAAATTATTTTTAATTTTCAAACGATTGGGTTTTATCGTTTCTATCGGGATGCGTTTATAAAATCTAGCGCCTCCCACACTAACCATTGCTTCCCAATTTCCTGTGGGGTAAGCTGCTTGAGTGGGAACAGAAAAACGATAATGGTTTTTAGAGTCGTATTTCCGAATCGCTTCGAACATCAACTTACCTTGTGGGTCATTCAAACGGAATTTTATAGGATGTGATTTATCGAGTTGGCTGTCGTTGTCATTGAGCATAAAAGCCAGATGTAAAGTATCTCCTGGTCTCCACACTCCTCGCTCTCCGTAGATATATCCTTTGAGACCTTCCTGTATTTTTTTGCCCGAAACATCAAAATTACTAACAGAAAGCGACATTCCTTCGTCTAATTTTACGTAAGTCGTTTCGTTGTCTTTACTCACTACAGCAAAATAGGCATACTTAGGAGTTGCTAAATGTATGGTTCCGTCGTTATCGGTTTTGCCGACTGTTAGTTTTTGTTGCTGATAATCATACAACTCAACCGTCGCACCTGCTACAGCTGCAGTCGAAACAATATCAGACACTGCTACAAAATAGCTTCCGTTATCGCCTCTTTTGGCAATAACACCCAAGTTAGAAGTCAAGACATTTGTTCCTACCGAACCACGTCTAAAATAGGAGTCGGAACAAGCGTCCTGACGGTCTTGCCAGCTGTAATCATCATACCAATAGTAATCGTAATAGCTATAACTATCTGACGAACGCACTTCGAAATTATCCTGATTTGCGTAATAATCATCTTCTGGGGTTTCTTCAGAATTTGCCTCGCATTTATATAAGGAATATGATTTTTTGAACGACAATTCCACTCGATAAATTGCTCCTTGTTCTACCGAAATAATACTAGCTAAATCCAATGCAAAAGCATTCCATTTGCTGTAATTGGTCAGGTTGCTTTCTAACAAATTGATGGTTTGTGTGGCAACTGGTGTCGCTACTTTGCGAAGATTTCGGGCTCCGTTGAGCTGATTGTCTTGTAAAAACTGTAAAATATTATTAGAGTGGATTTTATAAACTCGCACATCGACTGCTTTCAAATTGGTAGCTTCAAAATTGATTTTCAAATTGTTGGAACTCGGCAAAATAGTTCCGTTTTTGATGAATCTTACATTGGGTTTCGACTGTTCAAATAGTATTTTTTCGGTATAATTACTTTTCATCTTATAACCGTCTTCGCTTTCGATTCCTTGAAAAACCTCCACATTTAATAGTCCCTTCATTGATTCTGTAAAAAACACTTTTAGCAAATTTCCTTCTGTCGAAAACCGCAAGTTATCTGCTCCTTCTACTTGTACCAATCCGTTTAGATTTTGTCCTTTTTTAATCGGATCTGAGAAATTAATAAAAAGGGATTGATTTTCTGCATCTCCGACTTCTGTGCCTAAAATTTTAAAGTTGTTTTTTCCGGGAATTTCATATTCCACGTCTCCTTTTTGGTCAATATCAAACGGTTTTCCATCCCACGAAATCAAGATTTTTGCGTCTTCTTCTGCCCGTACAATACTATCGACAATAAACTTAAAATCTGTCTTAGTGCTAAATGTTTTATCAAATTTTATGTTGAGCTTTTTTCCGTTTTGTGTTGCCTTGACCAATTTTGAAGCCGTTTCTAAGTCTAAGACATCGGCTGTTTGTAAAGTGGCGTTCAAATACTGAAAATCTTTACTGTAAGATTGTAGATCATTCGTAAAAACAGTAAAATCTTGTTTAAAAGTTTTGATAGTAAAACGAAAATCTGCTAATTCTTTTGGTACTGTCATCACTTTATTCAGGTGAAAAGTAATGCGGTATTCTGTGTCTTGTTTGAGTTTGTTTTCTGGAACAAAACTCAACGTATTACTCGACAAAACCACTATTTTTCCCTTTACGGAAGGTGAAATAGAAAACAATTCCTCTGTTATTTCTTGCCCCGCTACCCAATCTGATTTATCGAAAGTAAACACCATTCGGATATCGGTTTCGCTCGAGACCAAACCTGATGAAAATCCGGAGATATAATCTTGATACAATAAAAAATCAGACTCGAAATCTTCTGTAGATTTTTTACACGATTGCACCAATAAAGTTATAGTAAAAAGTAAAAGGAAACGTTTGAGAAGCATAACAATTCAGGATTTGGAATTCATAATCAGCATTTAAAGGTACTATTTTTTTGTTATAAAAATGAAAAATAGAAATAGCTATTGCAAAAACCTATAACACCTTATAATTGTTTTATATCATTTCTGCAATACGTTAATAAGATTACAAGAATCGATACTATTTTTTTCTTAATTCAAAGAAGTATAAGTACAAAACAAGTTATTATTTTATACATCGGTATTGTTTTTGACTTTTATAACCCATATTAACCATAAAATTTATTATTATGAAAAAGTTATTAGTTTTATTCAGTTTATTTTCAGTTGGAATTTTTTATGGTCAGAATTCTGAGATTACGCCTGACAATTCTTGGTTAAAATTAGGAATTACGGCTGCAGCTCCGGTTGGAGATACTTCTGATTATTCCTCTTTTGCACTAGGAGCAGACCTTAGAGGGCAGTTCTTGGCAAATCCGAATTTTGCATTGGGTATCGCTTCTGGATACCAAAATTATTTTGCAAAAGATGATTACGACGACTTTGGAGTTATTCCTTTAGCAGCCTTTGGACGCTATTATTTTAACGAATCGGGTTGGTTTATAGGGGTTGATGTCGGGTATGGATTCCTCACCAATGTAGATAATAACAGCGGAGGGTTGTATTTAAATCCACAAATTGGGTATAATACGTATCATTGGAATTTTTACGGATTTTACCAACACATTGGTACAGAAAACGATTTTGATATTCAAACCGTTGGACTCGGAATCACTTATAACATCCGATTTGAATAAGCATAAGTTTTAAAAGTAAAAAACCTCCAAAGTAAAAACACCTTGGAGGTTTTATTTATCAACCAAACTCCTACAAAATTTATAAAAGTTGAATTTACATATTCCTTCTGTACTGTCCGCCAACTTCAAATAGAGCGGAAGTAATTTGCCCCAACGAACAAACCTTGGTTGCTTCCATGAGTTGTTCGAATATGTTTTGGTTTTGAATGGCCGTTTCTTGAATTTTTTCTAATTGAACTTGAACAGCTGTTTCATTGGCTTTATTCAAGTTCTCTTTGGTTTTGATTTGGAATAATTTTTCTTCTTCGGTAGCTCTAATGACCTCAGCCGGAATCACCGTAGGCGAACCTTTACTGCTCAAGAAAGTGTTTACTCCAATAATCGGAAATTCACCTGTATGTTTTAATGTTTCGTAATACAGACTTTCTTCCTGAATTTTTGAGCGTTGATACATGGTTTCCATAGCACCTAACACACCACCTCTTTCGGTAATTCTATCAAATTCAGCCAATACCGCTTCTTCAACTAAATCAGTTAGTTCTTCGATGATAAACGACCCTTGAATTGGGTTTTCGTTTTTTGCCAAACCTAACTCTCTATTAATAATCAGCTGAATTGCCATCGCTCTACGAACTGACTCTTCGGTCGGAGTCGTGATTGCCTCATCATACGCATTTGTATGCAATGAGTTACAGTTGTCATAAATCGCATATAAAGCCTGAAGTGTGGTACGAATATCGTTAAAATCAATTTCCTGAGCATGAAGCGAACGTCCCGAAGTCTGAATGTGGTATTTGAGCATTTGTGCTCTTTCGTTAGCTCCGTATTTCAGTTTTAGAGCTTTTGCCCAAATTTTACGAGCTACACGACCAATTACGGCATATTCAGGGTCGATTCCGTTTGAGAAGAAGAACGACAAGTTCGGTCCGAAATCGTTAATATTCATTCCTCTCGACAAATAATATTCCACGTAAGTGAAACCATTTGCCAAAGTAAATGCCAATTGTGTGATCGGATTTGCTCCCGCCTCGGCAATATGATATCCAGAAATCGAAACCGAATAGAAGTTACGCACGTTTTTCTCAATAAAATATTGTTGTACGTCTCCCATCAATCTTAAAGCGAATTCAGTCGAGAAAATACAGGTATTTTGCGCTTGGTCTTCTTTTAAGATATCTGCCTGAACTGTTCCACGAACTTGCGAAAGGGTTTTGGCTTTGATTTGGTTATATACATCAACAGGTAAAATCTGGTCTCCAGTCACGCCTAAAAGCATCAATCCTAATCCGTCATTTCCTTCTGGTAATTCTCCGTTGTACTTCGGTCGCTCTAATCCTCTGTCATCATACAATTCTTTTTTCTTGGCTTCAACCAAATGCTCCAAGCCGTTTTCTTTGATGTATTTCTCGCAATTCTGATCAATAGCCGCATTCATAAAGAAACCTAACAACATCGGAGCAGGTCCGTTGATGGTCATCGAAACCGAAGTGGCAGGATGTGACAAATCAAAACCTGAATAGAGTTTTTTAGCATCGTCCAAACAACAGATAGAAACTCCTGCATTTCCGATTTTCCCGTAAATATCCGGACGATAATCTGGGTCGTTTCCGTATAAAGTTACACTATCAAAAGCGGTTGAAAGTCTTTTGGCAGGCATTCCTAAACTCACATAATGGAAACGTCTGTTGGTTCTTTCGGGTCCACCTTCTCCGGCAAACATACGCGTTGGGTCTTCTCCTTCACGTTTGAACGGATACAATCCTGAAGCAAACGGAAATTCTCCAGGTACGTTTTCCTGAAGATTCCATTTTAAGATATCGCCCCAAGCTTGGTATTTTGGCAAAGCCACTTTTGGCACTTGCGTATGCGAAAGGGATTCGGTATGTGTTTGAATTTTGATTTCTTTATCTCGAACTTTAAACGAATAAACCGGGTTTTTATATTTGTTTACCTTTTCGTCCCACGTTAAAATGATTTCCCAATTGTATGGGTCAAGATTCATTTTTACTCGGTCGAATTCTTTCAGAAGTAAATCAATAAACTCCTTGTTTTCTTCGAACCCTTTCAGGGCTTGAAGTTCTGAAAGGGTTATTCCCGATTTATCCAACAACGATTTTTCGTTTTCAGGTTTGATTCCAGCAACCGAACAAATCGTTTTATAAATTCCGTATAGTTTTTGAGCTACTTCAACCTGCGTTAAAACCGTTTCGTCATATTTTCGGTTATTCTCGGCAATTTCAGATAAATATCGTGTTCTGCTAGGTGGAATCACAAACACTTTCTCGCTCATCTCGCGAGTGATTTCGAAAGTAGATTTTAAATCTGCATTTGTCTTTTCGACTATTTTGTCCATAATCGCTTTGTAAAGCGAATTCATTCCAGGATCGTTGAACTGTGAAGCAATCGTACCGAAAACTGGCATTGTATCCGGATCTTCGTGCCATAAATTATAGTTGCGTTGGAATTGCTTTTTTACGTCTCTGATAGCATCCAAGGCTCCTCTTTTGTCAAATTTGTTGATTGCTACTAGATCAGCAAAATCAAGCATATCGATTTTTTCGAGTTGCGTTGCTGCTCCAAATTCGGGAGTCATCACATACAAAGCCACATCCGAATGATCCATAATTT
>CAZOQH010000095.1:0-7083 GCA_964581855.1 uncultured Flavobacterium sp.
AAACAAAATCATTTATTCATCTAATAAAAATATAAACTATGGCAGATTCTTTTTCTAAGAAAGAAAATAAAAAGAAAAAGTTAAAAAAACTTCAAGACAAAACAGCCCGAAGAGAAGATAGAAAGGCGAATAATAATAAAGGGAAGGATTTTGAAGACATGATTGTTTATGTAGATGTAAACGGTAATTTCACATCTACTCCTCCTCATCTTCAAAACAGAGAAGAAGACTTGGTTAAGAAAAGAAAGGAAATTGAAGAAAATCTTCGATCAGAAGTTAATCCAGATATGGTCTTTACGGGCATAGTAACCTATTTTAGCGAAAAAGGCTACGGATTCATTACTGAAGACAAAACAAATGCAAATGTGTTTTTTCATCATGGGCAACTCAACCAACCCATCAATAAACACGATAAGGTCAGTTATAAAAAAGAATTTACTCCCAAAGGATATAGGGCTGTAGATATAAACAAATAATATAAACAATTAATATAAATTAGAAATGCAAGAAGGTACAGTAAAGTTTTTTAACGAATCCAAAGGATTTGGATTTATTTCACAAGTAAACGGGAACGAAGATATTTTTGTTCACACTACAGGATTATTAGAAAATATCCGCGAAAATGACGAGGTTGTTTTTGAAATAGAACAAGGAAAAAAAGGTCTAATGGCCGTAAATGTAAAAAGAAAATAAAACGGTTTGTAAAAGTATTGTGCAGCAATCGCTTAATAATTGTTGCACAAACTTATAACCTACCGTTTTTATCTAATTGTTGCCAACAAAAGCCACTTTTAGCTTTTCTTATTTAAAACCAAATACCCTAAAACCCCACCAATTATTGAAGCTGCAAAAATTCCAATTTTTGCTTGTGTAATATGCTCCTGATCAGTAAAAGCTAACGAAGTTATAAATAAAGACATCGTAAAGCCAATTGAGGCTAATAGGCCTAATCCAAAAAGATTTCTGATATTCATCCCTTTCGGAAACGGAGCGACTTTCAGCTTAACCAAAATCCAAGTAAAAAATACAATACCAACTACTTTTCCGATTAAAAGTCCAAGAGCAACTCCTAAAGCAATATTTGTACTAAAGAGTTGGTCTAAATCAACAGCAACAGATACGCCTGCATTGGCCAAAGCAAATATAGGAATAATCAAAAACGTTACTAAAGGATGCATTACATGTTCTAAACGTTGTAATGGTGGAATTATTCGGTTGGTATCTTTTTTAACTTCATCTAAGAGGTGTAATTGTTCGTTTGTCAGTGTAGGGATTTTATCATTAGGATCAATAGATTTGAACTTATTTAAATAACTTTGAATCTTTGAGATATAAATGTTTTCTTTGATTTTCATGTCTGCAGGAATGGTGAAAGCCGCTAATACAGCAGCAATGGTTGCATGAACACCCGAAAGCAAAAAGGCGGTCCATACTCCAACAATTCCAATAATGGCATAGAACAGAATGTTTCGTATTCCCATTTTATTTCCGATGTACATAATCAGTACAAACCCCAATCCGATTAGTAAGCTTAAACCCGAAATCTCTGAAGTATAGAAAAATGCAATTACCAAAACAGCTCCCAAATCGTCAATGATGGCTAAGGCTGTCAAGAAAATTTTTAATGATATTGGAATTTTTTTACCCAGAAGGTATAAAACCCCTAAGGCAAAAGCAATATCAGTTGCCATCGGAATTCCCCATCCGTTTTGAGTTTCTCCAGATGGATTTAAAACCAGATATATGACTGCGGGCACTAACATCCCTCCAATTGCTGCTCCAATGGGCAATAGTGCATTTCGAGGGTTAGAGAGTTCTCCTCCGACAATTTCTCTCTTCAGTTCTAGTCCGACAACAAAAAAGAATATAGCCATTAAACCATCGTTAATCCAATGATGTATGCTATACTCTAAATAACTTTTACCGTCAAATTGAAATCCGAATTTGTGTTCAAAAAAATGATGATATGCTTCAGATAGTGGTGAATTAGCTAATATCAAAGCAATTATTACACTTATTCCTAGAACAATTCCTCCTGCTTTTTCGTTTTGTATAAATTTTTGAATTGGATGCGTGAGTTTATCAATAGGATAGGTCTTTTGTTCATTCATAACAGTAAAACTTTTGAAATAGCGTACAAAGCTACCATTTTCTAATAAAAAAGTTCAGTTAATTTATTTATATTCTGATTTTGTACTTTCCCACCCAATGATAGCTTTTTTTCGGGTGTTGCCCCACATATAACCACCAATGTTTCCGTTAGATTGTATTACGCGATGACAAGGAATAAGAAAAGAAATAGGATTGTTTCCGATGGCTGTTCCTACAGCTCTCGAAGCATTAGGGCGACCAATTTGTTTTGCAATATTTCCGTAGGTAGATAGTTTTCCAAACGGAATTTTCAATAGCGCTCTCCATACTTTAAGCTGAAAATCTGTTCCTTTTAGGTGCAGTTCGATTTCGAATGTTTCACTCCAATCGTCTTTAAAGATAGACACTGCGCTTTGATGAGTAAACTCTGATTTAAATTCTAATGTAGCCTTAGGAAATTGCTGTTTCAGGTTATTCAAGGCATAAGTTTCGTTATCCACAAAAACCATGTAGCAAATCCCTTTTGGAGTAGAAGCTATGAGTAATTTTCCGAAAGGACTTTCATTAAAACTATAATTAATAGAAAGATTTTCTCCTCCATTTTCGAATTCTGAAGGTGTCATTTCTGTAATTTTTATAAAAACATCATGCAAACGCCTGCTTTCAATTGCAGTCTCAAAAAGTGTATGCTGTTTATGATTCATAGTTCTTTTGGTATGCTCAACACTCCTATACGGCAGAAACTTCTTATGGGTTATAACCAACTCAATGCCTAAATAGCGTTTAAAATTACATAAACTTAAAGCTAAGATTGAATAACTTCATCCGAAATAAATTATTGCTTAAAAATACTCGAGCACTTGAGCAATTCGTGTGTAATTGTACTTTTGTTTAGGTTTTCTTTGAATTAACAACACAAATGTCTGACCTATAGATTTTTATGTTGATCTGAACTTGTTGTTTCAAGTCAACTTTTTCCTATAAACCTTAGCAAATTATGCTGTTATAACCCTGGAGAATTCTGGTGTTTTTCTAAATTAACTATTCTTTAAATAGTCTCTCAAAACGTATTGTAGAATTCCGTTGTTTTTATAATATTCGATTTCGATGGCAGAATCCATTCGAGCTTTGACTTTAAATTCAATAATTTTTCCACTAGGATGGATAGCTTTCACATCTAATATTTTATGCGGAATAAGATTATCGCTCAATCCGGTAATATTAAAAATTTCGGTTCCGTCTAAACCAAGGCTTTGCGCATTTTCTCCGTCCATAAAAACTAATGGAGCTACTCCCATCCCGACTAGATTACTACGGTGGATTCGTTCAAAACTTTCTGCAATTACAGCCTTTATACCCAACAGATAGGCTCCTTTTGCAGCCCAATCACGCGAGGACCCAGAACCGTATTCTTTTCCGGCCAGTACCACCAAAGGCGTGTTATCTTTTTGATATTCCATGGCAGTTTCATATACTGTTTTGACCGCTCCACTCGGGAAGTGTTTACTAAAACCACCTTCTTTATCTACGATTTTATTTTTGATTCGCACGTTGGCAAATGTACCACGCATCATCACTTCATGATTTCCTCTACGCGAACCATACGAGTTAAAATCAGATTTATTTACTCCGTGTGACATTAAGTATTGACCCGCAGCACTATCTTCTCTAAAGGATCCTGCGGGTGAAATGTGATCCGTGGTTACCGAATCACCTAAATACAACAATACACGAGCATTCGCAATATCCGAAATAGGTTGAGGTGTAACGCTCAAGTTCTCAAAGAAAGGAGCTTCTTTGATGTAAGTTGACTTATTGTTCCATTCAAAATTTTGATCCAAAGTAACTTCGAGATTTTGCCAATCTGTAGAACCATCAAAAATAACGTCATATACTTCCTGAAAATCACTTTGTTTAACGCACTCATTGATGGTTTGCGCAATTTCTTCTCGACTTGGCCAAATGTCCTTTAAATATACCGGATTTCCGTTCGGGTCATACGACAATGGATCGTTAATCAAATCTACATCAACTCTTCCGACCAAAGCATAAGCTACGACAAGCATCGGAGACATCAAGAAGTTCATCTTTACTTGTGGATGCACACGTGCTTCAAAATTTCGGTTGCCCGACAGCACTGAAGCTACAACCAATTCTCCTTTGTCCACAGCTTCAGCTATATGTGGAGGCAACGGACCTGAATTTCCGATACAAGAGGTACAACCATAACCTACAGTATGAAATCGAAGGGCTTCTAAGTCAGAGCTTAAGCCTGAACGCTCTAAATATTGTGTAACTACTTTTGAACCTGGTGCTAACGAAGTTTTAACCCAAGATTTGGTACGCAATCCTTTTTCGATGGCATTACGAGCTAAAAGCCCTGCTCCGATCATTACAGAAGGATTAGAAGTGTTGGTACAGCTGGTGATAGCAGCAATAACGATGCTTCCGTCACTCAGGACAAACTCTTGATTCTTGTATTTAATACGAACCGATTGCATACTCTCTTGTACAACTTCTAAAGAAGATGTTTTTTCCATCGGAACTTTACCAAAAGTAAATTCAGTTCCCGAACCTCCATCAGCAAGCCAACCTGATTCTTTTCTGCCAGAAGGAAGACTGTAGCTGCGTTGGTGCTCTTTTTCTAATAAATCTGCAAACTGCTTGCCTAGGTCTTTAACCAAAATTTTGTCTTGTGGTCGCTTAGGGCCTGAAACAGTAGGTTCTAAAGAAGATAAGTCGAACTCCACCACCGACGAGTAAGTAATTTCTTCGTTTCCTGTTCTCCACAAAAGATTTTCTTTACAATATTCTTCTACAATCTTTATTTCATCTTTGGTGCGATTGGTGATGTGCATATATTCTAAAGTACGGTCATCAATCGGGAAATAAGTAATTGTACATCCGAATTCCGGAGACATATTAGCAATAGTTGCTCGATCAGTTACGCTTAAGTAGTCCAATCCTTCACCAAAAACTTCTACAAATTTTCCTACAACGCCTTTATCTCTAAGCACTTTTGTAATAGAAAGTACCATGTCAGTAGCAGTACAAGTGTCTGGAATTTTTCCGGTTAATTTTAATCCGATAACTTCAGGACAAGTAAAAAAAATCGGTTGCCCTAGCATGGCAGCTTCGGCCTCAATTCCTCCAGCTCCCCAACCTACAACTCCAATTCCGTTGACCATCGGAGTATGAGAATCGGTTCCTACTAAGGTGTCCGGAAATAGCCATCCATCACGAGCAATGATTCCTTTGGCCAGATATTCTAAGTTTACCTGATGACAAATTCCCATTCCGGGAGGAACAACTGTGAAGTTTTTTAATCCGTTTTGTGCCCATTTCAAGAGTTCGTAACGTTCTTTATTTCTTTCGTATTCTAATTCAACATTTTTTCCGTACGAATAATCGGTACCGTAATAGTCTACCTGAACAGAATGATCAATAACCAAATCTACTGGAATGGCAGGGTTTATTTTTTGACCATCTTTTCCGTGACGAATATATTCCGCCCGAAGTGATGCCATATCTACTACAGCTGGTACACCTGTAAAATCTTGCATTAAAATCCGAGCAGGCTTAAAAGGAATATCCTTGTCAACAGGTAGAGGCGACCAATTGATTAAGGTTTGAATATGTTCGTCCGTCATACTGAAACCGTCGTAATTTCGTAATACGTTTTCTAAAAGAATTCGAATGCTAAAAGGTAAGTGATTTACAGTTCCGTTTGGTAAATTTTTTAAAGAGCAAAAACTATAAGTCTTTCCGTTAATGCTGATTGTCTTTAAGGATTTAGAAGTGGTGTTGTCCATAACTGTTTGATTTTGTTTTGATTCGATGAGTTGTTTCATTACAAATTTAAGCAGATTCTTTATACTTCAGCCTAACCAACAGCCTATTTAGAATCAATAAAAATTACATTTTCTTCAATTGTTGTAAGAGTGTAATTATTGCCAAATCAGAAAATGCCACGTATCTTTGTACACATTAGAATTTTCAGATTATGCAATCTACTCAAATTGATTTTATTCCAATACTCATGCAGCTTGGATTGGCTGCAGCATTTGTGGGAGCTACCATATTTATTTCGAGTCTTTTAGGTCCGAAAAGATCTTCTAAAAACAAAGATAAAAACTTCGAAAGCGGTATCGAATCCATCGGAAATGCCCGGACTCCGTTTAGTGTAAAGTATTTTTTAGTCGCAATTTTGTTTGTGCTATTTGATATTGAGGTGATTTTCATGTACCCTTGGGCTGTTAATTTCCGCGAAATGGGTACAGATGGGCTATGGAAAATAGGTATTTTTTTGTTTATTGTAGTAATAGGGCTTTTGTACGAAATGAAAAGGAAAGCCTTGGATTGGGAAGACTAATTTATAAACTTTAAAACAAAACAAAAAGTGAACAATTCATCAAAAATAAAAAAAGCTGAAGCTCCTCAAGGAATTGAAGGACCTGGTTTTTTTGCTACAAAACTAAGTGATGTGGTTGGGCTAGCTCGAGCTAATTCACTTTGGCCGTTGCCCTTTGCAACTTCTTGCTGCGGAATCGAATATATGGCAACCATGGGTTCGACTTATGATTTAGGACGATTCGGAGCAGAAAGAATGAGTTTTTCGCCACGTCAGGCTGATATGTTACTCGTAATGGGAACAATTTCTAAAAAAATTGCTCCTGTTCTGCGTCAAGTATATGAACAAATGGCAGAGCCAAAATGGGTGATTGCTGTGGGTGCTTGTGCTTCATCGGGCGGGATTTTCGATACGTATTCTGTTCTGCAAGGTATTGACAAGGTAATTCCGGTTGATGTGTACGTTCCGGGTTGCCCTCCAAGACCAGAACAAATTCTTGACGGAATTTTAAAACTTCAAGAAATCGTGAAAAACGAAGACGTAACCAGAAGAAGTTCAGAAGAATATCAAAAATTATTGGAATCTTATAAGATTGAGTAATGGCATTAACAGCTGAAAAAATAGTAGAAAGACTAGAATCG
>CAZOQH010000096.1:0-7045 GCA_964581855.1 uncultured Flavobacterium sp.
CTTAACCTTAACTTAATCTTACACCCCTACCTTTGTCCCAGAATAAAAACAGATATGTTAAGAAACACATTTATCCTATTAATTATAGGTCTAATCATCTTCCAATCTTGCTTTTCTGGAGAAGACAAATACGTAGCCATCAAAGTCAGAGGCTCTGATTCGGAAGTAAACTTAGTGCAAGCCTTGGCCGAAAACTTTATGGATCAAGACAGTTTGGTTTCTGTTGGAGTAACCGGAGGCGGTTCGGGAGCAGGAATTGCCGCACTCATTAATGGTAAGACTGATTTAGCAAATTCTTCAAGAGAAATTACTGAAGAAGAATTAGAATTTGCACGAAAAGCAAACGTACAACCTTATCCTATTGTTTTTGCTCAAGATGCTTTGGCAATTATTACACACAAAGACAATCCGGTTGATAGTCTTTCTCTTGAGGAAATCAGTGCTATTTATAGTGGAAAAATAGAGAATTGGAGTGAAGTTGAAGGAGGAAATAACGAAGAAATCACCCTATACGGAAGACAAAGTAGTTCCGGAACATATATCTATTTTAGAGAAAATATCGTAAAAGGTGAATATAAAACCTCGATGATCGGAATGAGTGGAACAGCTCAAATTGTTGACGCTCTTAAAACCGATAAAAGAGGAATTGGATATGTAAGCTCTGGATATTTGAGCGAAAACATTATGAAAGACATCAAAGTACTAAAAATAAACGCTGATGACAATTCAGTCGCCTATTTTCCTGATAAAGAAAACATTACCTCAGGAACCTATCCTATTACACGTCCTTTGTTACAGTTCACTAACGGAAAGCCCGAAGGTAAACTTTTAGAGTTTATTCTGTATCAATTTAGTGAAGAAGGAATGAAAATCATCGAAGAAAATGGGTTTTATCCGGCTGATTACTCCACTTATAACAAGGAGCTATTCCAAAAATAAGAAGCTATGAAAAAGCGACTGATACAAGACCAAATCATGAAACAAATCTTCCGCTTGGCAGGTGTGTTTTCGGTTCTAGTCCTTATCGGAATCATTATTCTTTTGTTTACGAATGCCATTCGTGCTTTTAAGCATATTCCGTTTTCTTCTTTCTTTAATATTAGTTGGAATCCTTCTGCTTATGGAGAACCTTCGTACGGAATGCTACAACTTTTATGGAGTTCACTTTTAGTCACTCTTGGTGCAATGATAATTGCTATTCCGCTCGGAATTGGGGCTGCTGCTTATCTTTCGGAAGTTGCTTCTGAAAAGGTCAGAAAAATTGTCCGTCCGATTATCGAAATTTTGGCCGGAATTCCATCCGTAACTATTGGATTTATCGGAATTGTTCTCATCGGTCCGTTTTTGGCAAAAGCCTTTGATTTGAGCAATGGTTTTAATGCTCTTAACGGAGCAATCTTACTGGCTTTTATGGCCATACCGACTATCGTAAGCGTATCGGAAGATGCACTAAAAGCGGTTCCGACTTCTTTCCGAGAAGGTTCATATGCTTTAGGTGCCTCAAAATGGATAACTCTACGCAAAGTAGTAATGCCTGCTGCAGGTTCTGGAATTATAGCTGCTTGTATTTTAGGATTCGGTAGAGCTATCGGAGAAACAATGACTGTACTGATGGTAACCGGAAATGCTACAGCTATGCCCGACGGATTTTTTGACCCAGTACGAACCATGACTGCTACCATTGCCATTGAGCTAGGTGAAGTTCCTTTTGATTCGCCTCATTACTATGCTTTATTCGTATTAGGTTTCACATTATTTATAATAAGTTTAGGAATCAATCTACTTTCGGAATGGGTTGCTTCAAAATTCAGATATAAAGTTTCATAATGAAATTACTTAACAAGAAAACATCCGCACTTTTGGGAATGCGTTTTTTAGGATTCTGCACCATCTTGGTCGTGGCTTTCATTCTCTTGGTTTTGGCTGATATAGCCTACAAAGGAGCCGGTGTATTGAGCTGGGATTTTATATTCTCAATTCCAAGAAAAGGAATGACCGAAGGAGGAATTTATCCAGCCATTGCAGGAACCACCATGGTTACCATTATAACGGCTATTTTCAGTATTCCAGTCGGAATTGCAACCGCAATTTACTTGAACGAATACGCTAAAGATAATTTCCTTACCAATATTTTAAGAGCATCTATCCGAAATTTGGCTAGTATTCCATCAATTATTTACGGACTTTTTGGAGTTGCTTTGTTTGTAGAAGCACTTCATTTAGGAAGTTCGGTTGTATCTTCAGGGCTTACGTTAGGATTAATGACACTTCCGTATATCGTAACATCTGCAGAAGAAGCGCTTCGATCGGTTCCTCATTCTTATCGTGAAGGAGCACTTGCTTTGGGAGCCACAAAATGGGAAGCTATTCAAACCGCAGTACTTCCGTCGGCCATTCCTGGAATTACTACCGGTTCAATCTTAGGACTTTCAAGAGCAGCCGGAGAGACAGCTCCAATACTTTTCACGGGAGTTACATTCTATTTGCGTTTTCCGCCTGATACGTTAGACAGTGAATTTATGGCCTTGCCTTATCATTTGTATATTTTATCAACGCAACATCACGCTATCGAACAAGTAAGACCACTTGCTTACGGTACCGCATTAGTATTAATTTTACTTATTGTTGTTCTGAACATAATCGCTTTTATCATCAGACACAAATACACCCCTAAAACAAGTAGATAATTATGGGAAATAAAATTGAAATAAGAGATATTAAGCTTCGTTTTGGTACAAAAGAGGTACTAAAAGGAATCAATATGGATATTCCTAAAAATTCTGTTGTTGCTCTTATCGGGCCTTCGGGATGTGGAAAATCAACATTGCTTCGTTCTATCAATCGTATGCACGATATGAATCCGAATGCTCACATAACAGGAAGCATCAGACTTGACGGACAAGAAATTTTAGGCCATGAAGTTGAACCTACCTTGATAAGACGTAAAATCGGAATGGTTTTTCAAAGACCTAACCCGTTTCCGAAATCCATATTCAACAACATTGCTTATGGATTGAAAATAAACGAAATGGCTAAAAACGGAGAAATTAAGGATATTGTAGAATCTTCTCTTCGCGATTGCTATTTATGGGACGAATTAAGCGACAACCTCAACCGCAGCGCTATGGAAATGTCGGGAGGACAGCAACAACGTCTTTGTATAGCGAGAACTATTGCCGTAAAACCAGAAGTAATCTTAATGGACGAACCTTGTTCGGCTCTCGATCCTATTAGTACAGCAAAAATAGAAGAACTAATATTGCGTTTAAAAGAACACTATACCATTGTGATTGTAACTCATAATATGCAACAAGCAATGCGTACAGCTGATTATACAGGATTTATGTATCTAGGAGAACTTGTAGAGTTTAATAAAACCGAAAAAATATTTAATAATCCAGAAAAAGAACTTACTAAACGTTACGTGGAAGGAAATTTCGGATAATCTTACTTCAAAAAATTTTAGTCATCACTCTGCCCTAAACTCATTATGCTTAAAATTTTGTAAAACCTGATTTATTCTACCATCAAAAATCTTCAAACCTTTGTATCTTTGTACTTATAAAAGAGACGAATGTTAGAAAAAGAAATAATAAATTTTGAAAAAACTGTTATTGTCGGGATTATAACACAAGGTCAGGACGAAGATAAACTAACCGAATACCTTGACGAATTGGAGTTTTTGACCACTACAGCAGGCGGAGAAGTCATAAAGCGATTTTCACAAAAACTAGAAAAACCTAATCCAAAAACTTTTTTAGGAAGTGGTAAAATAGATGAAATTGCTTATTATGTAAAAGATAACGACGTTTCAACCGTAATTTTTGATGACGAACTCTCCCCTTCACAGCAAAAGAACTTAAATCAAATTCTTGGAGTTAAGGTACTAGATAGAACCAACCTTATTTTGGATATCTTTGCTCAACGAGCTCAAACTTCGTATGCTCGCACCCAAGTTGAGCTAGCACAATATCAATATCTAATGCCTAGACTGACCGGAATGTGGACGCACTTAGAGCGTCAAAAAGGAGGAATCGGACTACGTGGTCCTGGAGAAACCGAAATTGAAACCGATAGACGTATTGTAAGAGATAGAATTAGTTTACTAAAAGAAAAATTAAAGGTCATTGATAAACAAATGGCCATCCAAAGAGGCAATCGAGGTGCGATGGTTCGCGTGGCTTTGGTAGGTTATACCAACGTCGGAAAATCGACTTTGATGAATCTAATAAGCAAGAGTGAAGTATTTGTAGAGAATAAACTCTTCGCAACGCTTGATACAACAGTCAGAAAAGTAGTCATAAAGAATCTTCCATTTTTGCTTTCAGATACGGTCGGATTTATCCGAAAATTACCTACTCAACTTGTGGAGTCGTTTAAAAGTACATTGGATGAAGTCCGAGAAGCCGATTTATTACTCCACGTGGTAGATATATCGCATCCTGATTTTGAGGATCATATTGCATCGGTTAACGAAGTGCTAAAAGACATTCAATCGGACAACAAACCTACCATTATGATTTTCAACAAAATAGATGCTTATAAACACTTGACAATAGATGAAGATGATTTGATGACGGAAAGAACTAGCCGACACAATACTCTGAGTGATTGGGAAAAAACTTGGATGAATAAAGTCGGAGAAAAAAATGCACTTTTTATTTCGGCTACCAACAAAGAAAATATCGAGGAATTTCGCGAAAAAGTATATCAGGCTGTTCGTGATATACACATCACCCGCTTTCCGTACAATAACTTTCTTTATCCCGAATATAAGGATGCTCCAGAAGAGTAATATATTTTTAATAAGCGGATAATATCCGCTATTTTTTTGTATTTTTGATATGTTTAACACCTTCAAAATCTAAGTCTTAATGCTGCGAATATTTTTAAGTCCTTTAGTAGTAGTTTTAATATTGCTACTGATTCCTGAAGTCGAAAAAGCTCTGTTTTATTTACCTTTAATTTTTGCTTTATCGTTAAGTTTAGTAAATTTCAAAAAAATAAAAGTACGAAGGGTTTTTGGAGTGCTGTTATCCATAGTCCAGAGTTATGCAGTTTTTGTTGGACTTGCAATTGTTACATTGTTTGCCGACGAATTACTTCAAAACATCAATCTTGCAGAAAATGATAGCGGATTTAAAGGAATTGTATTGGTTACTCTTGGAGGATATTTAGCTGCTTTATTATTATTTTATTTTTATTCTTTTGTATTTAGAGTAACCAACAAAAGATTTAGTTATATTTTACTCACCGTTTGCTACGGCATTATAGTTTTGGTAATGCAAATTTTTTCGAAAAATGAATTTCTGCAATTTGGAGTAGAAAAGTTCGAATCTTTTGTTATTTCATGGGTAATTTTTATGAGCTTGGCCTTTAGTTTGGCTTATAATCGAGATGCACTAATGCGTTTTATAGATCAAAGAAAAAAATAATTCTTACAGTTTTATATAAAAATCTTTGACTAATTCTTTAAACTCCGGAGTGTAATGATGTCTTTCGATTTCGAGAATAAGAGTGTCTGTAACTAGTTCTTTTTTCTCTGTTGAAAAGGCAATCAAACTGCGTTTAATTTTTGAAGTTGCAGTTCCTTTTACGTGGGTAATTTTAAAAGGAAATAAACTAAATTCGCTCGCAATAATAATAAACCTTTCTTCTTGGTCAAAAGGAATAATTACCGAAAAGACTCCTCTACTTGAGAGCAACTTAGAAGCTCCTTCGATAAGTTTGTCAAACGGAAGTATATCATAAAATCTTGCTGATTCTCTTGCCTGATTCTGAATCTGATGATTGGATTCAAAAAAAGGAGGATTAGACACAATTAAATCATATTCTTCGTCGATTTCCTGTACAAATTCATCAAAACCAGCATGATAACAAAACAATCGGTCATTCCACGGAGATTCTTCAAAATTATCGACAGCTTGTTCGTAAGCATTGTCTTCGATTTCTAACGCATCAATCTGTTGGGCAAAACTTCGTTGGGCCAGCATCAAAGCAACCAATCCGGTTCCTGTTCCGACGTCCAAAACACTATACGGATTATTGTCAATTGGTGTCCAGCTGCCTAATAATACTCCATCGGTACCGACTTTCATGGCCGTTTTATCCTGCTTCACAGAAAATTGTTTAAAACGGAACATTATTCTAAGTATAAATCGATAAGTCCGGCTGGAGTTTTCAGGTAAATAGTTTGATTTTTTCGGTCGACTTTTTCGATAAATTCATCGATTACCGGAATCAGTATTTCTTTTTGGTCTTGGTTGGTGATGATGAAAAGAGCTTGCAGTCCTGAGTCGTTTATATCGGTAATAGTGCCTATGGTTCCGAGGTTGATGTCGTGAGCTTTAAACCCGATGACTTCGTGGAAATAGAATTGATTTCCTTCTAGTTTAGGAAGCATCGAAATAGGTAAATAAACATCACTTCCGATGATTTTGTCTGCTTCGCTTTCTGAATCAACGTCCTCTATTTTTGCTCTCAAAAAGTTATTTTTATGCAAAGAGCAATTTTCAATAAAAAAAGGAATCAAATCTTTGCCGAATTCGACAAAGATTGATTCCAAATTTTGGTAGAGTTCAGGCTCGTCTGTATCTAAATAAATCAGAACTTCGCCTTTGAAACTAAATTTTTTAGCGATTTTGCCCAGATAAAAATAATCTTTTTGCATCAATCTACTAAACTATAATTAAGCTTCTGTTTCCTCTGTGTTTTCGTCTGCTTGAGGTGCATCTTGTGCTTCAGCAATTTCTTCTGTAGACTCTTCTGCAGCTTGCTCAGCTACAGCAGCAGCTTCTGCTTCTTTAGCAGCAGCAATACGTTTTTCGTTTGCTTCTTTTTCAGCAGCTAATGCTTTTGCTTTAGCATCTGCTTTTGCTTTCGAAAGACCGTCTTTTTTAGATTCTACTTTAGCAGCTTTTTCTTCTAACCATTTAGCTAATTTTTCGTCAGCTTGTTCTTGAGTTAAAGCTCCTTTACGTACTCCACCGTCTAGGTGATGCTTAAGCAATGCTCCTTTATAAGAAAGAATCGCTCTTGCAGTTTC
>CAZOQH010000097.1:0-6810 GCA_964581855.1 uncultured Flavobacterium sp.
TTTTAGTCGCTCGATTTCAAAAACAATATCTTCTACATCAAAAGCAATATGATGAATTCCTTCTCCTTTTTTTTCGATAAATTTAGCAATAGGGCTTTCAGGATTGGTTGCCTCAAGGAGTTCAATTTTGTTGGGACCGTTCATAAAAAACGAGGTTTTTACGCCTTCGCTTTCAACTTCTTCGGTTTTGTAATGAGGTGCTCCAAAAAGTTTAGCAAATAACTCGTTAGATGTTTCTAAGTTTTTTACGGCTATACCGATATGTTCTATTTTTCTCATAGTTTAATATTTTCAATAATGTCTCTTCCTTTCCAAAGCAATGAAGGGTCGATAAGAATTACACTAAATACCCCTAGAATTATAAGTAGTTTCAGAAAATTATGTGTAGCTATAAAGTGAATTTTCTTTTCAGAATTCCATAAAAACACTAAGAATAACAGTAATCCGATTAAGCTAAAATAAATATATATGTCCATATAGCCTACATCTGCTTTTTCGATTAGAATGTAAGCGGGAATTAAAGTCAAGATGATTAAAAACGAAATGATATATTTTGAGGTTTTTTCACCGTAAACTACAGGTATTGTTCGGTAGTTGTTTAGAAAATCACCAGAGAGGTTCTCTAAGTCTTTAACCATTTCGCGTATTAAGATAAGTAGATATAAAAAAGAAGCGTGAGCAAAAATGATGAAATATTTATGTTTATGATGGAGGATATTAAAAAGCTCTTCTTTTTGATAATAAAATAATATTGCGAAAAAAGGGAGTATTGCCAATAATGAGGCAGTGATATTTCCGATGATAGGGTATTTTTTGAGTTTGTGAGAGTAAAACCAAATTAAGAAAATATAACCCGAAAAAAATAGGGCAGCCCGCCATGAAATCAATAAAGCTAGAGCAAAAACCATAAAGTTGATTCCGAAATAGATTTTAAGGCGAGTAGGTTCACTAATCAGACGGTCAATTTTAGTTTTGACCGGCCTGTTAATTAAATCTTTTTCTTTATCGTAAAAATTATTGATAATATAGCCCGAAGCAATAGAGAGTATGGTAGCCAAAACAATTACGGCCATATATGGGTCAAGCAAAATTGATAGAGCCCTACGTTCTGGAGCAAGTACAAATATAGCTGATAAATATTGAGCTAGAGCAATCAGCCAAATGTTATAACCCCGAATCACAGAAAATAAACTGAAAATCTTCCATAAGAGCAGTTTGTTTTTTCTGTTTAGCATAATTAAAATTGATAAACAACCTCTAATTTATGTCCTTCTAAAGCTTTTTTTGCTTTGTCAAGGTCTTGAGTAAAACCTAGGATATATCCTCCTCCTCCTGAACCACAAAGCTTCAAGTAGTAATCGTTTGTTTCGATTCCTTTTTTCCAAAGTTCGTGGAATTTTTCAGGAATCATAGGCTTGAAATTATCCAAAACTACTTTAGACAACTTTTTTGTGTTGGTAAAAAGTGATTTAATATCTCCTTTTAAAAAGTTTTCTACACAAGCGTCGGTATGTTTGATGAATTGTGTTTTTAGCATTTTACGAAAGCCTTGGTCTTTTAGGTTTTCCATAAAAATAGAGACCATAGGAGCAGTTTCTCCGACCATTTCACTATCCAACAAAAATACAGCTCCTTTTCCGGTAGTGTTTTGTGAAGGAATCCCTGTAGCCTCAATGTTGTCTTTTGAATTAATCAAAATAGGAATGCTCAAATAACTGTTGAGTGGATCTAATCCTGAACTTTTTCCGTGGAAAAAAGATTCCATTTCCGAAAAAATAGATTTTAGAATCAGAAGTTTTTCACGAGTCAGGTTTTCAAGAACTGTAATTTTATTCTGAGCATATTGGTCGTAAATTGCAGCAACCAAAGCACCGCTACTTCCTACTCCATATCCCTGAGGAATAGAGGAATCAAAATACATTCCTTTTTTAATGTCTTGCTCCAATGCTTGAAAATCGAATTGTACCAAATTAGGCTTTTGATTGGTAAGCTCTTTCAAAAAAGACACAAAAGACTTTAAACTTTGATTTGATTTTTTAGCTTCTTCGCTTGGGCTTTGGTCAATTTTTAAAGCTCCGTTATAAAAACTATACGGAATTGACAAGCCTTTTGAAGAATCAATAATTCCGTATTCTCCGAAAAGTAATATTTTAGAATAGAATGCTGGTCCTTTCATTTAAAATAAAATTAGCAGTACAAAGGTAATAAAATAATGATTACAAATGATTTTAACCTCAAATTTATGGAAGTGTCACGATCAATAACGTTTGAAAAACAATGATTTATATAGAATAACACGCTTGTTTTTTCAATGAAGTATTAAAAAACACTTCTTAAATTTAGCTTACCTATGGATAAGAATATATTTTTTGATTAGCTTTGTCCGAAACAGACAAAAACTAAAAATCAAACTTATGTACAATTTTATTAAAGAAGCTCATTCGGGCTGGGCCTATCTGGTCTTAATTTTATTATTGGTTGGAGTAATTAATGCTTTGATTGGATTTTCTTCGAACAAAACATTTACTGCTAAAGACAGAAAAATCTCCCTTTTTGGGTTGATAGCAACACACGTTCAGCTTTTGTTGGCAATGTTTTTATATTTTCTTTCTCCGTATTATAATACGATGAAAGAAGTAGGGATGGGGGAAGTAATGAAAAATTCAGACTTAAGACTCTATCTTATCGAACATCCACTTATTAACCTTATTGCGATTGTTTTAATCACAATAGGTTGGTCAAAACACAAATCAGCAGCTACGGACAAAGCTAAGTTTAAGTCGATTTGGTTGATGTATTTGATAGGGCTAATTCTTGTTTTGAGCAGAATTCCTTGGAAGGCTTGGTTTGCTTAATAAACCAGTTGCCTGAAAAACGGACAAACTATATTTTATGCCTTTTAGATTGAATGATTTTTCTCAGAAAACTTCAATCTAAAAGGCATTGTCGTTTAAGATGCTATTTTAATGTATTTTCGAAAATAACTTATTTTCTTTGGTTATCTTTGTAATTCTTAACCATGCATAATTTACAGATGACCAAATTAAGTGTAAACATCAATAAAATAGCTACTCTCCGAAATTCAAGAGGAGGAAATGTTCCCGATTTGTTAAAAGCAGCAAAAGACATTCAGTCATTTGGAGCAGAAGGAATCACCATTCATCCACGACCAGACGAAAGACATATAAAATACAAAGACGCATACGATCTTCAACCGATAGTCTATACGGAGTATAACATCGAAGGAAATCCTATCCAACAATTTATGGATTTAGTCTTAAGAATAAAACCGACTCAGGTTACATTAGTACCAGATGGAGATGATGTGTTGACTTCTAATGCTGGTTGGGATACCGTTAAAAACAAAGAGTTTCTGACAGAAGTAATCACAGAATTTAAACGAAACGGAATCCGAACTTCTATTTTTGTGGATCCTGTATTAGAGATGATTGAAGGTGCAAAAGCAACCGGTACTGATCGAATTGAACTTTATACCGAAAGCTTTGCTCACCAGTATAGTCTGGGTAATGAAGATGGAATTAAACCCTATACCGAAAGTGCAATTTTAGCAAACGAACTAGGTCTCGGAATTAATGCAGGTCATGATTTGAGTTTAGATAATGTCAAGTTTTTTAAAGAGAATATTCCGAATCTATTGGAAGTTTCTATCGGACATGCCCTTATTTCCGAAAGTTTGTATTTAGGACTGGATAATGTAATAAATATGTATCTCGACAGATTGTCTAATCGTTGATCTATGAAATTGTATAAATCTTGTTTGCAAAAAGCTTAAACCTAATAATTTTACTACTAGATAATGGAGATTTTATATTCAAGAATTGAAGGAGAAGGAAAGCCACTATTGGTTTTGCACGGATATTTAGGGATGTCGGATAACTGGAAAACCTTGTCCGGAAGATATGCTGATGCAGGCTTTCAGGTTCATACACTCGATTTGCGAAATCACGGAAGGAGCTTTCATTCAGATGATTTTTCGCACGAACTTATGATGCAGGATGTTTTACAGTATTGTAAGTATCATAACTTAGAAAAGATAAGTATTATCGGGCATTCGATGGGAGGAAAGTTAGCTATGTTTTTAGCTGTTAATTACCCTAATTTAATCGATAAACTAGTTGTTGCCGATATAAGCGTCAGAGAATATTCACCTCATCATCAGGATATTTTAAATGCATTAAATTCGGTTGATTTTTCAATTCATACGGATAGAAAACAAGTCGAGGAGGTTATCGCCCAATATGTTGATGACTTCGGAACCCGACAGTTTTTAATGAAAAATGTCTATAGAATAACTCCCGAAAAATTAGGTTTTCGCATGAATCTTAAATCTCTTACTGAGAATTATGACAAGATGGGAATTGAAATACCTAAAAACTCTCGATACGAACAACCGGTCTTGTTTTTAAGAGGAGAAAATTCTAATTATATTAGAGAAAGAGACGAACAGGATATTTTGAATATTTTTCCGAAGGCTGAAATTGAAACAGTTAGTAATGCAGGGCATTGGTTGCATGCAGAAAACCCTACAGAATTTTTTGACTTTTCAATAAAATACCTCAAAAGCTAGAATTATTTCAAAAATAAGTGCTCAAAAAAAAGAAGACAAATTTTTTATCAAAAAAAAAATACTATGACTGCATAATATTTTTGGTAAAATGTTGTCAAATCCACATTTTATAATAACTTTGGGTAATTCAAACTAAAACTTTACGATTATGAAAAAAATTTTATCATTGGCTTTGTTTGCTTTGGGAACTTCTACGGTATTGGCAGGAGGATATCGTATTAGTATGCAAGGAAACAAGCAACTTGCTATGGGACACACAGGTGTTGCTGTAGTAAATAGTGCAGAAGTACTATTTTTTAATCCTGCGGGGATGTCTTTTTTGGAAGACCGTTTTAATGCTTCGGTAGGAGGAAGTTACTTGCTCTCGCATACTAAGTTTCAAAATGTAACCAATAATTGGCAAGCTGAGACAGAAAACACAGGAACTCCTTTTTATGCTTATCTTTCGTACCGAGTGAACGACTGGTTATCTACAGGACTGGCTGTTTATTCTCCTTACGGAAGTACTGTAGAATGGGATAAAGATTGGCAAGGATCTCATTTAGTAAACAAAATTTCGTTACAAGCAATTTATGTTCAGCCTACTATTGCAATTAAAGTAAATGACTATTTCAGTTTTTCCGGAGGAGCCATTTTTGCTACCGGAGGAGTAGAGTTTAACAGAAACCTTTCCAGAACCATGACTGACGAACAAGGAAACAGAAGTAACGTAACTTTAGACGAAAGTGGAGTTACGGCTTGGGGATGGACAGCAGGTTTTATGTTTAATCTTACCGAAGATATACGTTTAGGGATGAACTACCGTTCAGAAATGACGATGGAGGCAAGAGGAGGAGAGGCAAGATTTGCGAATATGCCTGCTTTTGCTGGAGGAGATAGAACTACTACATTTGATGCAGATCTACCGTTGCCGGCAGAATTTGCAGTAGGAATTTCTTACCAAGCAACAGATAAATTATTATTGGCTTTTGATTATAATCGTGCTAAATGGGGAGCTTATGAAGCTCTAGATGTATATTTCGGAGATGGAGCTCCAGCCCCAGAATCTTTAAATGCCAGAAATTACAAAGACGCAAGTATTTATCGTCTAGGATTACAGTATGAAGCAAACGATAAGTTTACATTCAGAGCGGGTTGGTATTATGACGAAAGTCCAGTCCAAAACGGATATTTTGCTCCAGAAACTCCACGTAACGATTCTCAAGGCTATACTGCAGGACTTACTTATCAGATTACACCTAATTTAGGAGTTGATTTATCGTTCTTATATATCCAATTCAAAGAGTTTAATGGTTCATACGATCATTATATCGAAGACGGGAACAGTGTTTCTCTTGGAGGAACTTATAAAAATTCAGCATTTTCTCCAGGTGTAGGTTTAAGTTATAGTTTCTAATCAAAAAAAGTAAAAAAATGAAAAATAAATTTATATATCTATCAGTTTTAGCTTTGGCATTTGCTTCGTGTGAACCAGAGTTCGAAAACGAAATTGACAGCAGTACTTACTCGGCAGGAGAGGCTGACTTTACAACTTATGTAGCTTTAGGAAATTCTCTAACAGCGGGTTATATGGATGGTACAATGTTTAGAAGTGGACAACAATATTCGTTTCCAAATATTTTATCACAACAATTCGCTCTTGTAGGAGGTGGGGAATTTACGCAACCTTCTTTTGCGGATGATACCAATAATTTAGGCGGTATGTTGTTTATGGGTAACCCGATTGGTGCAACACGTATGATTATTAATGCAAGTGCAGGAGGGCCTCAAAATATTGCAGGAATGCCTACAGTTGAAATTTCTAATTTACAGGAAAGAGCTTATAATAATATGGGGGTTCCAGGGGCTAAATCATTTCATTTAGTTGCTCCAGGTTACGGAAATGTAACAAATGTAGCAACAGGACAAGCAAATCCTTACTTTGTAAGACATGCAACTTCGCCTACTACAACTGTATTGGCAGACGCAATGTCTATGAACCCTACTTTCTTTACAAATTGGATTGGAGCAAATGATATACTGTCATATGCTACTAACGGAGGTGCAAATTCAGACGGAAATTCGCCTGCCACTGACCACAATCAGACAGGGAATATCGATCCGACTACTTACGGAGGAAACGATATTACCAATTCAAATGTATTTGCAAGTGTTTACAATACACTTATCACCACACTTACTTCTAACGGAGCAAAAGGAGTGGTAGCAACGATTCCGAGCGT
>CAZOQH010000098.1:0-3165 GCA_964581855.1 uncultured Flavobacterium sp.
GTCAACGGTTTTCAAGACCGCCGCATTCGACCACTCTGCCATTTCTCCAATATGTTTCGCTAAAATAGTTTCCCCTTTAGCGAGTGCAAATATAGTGCGATTTTTTATTTCTGCAAATATTTTTTTTAAATCTTTTTCGTTTGCTTATTTTTTATGATATTTGGACTTCAAATTAGATATTATGGATACTTCAAAGATTTTCGAAATTCTAGCGTATTGTTTACCTGCTTTAATCACAGGAGGAGTTGCTTATTACATTTTTAACCTTCATATCAAAAATGAAGATAATCGTCGTAATTTTTTGATTCGTAAAGAAAATCAAAAAGATGCTTTGCCTTTGCGTTTACAAGCTTATGAGCGGATGACTCTATTTTTAGAGCGCATAGAACCTTCTAAGTTGCTAATTCGCGTGGCTCCTAATTCTACAGACAAATACGACTACGAAAACCTTTTGGTTTTTCATATTGAACAAGAGTTTGAACATAATTTAACCCAACAAATTTATATCTCAGAAAAATGTTGGACAATTATTAATACCGCAAAGAACACACTTATCCAAACCATTCGTAAGGTAAATATGAGCGATAAAGTAGATTCTGCAAACAAATTAAGAGAAGTAATTCTTACGGATTTGTTAGATAAACAATCTCCAACCAGTGTAGCGTTGGCTTATATCAAAAATGAAGTTACTGAACTTTTAGGATAAAAAAAGCAGTACCGATGCTTTAGCATTAAAAAAATCATATCTTTGCGCAAAGTTTTTTGGTTGAAAAGCGTGTGTAATGCTTTTCATTAAAAGGGAATCAGGTGAAAAACCTGAACTGTACCCGCAACTGTAAGCTATTAAAATTGTTGTTATTCTTCATAATACCACTGCCTTGTCTTTTCAAAAAAAAGACAGACGGGAAGGTTAGACAACAAGATGCAAGTCAGGAGACCTACCTTAAAACGTAACTAAAAACATTAAGAACTTTCGGGGAAAAAGGTTCGGGTGGTTTATGAAATTTATTGCGTTTTTATTGGGTGCTTTTTTGCTTTTGGGACAATCTGTATTGGCTCAAGATAACCTTGTGGTAGAAATTCAAGAAGTTGTCATATCGGATAATTTACTTAAAGACTATTCGCAAACACAAAAAACAAACACGTTATCGGATAGTATTATAAAACGAAATTCGAGTTTTTTGACTTCACTTCTCAATTATAACTCACTGATTTATTTCAAAGAAAATGGTATAGCAGGTGCTGCTTCACCCTCGTTCAGAGGAACAACAGCATCACAAACTGCAGTGATTTGGAACGGAATCAACGTCAATTCGCAAACTTTAGGGCAAACTGATTTTAATGCTGTGAATGCTCTTTCGTTTGACAATATTACCATCAAATCAGGAGGAGGAAGTGTGCTTTACGGAAGTAGTGCCATCGGAGGAAGTATTCACCTGAACAACGATTTATATTTTTATGATTTATTCGAAAATGAATTGTTTCTGAAATACGGTAGTTTCAATACGTTTGACGGTCGTTTTCAGACAAAATTAGCCTCAGAAAAATACAGTCTGCAACTGGGTTTTACCCATTCCTCTTCCGATAACGATTATGATTGGGTAGGAAAAAACCGTAAGAACCAAAACGGACAATTCGAAAACGCTTCGTTTAATGCCAATTTTGGGTATAAAATTAATGCATCGAATACGTTGAAGTTTTACAGTCAGTTTTTTGACGGAGAACGCCATTTCTCGTTGTTACTTCCTACCGAAACGCCTACCAAATACCACAATACAGACATTCGGAATTTATTAGAATGGAAAAGTTTAATCAATCGATTTACTTCAAGAGTAAAATTGGCTCATTTATTTGAAGAATATAAATATTTTCCGAATATCAATCATTCGAATTACACTTTCGGAAAAGTAGAAAGTCTTATCGCAAAATATGATTTGGCCTATGATTTTTCGGATAGAATGAAACTCAATACGGTTATTGATGTTACGCAAAACAAAGGACAAGGTTCGGATATTCATGCCGAAAAACGTCAGATTGGTTCGGGAAGTTTGTTGTTCAAGCATTTAATTTCGGATGCGTTTTTATACGAAGTTGCGTTACGAAAAGAAATTACAGATAATTACGAAAGTCCGTTTTTATATTCGTTGGGAATAAACTATAAAGTAAGTGATTTTTATGCTGTTAAATTTAATGCTTCTAAGAATTTTCGGATTCCGACCTTTAATGATTTGTATTGGGTTACCGGAGGAAATCCTGATTTAAAACCCGAAACTTCGTATCAGGCAGAAATCACCAACGAATTCAAGATGAAAAACCTAAAAATCTATGTAACAGGTTATTTCAATCAACTCAAAGATATGTTGCGATGGATTCCTACAAGTTCTATGTGGGAACCTGAAAATACCGAAGAAGTCGAAATTTTCGGATTCGAAGCCGGTTTGTCGTATTCGAAATCTTTCGGAAAACACAGCCTAAACTTAAATGGGAATTACGGTTACACTTCCTCCAAAGACAAAAGAACAGACAAGTATTTGATTTATGTGCCGACTCACAAAGCCAACGCAACTGCTTCATACGCTTATGAAAAACTGACTATTTACGGAGAATTTTTGTATGTAGGAGAGGTTTATACCCGTTCGGATAATAATTCAAGGTATAATATTGATGCTTATCAGGTGTACAATTTAGGAGCTGATTATACTTTTAAACAGCATTATACTCTGGGAATAAAAATTCAAAACCTGTTGGATATCTATTACGAAAGTGTCGAAAACAGAGCATTACCGGGAAGAAACTTTATGATGTATCTGAATTTTAGAATATAGAGAAAAGAACATAGAACATAGAAAATAGAAAAAAGAGATTGCTTCGTGCCTCTTCGACAAGCTCAGAGACCACTCGCAATGACGAACCTTGAAACAATCTCTTCCCGAGCTCCCCTCTTGAGAGGGGTTGGGGGTGTGTTAAAATTTAAACTTTAAACAATTTAAACAAATATAAATATGAATATGAAAACAATCAAAAAAGCAGCCTTATTGGCTTTTGCAATTCCGTTATTTTTAACTTCGTGTAGTGATGACGACAACAATAATAACGGAGGAAATGTTTCTGGAGAATACGCTAACGGAGTTTTTATTCTCAACGAAGGAAAATTTATGAGTACCG
>CAZOQH010000098.1:3265-6701 GCA_964581855.1 uncultured Flavobacterium sp.
GGAGAATACGCTAACGGAGTTTTTATTCTCAACGAAGGAAAATTTATGAGTACCGAAACGGCAGAAGTTTCGTTTTTATCAGAAAATGGAGTACTTGAAAACGATATTTTTTATGGAGTGAATCAATCTTATCTCGGAGATACAGCTCAAAGTATCGGACTTGAGGGTGATAGAGCATATATCGTAGTCAACAATTCGAATGCTATTAAAGTAGTAAATCGATATACATTTGAACTGATTACAACTATTACGACTAATATCGAAAGTCCTAGGTATATTGTTTTTGAAAACGGAAAAGGATATGTTTCTAATCTCGGAAATCCGGGAGATGCTTCAGATGACTTTATCGCTGTAATTGATTTACATTCCAATCAGGTTACAGCAACTATTCCTGTGGTCGAAGGACCTGAAAAAATGGTTGAAGAAAACGGGAAATTGTATGTGGCTCATAAAGGTGGTTGGGGTGTCGGAAATACAATTTCTGTCATTGATTTATCTTCAAATACGGTGACTGCCACTATTGCTGTTGCCGATGTTCCCGACGGAATCGAAGAAGAAGACGGTTATTTATATGTATTGTGTAGTGGTTTTGCTTCATGGAGTGCAGAAGTGCCTTCAACACAAGGAGGTATATATAAAATTGATTTGAGCAATAACCAAATAGTTTCTCAAATTTCGTTTGCCGAAGGTACTTATCCAACGCATTTAGAAATCGAAAATAACAAAATGTATTACACTATAGGAGGTGAAGTGTATGCAATGGATTTATCAGCGAACGCATTGCCAACACAAGCTATTCTGTCATTAAACGGAGTTTACAACATTTACGGATTTGAAGTAGAAGACGGAAAAATCTACATCTCAGATCCGAAAGATTACAATTCTAACGGAGAAATTTTTATTTATTCAACCAGCGGTAACCTTATCAATTCGTATGAAGTAGGTATCGCTCCAAACGGGTTTTATTTTAATGATTAAACTTATCTGTGATTTATAAAACAACAGGCTCAATTTTATATTGAGCCTGTTTCTTTGAATACAGTTGCACTTATATCTTGTGTGAAATTATGGGTTGCGTGGTATTATTTCGTATTTTTGTAAGAAATATAAAATAGATAAAAATGTTTGTTCCTTTTGATACTTTACCCGAAGAATCTCGTATTTGGATTTATCAGTCTAATCGGAAATTTACCGATGACGAAATTCAAGAGATTGAAACAGAATTACAAAAATTTACCGAAGAATGGGTAGCTCACGGAGATAACTTAGAGGCTTCGTTTATTACGAAATACAATCGTTTTATAATTTTAGCCGTAAACCAAGAAGCTTATAGTGTTACGGGCTGTTCGATTGATAGCTCGGTGCGATTTATTCAAACTTTAGAGCAGAAATACGGAGTAGATTTACTGGATAAGATGAATGTAACCTATAAAACAGGAGAATTTGTAGCCTACAAAACGCTGTTGGATTTTAAGAAAATGGCAAAAGAAAAAGCAGTAAATAGAGATACTATAGTTTTTAATAACTTAGTAAATACAGTAGGCGAATTTAAAGATTTTTGGGAAGTGCCTGCACACGAAAGTTGGCATAGTAGATTTTTTTAATCATCAAAAATAAAGTTTTAAAAACACCTTTCATAACTCTAAATATGAAAGGTTTTTATTTGTTTTTTTTGATAACTAATAGTTAATGAATTTTTATATTCGTCTAAGTTTATATATTTTTAGCCTCGTTAAAAAAACTTGATTTTAGTTAGATGCGTTATTTTATAGGGATTTTATTTTTTGCAGGGATATTTGCTGTGTTGGGTTCTGATATGATTAGTCAGACATCAGAAAAAAAAGACATTATTTCGGAAGTTCATAATAAGTATATCGATACACTGGAGGTGGCTCACAAAGATATCCGTGCGTATTTTCCTACAACAGAAAACCAATCACGTTGGGTGGATAGCATTTACAATCAGATGACGATAGATGAAAAAATAGGTCAACTCTTTATGGTTGCTGCTTACTCAAACAAGAATGAAATTCATGCACAAAGTATAGATTCGCTTATTATCAATCAAAAAATAGGTGGTGTAATTTTTTTTCAAGGTGGTCCTGTTCGTCAAGCACAGCTTACTAATCGTTTTCAATCCAAAGCAAAAGTTCCGTTATTCGTTGGGATTGATGCAGAATGGGGACTTTCAATGCGATTAGACTCTACGTATGCTTTTCCTTGGAATATGACCTTAGGAGCTGTTCAGGATTTAGATTTGATTGAACAACTCGGACAGCAAATGGCAAGGCAAAGCAAACGAATGGGCATTCACTTTAATTTTGCTCCGGTTGTTGATGTCAATACCAATCCCAAAAACCCGATTATCGGAAATCGTTCATTTGGAGAAGATCCCGAAAATGTTGCCAATAAAGCTATTGCACTTACCAAAGGATTGCAAAGAGGAGGTGTTTTTGCAACTGCTAAACACTTTCCAGGACATGGAGACACCGATCAGGATTCACATCATACGCTTCCAACCATCAATTATTCGATAGAAAGAATGAATGACATCGAGTTATATCCGTACAAAAAACTTTTTAAAGAAGGATTGGCGAGTGTGATGGTAGCTCATCTAAAAGTTCCTGCACTTGAGAGCAGAAGCGGTTATCCATCGTCTATCTCTAAAAGTATAGTAACCGATTTACTTCAAGAAAAAATGAAGTTTAAAGGACTTATTTTTACCGATGCCTTGAATATGAAAGGAGCAAGTAATTTTAAAAGTCCCGGAGAAATTGATTTGGAAGCTTTTTTGGCAGGAAACGACATTTTGCTTTTTCCGGAAAATGTACCGGTTGCAATCGAAAAATTTAAAGAAGCTCTAACAAGCGGAATACTGACCGAAAAGCGATTGCAACATTCGGTCAAAAAGATTTTAAGATATAAATATAAAGCTGAACTTAATGATTATCAGCCTATAGATACAGAGCATTTGGTTCAAGAATTAAACCGAACCGAAGATGAAGCTCTGCACTATAAATTAATGGAAAAAGCATTGACTGTTTTAAAAAACAAAAATGATATTCTACCTATAAAACAACTTGAAAAACAAAAAATTGCTTATGTTAAATTAGGTGATGACGATGAAAGTTATTTTGTAGAGGCCTTAAAGAGATATGCAGATATTACGGTAGTCGAAAGCGAGAGTTTAGATTCCTTGAATACTAAACTAAAAAGTTATACCACAGTTATTGTGGGTTATCATAAATCAAATGCCAATGCTTGGAGAAATCATAGTTTCAGCACTAAAGATTTGACTTGGTTATACGAAATTGCCCGCACTAATAATGTTATTCTATCAGTTTTTGCTCGTCCGTATTCCTTAATGCAAATTCAAACATTCGAAAATATCGAAGGACTTATTGTTTCGTACCAAAACAGCAAAATAGGACAAGAA
>CAZOQH010000099.1:0-6633 GCA_964581855.1 uncultured Flavobacterium sp.
TTAAAAATTTCTATATTTTTTTGTTTCCTCAAAGATGTGTTCCATAATTTTCACATCTTGTTCCGTAAGTTCAATATTTCTACGACTCATTACGATTTTTGCTGTCTGAAGTGCTTTACTTGGCAAATAATTGGTAAAACCTGACGCTCCTCCCCAAGCAAAACTCGGAATAAAATTTCGAGGAAATCCACTACCAAATATATTTGAAGAAACTCCCACTACAGTTCCGGTGTTAAACATAGTATTAATACCACATTTAGAATGGTCTCCCATCATCAATCCGCAAAACTGCAATCCAGTTTTTTCGAAACGCTCCGTTTCGAAACTCCATAATTTTACTTCTTCGTAATTGTTTTTGAGGTTAGAGTTGTTGCTGTCTGCCCCAATATTACACCATTCTCCTAAAACCGAATTCCCTAAAAAACCATCGTGTCCTTTGTTAGAATATCCCATCAAAACCGAATTATTAACCTCTCCTCCTACTCTACAATGCGGTCCTACAGTTGTAGCACCATAGATTTTTGAAGCTAATTTAACCTGAGCTTCCTCACCTAAAGCAAATGGACCTCTGATTACCGAACCTTCCATAACTTCAGCATTCTTACCTATATAAATCACTCCTGTAGAAGCATTTAACGTAACAAACTCTAACTTAGCTCCTTCTTCGATAAAAATATTTTCGGGAGCAATTACGTTAACCGATTTCGGAATTGGTTGTGATATTCTGTCTTTAGTTAGTAGCTCATAATCAGCTTGAATAGCTTTATCATTTTTAGCAAAAATATCCCAAGTATTTTCAACCGTTAAACATTCGTGGTTAAAATCTAGGATTTCATATTGGTCAAAATCTATCTCGTCTTGGAGCTCGGTTGCATAAAACGCCACTATTTCTTCGCCTTTTAAAATAAGTTGATTTTCTTTTAGGTTTTGTACCAATTCAACTAACTTGTCGTTTGGCAAAAAACTTGAATTAATCAAGATATTTTCTTCAGTTTCAACCATTGGAAATTTGTCCGAAAGATAATCTTCGGTAACCGTAGTAGTAGTACTTCCTAAAAAATGTTCCCATTTTTCTCTAATGGTCAAAATTCCGATACGAAGTTCAGCTACAGGCTTTGTATAAGTAAACGGAAGAAGAGCATTACGTCTGTTCCCGTCAAATAAAATGTAATTCATGTTTTGTAGAAGTTTGGACAAAGATAATTCTTTTGTTTAAACTAAATATTAGAGAAAAGCTACTTATAACGATATATTAAAGTCAAAAAAGCTCGAACTAATAGATGTACTGGTTATTATTCTTTTACAACATTGTACTTATACATTACATAGTGCGTACCAACGGTTGGAATTTCGAATGCTTCTCCAAAAACTCTATATCCTATTTTTGAATAAAATCCAACTGCTTTTTCTCGAGCATTAAACCAAATCAAGTCAGTGTTTTTTTGTTTTAAATAATCTTGAGAATATTCAACTAACTTTTGACCAAAACCTAATTTCTGATATTCCGGTAAAACAGCCATTCCTCTTATTTGATATTGATTTATTTCTGGGAAATCAGCGTGATTATTTTTGAATAGCGAAATAATTCCTACTAATATATTTGTTTCAAACAAACCAAAATGAAACGTTGCATCTTCTTGATCTCCTTCAAAAAAACAGGTTGACTTGGGTAAATTAGGTCTTAACACCAATTGACGGATAGGATATGTTTCTTCAAAACGGATTGGTTTTATTTCGATATTCATATAATTATGTAATTTTAATTACAAAGGTAAAATATTATTGTTTACTTATTTATGAAGAAATCCTACCTCAATAAACTTTCATAAAAAATGTCTTGACTCTAAAAAAAAGCAATTCGCATTGGATTATAAAATAAATTTTATCTTTGCTCCTTTACAACTAACAAACTCATATTAGATAATGAAAGCATATGTTTTTCCTGGTCAAGGAGCTCAATTTACGGGAATGGGAAAAGATTTATACGACAATTCTCCATTAGCCAAAGAAATGTTTGAAAAAGCAAACGAAATCCTCGGATTCCGAATTACAGATATAATGTTCGAAGGAACAGCAGACGAGTTAAAACAAACTAAGGTAACTCAACCAGCTATATTTTTGCATTCTGTGATTTTAGCTGCCACACTAGGAGATTCTTTTAAGCCTGATATGGTAGCAGGACATTCATTAGGAGAATTCTCTGCTTTAGTCGCCAACAAAACTCTTTCTTTTGAAGATGGTCTAAAATTAGTTTCACAAAGAGCTTTAGCTATGCAAAAGGCTTGCGAGATTACGCCTTCGACCATGGCGGCAGTTTTGGGTTTAGAGGATAATATTGTAGAAGAAGTTTGTGCTTCGATTGACGGAATAGTAGTTGCAGCCAATTATAACTGTCCGGGACAACTTGTAATTTCGGGTGAAACTTCTGCTGTTGAAAAAGCCTGTGAAATCCTTAAAGAAAGAGGTGCTAAAAGAGCTTTGATACTTCCTGTAGGTGGTGCTTTTCACTCACCTATGATGGAGCCCGCTCGCGAAGAACTAGCTCAAGCTATCGAAAATACTCATTTTTCTAACCCAAGTTGTCCGGTATATCAAAACGTAACAGCAAGTGCTGTATCTGAAGCAGCCGAAATAAAGAAAAATCTTATTATTCAACTTACTGCTCCTGTTAAATGGACACAGTCTGTTCAACAAATGATAGAAGATGGAGCAACCGAATTTATAGAAGTAGGACCTGGAAACGTACTACAAGGTTTGGTGAAAAAAATAAATAGAGATATGCAAACGGCCTCAGCCTAACAAAAAAGCGGGTATTTTTAAATACCCGCTTTTTTTATACTCTTCCTTTCAGTGCATTAAAGACCCATGCGTTGGCTAAAAAACCTACTCCCACTGCTCCAAAACCCCATCCTGCAGATTCTTGATATCTAAAAATCCCTAATCCGATTAAAATCAAACCGATTATAGTCATAATGGCTGTAGCCCATCCTAAAACTGTATTCTTATTCATCATTTTTTTAAATATTATTGCAATTACTTCTCTTTCTACAAAGGTAAATAAACTACTTTCTTGGTTTCAAAAAAATCCTCGTTAAAAAAGTCTGATATATTATATTCGATAGCTTTCGGAAAACTTTTTAATTCTTCGGTCAAATCTCCTCCTTTAAGATAAAGAATTCCGTTTTTGAGCTTATGTTTATTTTCTTTTTTTATTTTTCCTTTTACCCAATTCACAAAATCAGGCATATTGGTTACTGCACGACTGACGATAAAATCAAATTTTTCCGAAACCAATTCGGCTCTTTTTTGTTCGGCTTTTAGATTTTGTAAACCAATAGCTTGGGCCACTTCATTTACTACCTTAATTTTTTTGGCAATTACATCAATCAAATAAAAATTAGCTTCCGGAAACAAAATTGCTAAAGGAATACCCGGAAATCCGCCTCCTGTTCCTACATCCAAAACACAAGAATCTTTCGCAAATTGTTGAACTTTTGCGATAGCCAAACTGTGTAAAACATGTCGGGTGTATAATTCGTCAATATCCTTTCTAGAAATAACATTAATTTTGGAGTTCCAGTCTTTATATAATTCTTCAAGCATCGAGAACTGCTCGATTTGAACCGAACTTAAATCTGGAAATTGCCTTAAAATTTCATCCATTTTAAAATATTTGAAAGGCAAATTTACGATTAAAAATATTAACTTCTAGTTTTGTTAATCAAGTTCAATCCATTTAGAGTTTCCTCTTTCTGTAGCATCCAGAAAATCAATTTTTAAAGTCTTTGCAACAACCTCTGCGTATTCCATAGCTTCTTGTTTCTTTTCGAACACTCCTATATTAAATCTCTTGTGACCTTTATGTTTATACCAAATATTAATTTCAAAATCACTGTTTTTATCCTCTTTAAAAACCGAAACATATTCGAGTTCAGGAATATCTTTAAAAATCCTTTTTTTAAAAGGTCCTATCCTATATTCTTTTGTTAATTTGGCATTAAAAACATCAATGTATTTTGTAGTAACCACAGACAATGATAAAACTAAAGGCAATAAAAGTCCAATAATATAAATTACGCTCGTCAATGCTGTCATTGAGACCGCGAAACTTTTAGAAGAAATAGTTATTTGTATCCATACAAATAAATAATACGCTATTATGGTATAAATAACAGCAGAAAGTATAATTTTCCAGAAAGGAAGTTTACCTCCTCCAACTATTATAACTTTTGGTTTTTCTTTCACACCCAATAATATTAAAGCATAAACTCGGTTGTATTTTTAACTTCTCCTATCGAAATACTACTTTGAGTACTTCCGATGCTTTTGATAGCAGTTAGTTTGGTTACCATAAATTCTCTAAAAGCATTCATATCAGCTACGTGAACTTTCAGGATATAATCATAATCACCACTCACATGAAAACACTCCATTACTTCATCAAGTTGTGAAATTTCTTTTTCAAATTGCTGAATAATTTCCTTTTCGGGTTTGGTGAGTTTGATATGACAAAAAACAGTAAAATCTTTACCAATCAGTGTTTTGTCTAACAAGACCGTATGTCTTTTAATAACCTTATTTTTTTCAAGTTTTTTAATTCTTTCGTAAACAGCTGTAATCGAAAGATTTGTTTTTAACGAAAGTTCTTTCGTAGTTTGTTTAGCATCTTGCTGTAGGTATTTAAGAATCTTTTTGTCAATAGCGTCTAGTTGCATTTTTCGAAAAATTATAAGTTTACTTTTAATAAAAGAAAAAATAACTGAAATTACATTCAAATATAGAATTATTTACTAATAATAAACACATCTATTGTTTTTTATTTTACAAATCACTCTTTTTGTAGTGTTAGAACAAATAAAATTATAATTAAAAACAACTCATAACTATGTTTAATCCAGCAGATAAAATTCAGGACTTACAATATTTTGGAGAATTCGGAGGCGTTAACCCTTCTATTTCTGACTCATCAACTTATACATTTCTGTCAGCCAAGACAATGTTTGATACTTTTGAAGGAAACACAGACGGATGTTACCTTTATTCAAGACATTCACATCCAAGCGGACTTTACTTGAGTCAAGCTTTAGCAGCTATGGAGGGCACAGAAAGCGCTAACGTTACTGCTTCTGGAATGGGAGCTATTACTCCTGTTTTATTACAATTATGTGGAGCTGGAGAACACATCGTATCCAGCAGAACAATTTATGGAGGAACCTATGCTTTTATGAAAAAGTTCCTTCCGAAACTCAACATTTCAACCTCGTTTGTAGATATTACTAAACTTGACGAAGTTGAAAAAGCAATTACCACAAAAACTAAAGTCTTGTATTGCGAAACAGTTAGCAACCCGCTTTTAGAAGTAGCCGATATCAAAGCGCTTGCTCAAATTGCAAAAAAACACAATCTAAAATTAGTTGTAGACAATACATTTTCTCCGCTTTCGGTAGCACCTGCTCTATTAGGAGCTGATGTTGTTATTCATTCGCTTACGAAATTCATAAACGGAAGTAGCGATACAGTAGGAGGAGTAATTTGTGCTTCTCAAGAATTTATAAACGAATTAAAAGACGTAAATACAGGTGCTTGTATGCTTTTGGGATCTACTATGGACAGTTTGAGAGCTGCAAGTATTCTGAAAAACTTACGAACGCTTCATATCCGTATGAAACAACACAGCCATAATGCTATGTATTTAGCTCACAAATTTGAAAATGACGGATTAAAAGTTGTTTATCCGGGATTAGAATCACACCCTTCGCACAAGCTATACGCTTCGATGATTAACGAAGAATATGGTTTTGGTGGAATGCTAACTATAGATGCAGGTTCGCTCGAAAAAGCTAATGCACTTATGGAAATGATGCAACATAAAAATCTTGGTTACCTTGCTGTAAGTCTAGGTTTTTACAAAACTCTTTTCTCTGCTCCAGGAACTTCCACTTCGTCTGAAATTCCGTTAGAAGAACAAAAAGAAATGGGACTTACAGACGGACTTATTCGTTTCTCTATCGGATTGGACAACGATATCGAAAGAACATACCAAATGATGAAAGAATGTATGAAAGAGCTGGGAGTTCTTTAAAAGATAAATTTTTTACTATTCAAAAAAAGCAGAACAATTGTTCTGCTTTTTGTATTTATTTCTATCTAAACTTATTTATGTAAACCCATCAAAATAAGGGCAAAAACAGAATAATTCAGTATATCTTGATAGTTGGCTTCTAACCCTTCAGATACAATTGTTTTTCCTTTGTTGTCTTCGATTTGTTTTACACGAAGGAGTTTTTGCAGTATCAAATCAGTAAACGAACTTATCCTCATATCTCTCCACGCTTCTCCGTAATCGTGATTTTTGGCTTCCATCAATGCTTTGGTTAAAGCTACTTTTTCGTCGTATAGAACAACAGCTTCATCTAATGTTAAATCAGGTTCAGTACCGATTCCTTTTTCTAATTGAATTAAAGCCATTATCGAATAATTGATAATTCCGATGAATTCAGAAGCTTCTCCTTCATCCACCTTGCGTTCAGAATTTTCTTGTAAAGTGCGGATTCTTTGGGCTTTTATAAATATTTGATCGGTTAGAGAAGGAAGACGTAAAATCCTCCAAGCGGTTCCGTAATCTTTGGTTTT
>CAZOQH010000100.1:0-3278 GCA_964581855.1 uncultured Flavobacterium sp.
TAAAAAAGCCTTTTTAATTTCATTTTTAAAAGTTATTTTTTTTAAGATTGTCGTAAAATATTTTCGTGATTCTTTTATTATTTGATAGATAGTTGTATTTTCGCACACTTAAAATTTAGTATTACATTAATTTATAGAATAAAAATGGCAGTTTTATCAAAAATCAGACAACGTTCATTATTAGTAATTGCTGTAGTTGGAGTTGCTTTATTTGCTTTCGTACTCATGGACTTAATCGGTAACGGAGGATTTGGAGAGTCAGGAAGATATGTAGGTTCTGTTAACGGAAAAGATATTTCGGCAGATGAATTCCGCTTTAAGCTTGCAAATCAAGAACAACAAAATCGAGGTGCTTCATCAGTTATGCTTTCGAATAGCATTTGGAATCAGGAGGTAAAAACAGTTTTGTACGAAGAGCAATTCGACAAACTTAAACTACGTGCCGGAAAAGCACAAATCGAAGGAGTACTAGAACAAAGCGGACAAGCTATGTTTTTGGACGAAGCCGGACGATTCAGCCAAGACAAATTCAATCAATATATTGAAATGGTAAAAGTTCAAAACCCTAGCCAATGGAGACTTTGGCTGGAGGATTATGAGCAACAACTAGAAAACTTTGCTAAAGAACAAGAATACAACACGCTTGTAAAAGCAGGGATGAACGTTACAAATTTTGACGGAAAAGTATTGTACCAAAAAGACAACAACAAAGTTAATTTTGATTATGTAGTTGTGCCTTACACTACTATTAATGATGACGAAGTTCCGGTTTCGGATGCAGACATCATCAATTATATGAACAAAAGAAAAAATCAATATAAAGCGGATGATTCTCGCGACTTTGAATATTTCCTTATCGAAAGTAAAGCATCTGATGCAGATATCAAAGAAATTGAAGAGCGAGTAGCATCTCTTTTAGAGCCAAAAACAATTTATAACGAAGCTACAAAACAAAACGAAACTGTTCCCGGATTTGCAGAAGTCGAAAACGTTGAAGAATTTGTTAATTCAAACTCTGATATACCTTTTAACGAAAAATATGTTTTTGAAAAAGATCTGCCTTCGATGAACGAAACTTCGGTAGGTAGCGTAACTTCGCTTTACAAAGAAAATGACTTTGTAAAAATTTCTAGAATTTTAGACAGTAAAATAGTTGCAGACTCTGTTAAATCGAGCCATATTATCATTCCATATTCAGGAACTCTTAATTCTCAGGCTACTATTTCTAAAGAAGAGGCAAAACAAAAAGCAGATAGTGTTTTTGCTCTAGTAAAAAATAACGATGCTAAATTCAGAGAAATTGCCGATGAAATTAATACAGATGGAACCAAAGGAAACGGAGGAGAAATCGACTGGGTAATGTATTCACAAATTACTTATGACGGATTCGACAAAGACTTTGCTGAGTTTATTTTCTTTAACCCTAAAGGAAGTGTTGAAGTAGTTCACACACAATTCGGGTATCACATCATCAAAATCGATGATACAGGAAGCAAACAAACAGCTTACAAAGTAGCTACTATTGCTCAACAAATCGAACCTTCTTCTACCACTAACGATCAAATTTACAGCTTCTCTCAAACCATTGAAATGGAAGCTCAAAACAAATCATTTGAAGAAATAGCAAAAGAACACAACCTAACCGTTGTACCGGTAAACGGAATTACAGCTATCGAAGAAAGTATTGTAGGAATTGGAGCACAAAGAAGTATCGTACAATGGGCGTTTAGCAAAGAAGCTAAAAAAGGAAGTGTAAGACGTTTTGATGTACCGCAAGGACATATCATCGCTAAAATCAAAAACGTAAACAACAACGGATTGCAATCTGTAGAAAAAGTAAGAGCTACTATTGAACCAATCGTAAGAAATGAGAAAAAAGCAGCTCTTATCAAACCAAAACTACAAGGGAATTCTCTTGAAGAAATCGCACAAGCTAACAACGAGACTGTAAAATCAGCAACAGCACTTTCTATCTCAAATCCTATGATTTCAGGATTAGGTCAAGAACCTAAGGTTGTTGGTCATGCTTTAGCTTTAGAGGCAGGAAAAACTTCAGAACCGATAGAAGGAAATACTGGAATATACGTGGTTAGAACACAAGCTGTAGTTAAAGCTGCAGAACTACCTAACTATGCTACTCAAGCAAATCGTGCTAAAACACAAGCACAAAACGCTGTTCAAGGAAGAATCTTTTCTTCTTTGAAGAACATTGCTGATATTGAAGATAAAAGAATCATTCTAGGATTCTAGACTGTTTAAAACATAAAATTCAAAAAAGGATATTCAAAATAATGAATATCCTTTTTTTTGTTATCCACTTATCCTTACTGTTCAAAACTAAAAATTTCATTACCTTTTCCAACCTTTTTGGAGTTTCGGTACTCTTTAAAGGAAAGACACATTGAGTATGGAAGAAAACTTAATCATTCAGTGCAGGAAAATGCATCGGGCTTCGCAGAAGCAGGTGTACGAAATCTTGGCTCCAAAGTTATATTTGGTATGCAAAAGATACCTGAAAAAGGAAGAAGAAATAGAAGAAGCCTTGACGGATGCTTTCTATACTATTTTCACAAAAATCAATCAGCTAAAAGAAAATCTCGCTTTTGAAGGGTGGGCAAAAAAGATTGTCGTCAATCAATGTTTGCTCACAATCCGAAAAAACAAGCATAATAATTTGTATCTAGAAGACGTCTCTGTACAACCTATAGCTGAAAATTCGAACGACACTTTTTTAGAAGAGGAAGATTTGTTAAAGCTTCTGAATCATCTGCCGGAAGGTGCAAAAACGATTTTCGTTTTGTACGCTATCGAAGGATATTCGCACAAAGAAATTGCAGAACAACTCGAAATTTCTGAAGGAACCTCCAAATCCCAACTCAATGTAGCTCGTACTAAACTAAAAGAGTTAATCGAAATGTATTACAATCAAAAACCGAAAAGTTATGGAAAATAATAAAAACAATATTGACAAATACTTCCGTAAGCTATCGGAAGAACAAGAGCCCAAAGCCTTCAAAAACATGGATGCTATTTGGGATAAGGTTGAAGAAAAACTAGACCAGAAAAAGAAAAAACGCGTTATTCCTTTTTGGAAATATGCAGGAATTGCTGCTGCTGTATTGGTATTAATTACTGTAGGAAGTCGTTTTATAAACCAAAACCCGACTGTTCAAAATTCCGAATCAGAAACAACCGATATCGTTCTGATTGAAGAAGAAAAAATTCAAGAAGAATTTGATAGCTTACACGATTCTGATGATGTGGTAGCTTTTGAATTA